>DASCNH010000062.1:0-26040 GCA_036011365.1 Planctomycetota bacterium | reverse complement strand
CCCGCGATCGGGCCAAGGCGCTCTTCAACTGCAGCCGCGCCAATGTGCAGCCCCACAGCGGGACCCAGGCCAACATGGGGGCTCTGATGGCTATTTGCGAGCCCGGCGACAGGGTCCTGGCCATGTCCCTGGACCACGGGGGACACCTCTCCCACGGACACCCTAAGAACTTTTCCGGGGTCTTCTACGAGTTCCACCACTACGGCGTGGAGCAGGAGGGCGAGCGCATCGACATGGACCGCGTGCGCGAGCAGGCCCTGGCCCTGCGGCCGCGGGTACTCTTGGCCGGGGCCTCCGCCTATCCGCGCACCCTGGACTTCGCCGCCTTTGCGGAGATTGCCCGCGAGGCTGACGCCCACCTGATGGTGGACATGGCGCACATCGCCGGCCTGGTGGCCGGCGGCGTACACCCCTCGCCACTACCCCACGCTCTGGTCACCACCCTGACCACGCACAAGACCCTGCGGGGTCCCCGGGGCGGGATGATCCTGGCTGACAGCGACATCATCAAGAAGGTCAACAGCGCTGTCTTCCCCGGCGGCCAGGGCGGACCCCTGATGCATGTCATCGCGGCCAAGGCCGTGGCCCTGGCGGAAGCCGCCCGGCCGACCTTCGCCGCCTACGCCCGGGATACGGTGGCCAACGCCCGGGCCCTGGCGGAAGCACTGGCTGCCGGTGGCCTGCGTATCATCTCCGGCGGCACGGACAACCACCTGCTACTGGTGGATGTGGGCAGCGCCGGGCTCTCCGGCCGCGAGGCGGAGGATCGCCTGCACGCCGTGGACATCACCTGCAACAAGAACCTGATCCCCTTTGACCAGCGCCCGCCCATGGAAGCCTCGGGTATTCGTCTGGGCACGGCGGCCATCACGACCCGCGGCCTCGGTACCGCCGATGTCTCAGAGCTAGGGGCGCTGATCGTCGAGATGCTCAGCCAGCCGGCGACGGAAGAGCGATCCGCGCGCGTGCGCGGGGCCGTTGCTGACCTGGCCCGGGCCTTTCCCATCTACGCCTGAGGCGCCGGGCGTCCGGCAGGGCGAGGGCGCCTAGCCAGCGCGCTGGTAGCCGAGATCCTTGAGGACCTCGAGCACTTCGCTCCAGGAAGGAAAGGGCCGCTTCCGAGATCGCTTGTAGTCGTCGATGGCCTGGATGAACTCCAGCACATCCGACGGCATGTCATCGGGCCGGGCGAGGGCTTTCGGGGTCTTCTGGGGCTTGGTCTGGCCGCCCTTGGCGGCGGCCCTGTTGCTCTTCTTGAGGGTCATGGGATCGTCTGGGGGTCGCGGGGTGCCAAACCCATCGGCCCGACGGAACCCCGGCCTGAAGGGCCAGGGCAGGAAATCGCATATCTGCTGTCCAGGCCCCGTCAGAGGCCCAGATGGGCTCCCACGCGTTCCTTGGTGGGCTCCTCGATGACACCGACCTCCGTCACAATGGCCGTCACCAAGCGCGCCGGGGTCACATCGAAGGCCGGGCTGTAGACCTGCACGCCCTCCGGCGCCGTGCGTTGACCAAAGCCACAGGTGACCTCCTCCGCGGAACGCTCCTCAATGGGGATCTCCGCACCGCTGGCCAGGCTGGCATCAAACGTGGAGCGCGGCGCCACCACGAAGAAGGGCACGCCGTGCTCCCGGGCCAGGATGGCCACGCCGTAGGTCCCGATCTTGTTGCACACATCCCCGTTGCCGGCGATGCGATCCGAGCCGACGATGACGGCGTCGATGCGTCCTTCGGAAAAGACGCGGGCCGCCGTGCTGTCCGTGATCAGGGTCACATCGATGCCGGCCTGCATCAGCTCCCAACTGGTCAGCCGCGCACCCTGGAGCAGGGGGCGCGTCTCGTCCGCGTAGACCGAGACCTCTTTGCCGTCCTCCACGGCCCGGTAGATGGGGGCCAGGGCCGTGCCCATGCCCGCCGTGGCCAGGGCTCCGGCGTTGCAGTGGGTCAGGATCGTCCAGCCGTCTTCGATCAGGGCCGCGCCGTGCTCTCCCATGGACCGGCAGGCCGCCTGGTCCTCCCGGTGAATGGTCTGGGCTTCGTCGAAGAGGCCGGAGACGATGGCCTCGCCAGCGCCAGCGCCAGTGCGCTCGCGCTCGGCTTCGGCCCGGGCCACCATGCGATCCAGCGCCCAGAAGAGGTTGACCGCCGTGGGCCGTGAGCGAGCCAGCGTGGCGGCGACCTCTCGCACCCGGCCCAGGGCCCCATCCGCATCCTCTTCCCGCACGCCCTCCAGGCCCAGCAAAAGGCCGAAGGCCGCCGCCACGCCGATGGCGGGCGCGCCTCGCACGGCCAGGCGCCGGATGGCAGCAACCATCTCCGGGACGGTCTTCACGTCAATGCGCCGGTGCTCCCCGGGCAGCAGGGTCTGCTCGATCATGCTCACATGGCCCTCGGGGCCACCGACCCAATGCAAGGTATCAACAATCACGGCGATCCTCTCAACTCCCCAGGCGCTCTTGGAGGCGCGCGTCCTTGGCCGCCACGGCGTCGGCCTGGTCAGCACGCCAGGCGGCCAGGCGCCCGGCGAGCTCGGCGTCACCGAGGGCCAGCAGGCGGGCGGCGAAGAGCGCGGCGTTGGCGGGACCGCCGGACCCCACGCCGAAGGTGGCCACCGGGACGCCGCCGGGCATCTGCACCGTGGCCAGGAGCGCGTCCAAGCCACCCAGCGGCGGATTATCCATGGGGATGCCGAGCACGGGCTTGTCCGTGTGGGCGGCGACGACGCCGGCCAGGTGGGCGGCTCCTCCAGCGGCGCAGATGAAAACCTGTGCCCCGCTGGCCTCAGCCGCGGACACGAACTCGACCAGGGGGCCGGGCGTGCGGTGGGCGCTGAGCACGCGGGCTTCGAAGGGAATGTCCAGTTCAGCGAGCAGGGCCAGGCCCTTTTCCAGGCGCGGCAGATCCGAATCGGACCCCATCAGGAAGGCGACCTTCACGAGCGGGCTCCCGGCGCTTCGCAGACGCTGGTCAGCGGGTTGGCTCCGGTGATCAGCTCACAGACCTCCAGATAGCGCGCGCCCACACGGGCCAACACGGCGGGGTCCAGGTCCGGCGGCGGCGCCTTTTTGTTCCAGTCCAGCGTCTCCAGGTAGTCGCGCAGGATCTGCTTGTCGAAGGACGGCGGGCTGATGCCCGTGCGCCACTCACTCCGCGGCCAGAAGCGCGAGGAGTCGGGGGTCAGGGCCTCGTCGATCAGGACCAAGCGACCCTCCAGCATGCCAAACTCGAATTTTGTGTCAGCCAGCAGGATGTCGAGCCCGGCCAGGACCTCCCCGCCCCTCTGGAAGAGGTCCAGGGAGAGTGTCTCCGCGCGCTCGTAGGTATCAGCACCCACCAGTTCGCGGGCCTCGTCAGGGGTTAGCGGTCGATCACCGGAATCGTCCTTGGTGGTAGGTGTCAAGAGGGGCGCCGGCAACTGCTGCGCCTGCTCCAGGCCGGCGGGCAGGGGGATGCCGCAGACCGTGCCGGCCCGCTGGTATTCCTTCCAGCCTGAACCCACGAGATAGCCCCGCACGACCCATTCCACGGGTGTGGGCTCGGCCCGCCGCACGATCATGACGCGCCCGGCCAGACGCTCGCGCCAGGCCGCATCCAATCCGGGGACATCCTCCACGGAACAGCTCACCAGGTGGTTCTCCACCAGATCGCGGGTGCGCTCAAACCACCAGGCGGCGATGGAGGTCAGCACAACACCCTTGTGGGGAATGCCTTCGTTCATGACCACGTCGAAGGCCGAGACCCGGTCCGTCGTGACAAACACCAGGTGCTGGGGGTCGAGTTCGTAGATGTCGCGGACCTTGCCGCTGGCCAAGAGCTTGAGGTTCGCGGGACCGTCGTCCCGGCCGAGATAGGCCGCGTTTGTGGTGGGGGATTCGCTCATGGGGATAGGTGCTTTTTGCTATGGGTCCCTGGGGCGCGGGCAGTATGGCAGGGCGCGCCCCGCGCGACAATCGCAGCATTCAGAAGCCTTGTGCGCGCCGGTGAGGTTCCGCAGCTTCCCTCGTGTAGGATCTCCCCATGGAGCCAGCTCGGGAAAAGGACCTGCCCCGCGGCCTGCACCCGGGCCAGGCGCCGCGGGCGGACGCGCGCCTGCCCAGTTCCAAGTCCGAGGCCATCCGCGTCCTGCTGTGCGCCTCCATGGCCCGGGGCACGACGCGCCTCACGGGTCACCTGGTGGGCGCTGACACCAGCGCAGCCCGCGCGGTCGTGGCCGCTCTGGGCGCGGACTTGCAGGATGAGGGGCAGGCCTTGCTGCTCAGCGGGCGGCCGCCCCTGGCTGCCCAGCCCGCTGCCCCCTGGCCCCCCTCCCTGCCCCTGGGGGAATCGGGCACCCTGGGGCGCCTGGCCATGGCCCTCTGCGCCCTCTGCGCGCCGGCCGCTGCGCGCACGGAGCTGGTCGCCAGCGGCAGCCTGAGGGGCCGGCCAGCTGGCCCCCTGGGGCGGGCCCTGACCAGCGCTGGAGCCGGGCTGGAGTACGGACCTTCCGGCCAGTGGCCCCGGGCCGTGCGCGCCTGCCCGGCAGCCCCGACGCAGCTCCGCCTGGAAGATCCCATCTCCAGCCAGGAGGTCAGCGCCCTGCTGCTGGCCCTGGCGGCCCTGGGTGGCCCCCGGCGCCTGGAGGTCAGCGGCGAGATCCCCAGCAGCCCCTATGTGGCCCTGACGACGAGCGTCCTGGCGCGCTTCGGCGCGCGCCTGGTTGAGGAGCGCCCCGGCCGCTGGTCAGTGGAGGGCCCGCTGGTTGCGCCTCACCAGACACAACGCCTGGAGGACGATGCCTCCGCCGCCGCGGTACTCCTGGCCGGGGCCTGCCTCGCTGAGCGGGAGCTCATTCTGCCAGGCCTGGGCCCCGACTCCATCCAGGGAGATCGGCGCATCGTGGAGCATCTGACGGCCTTCGGTTGCCGAGCTGGCTTGGCCGACTCCCAGAACTCCGCGCGCCGAGGGCCGGACTCGCCGGGGCGCGGCGCCCGGGCCTGCGGTGCTCCGCTTCGGGGCGCTGATTTGGACCTGAGCGGCGAGCCGGACCTGGCTCCGGTGCTGGCCGCCGTGGCCGCCGCCGCTGCCCTGGGCCTGGCCGCCGCCCCGGCCCCCAGCCTGCTGCGGGGCCTGGGCACCTTGACCATCAAGGAGAGCGATCGCCTGGCGGTGCTGGCCACGGGCCTGCGGTCCCTGGGCCTGGCGATCAGCGCCTCCGGGGACAGCCTGTCCATCGCCCCGGGCCAGCACCAAGGGCCGCTTGAGGCCTGGCGGCGTGGGGCGCGGCCCTTGACCCTCGACCCCCACGGGGATCACCGCATGGCCTTTGCCTTCGCCCTGCTGGGCCTTGTGCACCCGGATCTCACCGTCCGGGACCCGAACTGCGTGGCCAAGTCCTGGCCGGATTTCTGGTATCAGTGGACCGCTTGCTCTGCTCCTGACTATTCAACCAGCCCGTCCTGAGCCGTAATCTGCTGACCCGCCGTGAACGAAAACAACCCCACAAACGACGCTCCCGCCTCCCGCACTCCGCGGACCGCCGACTCGGCGCAGGCAGGCGCGGCGGCCGAGGCGCTCCCGCGCGGCCCCCTGCTCGTCACCGGCGGCGCCGGTTACATCGGCTCCCATACGGTGCGGGCCCTGCGCCGGTTGGGCGTGGAAACGGTGGTGGCCGATGATCTCTCCACGGGGCACGCTGCGGCGGTGGGGGGCGAGTTCGAGCGGGTGGATCTGGGCGACCTGACGGCCCTCGGAGCGCTCTTTGAACGCACGCGGCCAACGGCCGTCGTACACTTCGCAGCGCGCTGCTACGTGGGCGAGTCGGTGACTGATCCGGCTGGCTACTACAAGTCCAATGTGCAGCACACCTGGAACCTGCTGGAAGCCATGCGCGCCGTTGGCTGCCGGGACATTGTCTTTTCAAGCACCTGCGCCACCTACGGCGAGCCCCAGTTCATCCCCCTGACCGAGGACCACCCCCAGGACCCCATCTCGCCCTACGGTCGCACCAAGTTGCACATGGAACACATGCTGGACGACTACGCCCGGGCCTATGGCCTGCGCTTCGCCGCCCTGCGCTACTTCAACGCCGCCGGAGCTGCCTCCGATGGCAGCCTGGGCGAAGTGCACCAGCCGGAGACGCACCTGATTCCCCTGGCCCTGCAGGTGGCCCTCGGTCAACGGGAAGAGCTGCTCATCTTCGGTGATGATTACGACACCCCGGACGGCACCTGCGTCCGCGACTACATCCATGTGGAGGACCTGGCCGACGCCCACCTGCGGGCCCTGGTAAGGCTGCAGGGCGACACCGAACGCATCGTCGTAAACCTCGGCACCGGGGACGGCTACTCCGTCCAGCAGGTGATCGACTCCGCCCGCCGCGCCACCGGGCACGCCATCCCCGCCCGCGTGGTGAAGCGGCGCCCGGGAGATCCGCCGCGGCTCCTGTCCGGTGGCTCGCGGGCTGCGGAGGTCCTCGGCTGGCGTCCCGGACGCTCTGATCTGGACACGATTCTGATAGACGCCTGGAACTTCATGCGCGCGCACCCGCAGGGTTATGCTTCCGCGGACTGAGGGCAAACCCGGCGGGAGCCTGGCGCGAGCCGCCGGCGTCCTGGCCCTGGCCGCGCTCTGCGCCGCTGCGTTTTCCAGCGCGGGGCCCGGCACGGCAGCCCTCGATTCCCCCACTCGGGCCGCCGCCACGATTCGCTCCAAGGACGTGCTCAAGTACTTGGAAGTGCTCACGGCGGTCCCCATGGAAGGCCGCGACTCACCCAGCGCCGGCTTGGAATCCGCCGCGGACTTCATTGCAGACACTTTCCTGGCGGCCGGCCTGGTGCCGGCCCCCGACGCCGGGGAAGCCCTGGAGCGCGGGGCCAGCCCGCCACGCGGCGCGGCGGGCAGCACTGCTGAGCCGGCGCCTGAGGGGGAAGAGGGCGCGCCGACCCCCCGTGAGTTGCTGCGCCGGCCCTTCTCCCTGCCGCACCCGGAGGCCGACTTCGAGGCGACCTTCCTGGCCCTCTACGGCGCCGAGGACGCGTCGGAGCTCGGCACCCTGGGCCCGAACGGCGGCCTGGAGTTCGTGGACGGGCGCGACTTCGTGCCCGTGGCCCATTGTTCCGGAGGTGCGCGCGGTGAGTTGGTTTTCGTTGGCTACGCCATCTCATCCTCGCGGGACAAGTACGACGACCTCAAGGGGCTAAGCCTGCGCGGCAAGGTGGCCCTGATCTTTTCCGGGGAGCCGCGGCATCGCAAGCGCTTCGACGGCGAGGAGGTCACCCAGCACGCTTCCCTGTGGGTCAAGCTGGAGGAGCTCAACAGTCGCGGGGTGGCCGGCGTGCTGGTCATGCGCCGGGCGCCCGAGGGCCAGGATGAGGACGAGGTGCCCATGGCCTTCCGTCACACCTGGGCCGAATGGGTGGGGTCCCCCCGGGAGCGGCGTCCACCGGACCTGCCGCCCACCCTGGAAATTTCACCGGCCTGCGCCAGCGCCCTGCTGGGCCGCAACGCACAGGAGTTGGCCCGACGGCTTGACAAGAATCCGCGCCCCCTGCGCCTGCGCCTGGACAAGCGCTCCGTGGACATGGCGGCCATGACAAGCCAGGCCGACCTGCGCCTGGATAACGTGGTGGCCGTGGTGCCGGGCAAGGACGCCGCTCTGGCCGCCGAGGCCGTGGTCGTCGGCGCCCATTACGATCACCTGGGCGTGGGGCCCCGGGGGCGCGTGGGCGTGGGGGCCGACGACAACGGTTCCGGCACGGCGGCCCTCTTGGAAATGGCCGAGGCCATGGCCCGGGCCGGGCCGCGGCGCAGTGTCTACTTCTGCGCCTTTGCGGCGGAGGAGGACGGCCTGCTGGGTTCCAAGGCCTTCTGCGAAGACCCGCCGCTGCCCCTCTCCTCGGTGGTGGCCATGCTCAACCTGGACATGATCGGCGTGGGGGATGACAGCGAGGTTGTGGTGCTGGGCCTCGATCAGAACCCGGTCCTGAAGCGCTCCCTCGACAAGGCGCGCAAGCTGACCAAGACCGGCGTGCGGCGCGTGACCAGGATCGATGACCAGGGGCTCTTCCGGCGCTCGGACCACTTTTCCTTCCATCAGGCGGGCGTGCCGACGCTGTTCATGTTCGAGGGATATCCCTTGGAGAAGAACCCGGACTATCACACCTGGCGCGACACCTTGGACAAGGTGGACACGGAAAAAGTGGCGCGCACGGCGCGCCTGGCATTCAACTTCACATGGATTCTGGCCAACGCAGACGACCGTCCGCCTCCCCCGCGCGACTAGCCCTGTTGGCCCTGGCCAACGGGTTGGTGCTGCTGGTCCTGGCGCGCCTCCTGTGGCCCGGGGATGCGGCGGGCCGAGCTCCCGAGGCGCAGCCGATGGCAGGCGCTGCGA
This sequence comes from Planctomycetota bacterium, assembly GCA_036011365.1. Lineage (GTDB taxonomy): Bacteria > Planctomycetota > UBA1135 > UBA1135. The sequence continues at coordinate 17,669 of DASCNH010000062.1, read as the reverse complement.
CGGCCGGCGCGGCCCACGACGCGACAGCGGTTACCCACGCCCTGCCGGGGGCCCGTCCGGTAGCCCGGCCCGGTGACCGTCCTGGCGGAGGCCTGTCAAGCCGGGATGCGGCTGCAGAACGGGCCGGCGGCGCGGGCGCCTCCGGCGAGCTGCAGGCCCTGGCTCCCCGCCTGCGGGCCGTCATCGCCGACGCCCTGGCCGAAGCCCGGGCCGCAGCCCGGGCAGCGGCCCGACCGCCGGCTGGGGAGTTCACGGTGGCCCTCTGCGTGCGCCAGCGCGCTGCCGGGGGTGGCGCGCCCCAGACGCTCGCTTTTTCCGCGGACAGGGCCCTGGCGCCGGCCTCGAACATGAAGCTGGTCACCAGCGCCGCCGCCCTGGTTGCCCTGGGCCCGGCCTGGCAGTTCGAGACGCCGGTGGAACTGGGAGGGCCGGTGAGCGCTGGTACATTGCATGGTGATCTGATCCTGCGGGCCGGCGCGGACCCCTTTTACACACGCCCGGCGCCCGCAGCTGACGGAGCTGACCGTGCCAAGCGCGCCAGCGGCGTAAACGGCGCCTGGGCCAGCGCCAGCCAGGAGGGGGCCCTGGCCCCGCACCTGGCGCCTCTTTTGGCGGCCCTCCGGCAGCGCGGGATCCGGCGCATCGCCGGCGACATCGTGCTGGATGAGGGCTCCTTCGAGGCTCCCGGACCGGCGCCGGGCTGGCCCGGAGAGGTACAGCATGTGCGCGAGTACTGCGCCCTGGCCGCGGGCTTCAGCGCCAACGGCGGCTGCTTGAACGCCAGCCTGCGTCCCGGCCTGCCGGGGGGGCCGGCCACGGTCAGCGTGCAACCGGCCGCCCACGGCCTGGAGCAGCAGATCGCCGTCACCACCGGAGCCCTGCGCAGCACCCTGCGCGTGGCCGTGGAGGCCCGCGGCGGGCGCGTCCTGGTCAAGGGCAGCCTGCCCGCGGACGTCTCCCTGTGGCAGGCGCGCTGCGCCCATCCGGACCCGGTGGCGCTCTTCGGCGCCGCCCTGTGCGGCTCCCTTGAAGAGGCCGGCATGGCCCTGGGCGGCAGCTGGCGCCGGGGTAGCCCGCCCGAGCGTGGCCCACCGCTCGTGACCCTGACCAGCTCCCTGGCCGCTTGCCTGGTGCCCATCAACACCGACTCAAACAACGCCGTGGCCGAGCAGGTACTCCTGGCCCTGGGCCGGGCGCGGGAAGGCGTGGGCAGCCGCGCGGCGGGGGCCCGGGCCTGCGCCTCCATCCTGGAGCAGCTGGGCGTCAGCGCCGCCGGCTTCATCCAGGCCGACGGTTCGGGGCTCTCGCGCAACAACCGTGTCAGCGCCCGGCAGCTGGTGGCCCTTTTGGACGCGGTCATGGCGCGCGGGGGCACGACGGCGCATGAGTTCCGCGCTTCCCTGGCCCTGGCCGGGCGCACGGGAACCCTGGCCCAGCGCATGGGCAGCGGCCCCGCCGCCGGGCGCGTGCGGGCCAAGACCGGTTGGATAGAAGGGGCCAGCGCCCTCTCCGGCCTGGTGGAAATGGAGGATGGGCGCCGGCGCGTTTTTTCGATCCTGGTCTCCTACCCGCGCATCCAGGGTCTCAATCGGCGCGTCTGGAAACCCATGCAGGACGAAATCTGCGGCATCCTGGCCGGGGAGGAGGAGGGGTGAGCGGACCCGAGCTACCTGCAGCCGACGCCATCCTGGCCCGGGCCGAGGAGCTGGCGCGCGGGGCTGGCGAGTTGTTGGTGGAACGCCAGGGAGATCTCGCCGGGCTGCACGTGCGCTGCAAGTCCTCGGCCAGGGACCTGGTCACCGAGGTAGATCTGGCCAGCGAGCGCCTGTTGGTCGCTGGCCTGCGGGCGGCCTGGCCTGCGCACGCCATCGAGGCCGAGGAGGAAACCTGTGATGCGCGGCCGGCGCCCGACGAGCTGGCTGCGGGCGCCGACGGTCAACTGCGCTGGTTCATCGATCCCCTCGACGGGACCGTCAACTTCGTCCACGGCTTCCAACATTACTGCGTGTCCATGGCCCTCTACCGGGAAACTGGTCAGGGTCCGCCGGAGCCCCTGCTGGCTGTGGTCCACGCCCCGGCCCTGGGCGAGACCTTCAGCGCCCGGCGCGGCGGCGGTTGTTTCCTGAATGGCGAGGCGCTGCGCGTGCGCCCCACGGCTGGCCTGGACGAGGCCGTCCTGGCCACCGGTTTTCCCTACCGGCGCGGTGAACTCGAACACTCAAACCTCGAAAACTTCAGCCGCCTCTTCTACGGCGTGCGGGGCCTGCGACGCATGGGATCCGCGGCCCTGGACCTGGCCAATGTGGCCGCCGGTCGCCTGGATGGCTTCTGGGAGCTGCACCTCTCATCGTTTGATGTGGCCGGGGGGGCGCTCCTGGTGCGCGAGGCCGGGGGCCTGGTGAGCGACGCGGACGGGGGCCAGGATTGGCTGCGCGGGGGACACATCGTGGCGGCGGGAGAGGCCGTGCACGGCGCGCTGCTGCCCCTCATCGAGCACTAGGAGCTGGGCAGCAGGGGTGCCCCAGCAGGCACCTTTCCCGACCGGGGAGGGCCTGATAGTATGGCAGGGCTAGGAGCTGTGCATCTCGGGGCCGCGAACCACTCCCAAGGCCCCGTCCACCCGGGGCTCCTAGGCCGCCCCAGCGGCGCCCCACGGGCCGCGGGGCCCCCTCAACTCACCCGTTCCCCCCCCCGAGTCACCAGGACGCTCACCATCGCCCATGGCGCAGGCCTTCATCAAGATCAACCGGGCCAGCCAGCACAACCTGGCCGGGGTCAGCGTGGATCTGCCGCGCAACCGCCTGGTGGCCATCACGGGGGTTTCCGGTTCTGGCAAGTCTTCCCTGGCCTTTGACACGCTCTACCGGGAGGGCCAGCGGCGCTATCTGGAGACGCTCTCTTCCTATGCGCGCCAGTTCCTGGGGCGCATGGAGAAGCCCGCGGTGGAGTCCATCGAGGGCCTCTCGCCGGCCATTGCCGTGGATCAGAAGAGCCTCTCCCGGGGCAGCCGCTCCACCGTGGGCACGCTTACCGAAGTGGTCGATCACCTGCGTGTGCTCTTCGCCCGGGCCGGCGTGGCGCATTGCCCCAGCTGCGCTCTGCCCCTGGCCGCGCGCACGCCGGAGGCCATCATTCAAGACATCCTGGGCGCCTGCGCCGGCAAGCCCGTGCAGCTCCTGGCCTGCGTCGTGCGCGGCCGCAAGGGACACCACCGGGCAGTCTTCGAGAAGCTACGCCGTCAGGGCTTCGTGCGTGTGCGCGTGGACGGCACCCTGGCGCGCATTGAGGAGGTGGGGGAGCTGGCGCGCTACAAGCTGCACACCATCGAGGTGGTCATCGATCGACTGCGCCCGGACCCGGACGACCCGGCGCGTCTGCGGGAAGCGGTGGCGGGCGCCCTGGAGATGGGCGACGGCGACCTGGTGGTGCTCGACGGTCAAGGAGACGAGGGCGAGACGCGCCATTCCACCCAACGCACGTGCCCGGGCTGCGGTCTGGACACGCCGCCCCTCGAACCGCGCCTGTTTTCGTTTAACTCCCCCCACGGTTGGTGCCCGGAATGCCAGGGGCTGGGGCAGCGCAGTCAAATCTCCGAGGAAGCCCTGGTGCGCGACCCCGCCCTCTCCCTGGAACAGGGCGTGCTCTCTGTCACGCGCGCCTCCGGCGGCGCCCTGCTTTTTCCGAAGGTCAGCTTCGAGTTTCTGACAAGGGTGGGGAGGGACATGGGGTTTGATCTCGAAACCCCCTGGAAGGATCTCGGCGAGGATGCCCGCCGGGTCATCCTGCACGGAGCCGGGGAGCAGCGTTGGGAGGACCTCAGCCAATGGAACGGGAGTCGCTTCCAGGGCTCGGCGCGCTGGCAGCGGCGTTTTCGCGGGGTCATCCCGGCCCTCGAACGGGCCGTGGAGCGGGGCACGCGGCGCAAGTTCGTGGAGCGCTTCCTGGCCCGGGAGACCTGCCGCGCCTGCGACGGGGAACGCCTGTCAGCGGCGGCCCGGGCTGTGCGCCTGGGTGACGTGAGCCTGCCAGGCCTGTGCGCCTTGGCCGTGGAGGACTTGCCCGCGGCCCTGGACGCCCTGGAGCTCAACCGGCGGCAAGCGCGCATCGGGCGCGACCTGCTGGGGGAGATCGGCCGCCGGCTGGAGTTCCTGCTCCAGGTGGGACTCGGCTACCTGACACTTGAGCGGGCCGCCGACACCCTGTCCGGCGGCGAAGCCCAGCGCATTCGCCTGGCGGCCCAGCTGGGAGCCGGGTTGCAGGGCGTTCTCTATGTACTCGACGAACCCAGCGTCGGCCTGCACGCCCGGGACCAGCAGCAGCTGATCGCCGCTCTGCGCCGCCTGCGGGATCTGGGCAATACCGTGGTCGTCGTGGAGCACGACGAGGCCACCCTGCGGGCCGCCGATTACCTGGTGGATGTGGGGCCCGGGGCCGGTCGCCACGGGGGGCAGATCGTGGCCCAGGGAGATCCAGCCCAGGTGGCCGCCGCGGACACACCCACGGGTCGCCTGTTGCGCGGCGAGATCGAGATCCCGGCGCCGGCGGAGCGCCGCGCCGGCGACGGACGCTTCCTGTGCCTGAACGGCGCCAGCGCCTTCAACCTGAAGGAAGTGGATTTGCGTTTGCCCCTGGGGACGCTGACGGCCGTGACCGGTGTCAGCGGTTCGGGCAAGTCGACGCTGGTGGCGAGTACCCTGCGCCTGGCTCTTGAACGCCGGCTGGGGCGCGAGGTCGAGACGCCGGGGCCGTTCAGGGAGCTGCTCGGTGCCGAGCAAATCGATCAACTGGTGGTCATCGACGCAGCTCCCATCGGCCGTACGCCGCGCTCGAATCCGGCCACATACACCAAGGTCTTCGGCCCCCTGCGGGAGCTCTTCGCCGCCCTGCCCGAGTCCCGTGTGCGCGGCTATGGCAAGGGGCGCTTCTCCTTCAACGTGGAGGGCGGCCGTTGCGAGCGCTGCGGCGGCGCCGGCGCGCGCCAGGTGGAGCTGCAGTTTTTGGCGCCGGTTACCGTGCCCTGCGAGGAGTGCGGCGGTCACCGCTTCCAGACCGAAACGCTTGATGTCTGCTATCGCGGCCACAGCATTGCCGATGTCCTGGCCCTGACCGCCGAAGACGCACTGGAGCTCTTCCAGGACCTGCCCAAAATCGCCCACCCGCTGCGGTTGATGGTGGAGATCGGTCTCGGGTACCTGACGCTCGGCCAACCTTCCACGACCCTGTCAGGTGGCGAGGCCCAGCGCATCAAGTTGGTAACGCACCTGCAACGCGCGCCGCGGGGTCATACGCTCTATCTGCTGGACGAACCCACGACGGGCCTGCACGCCCATGATGTGGGGCAGCTCGTGGGGGCCCTGCAACGCCTGGTTGAACTTGGGCATACGGTCTTGGTGGTGGAGCACAACCTGGACCTGGTGCTGGCCGCCGACCATGTGGTGGACCTGGGACCGGAAGGCGGGGCAGCCGGCGGCGAGGTCATCGTGGCGGGCACCCCGGAGCAGGTGCGCGCCTGCAAACGCTCGCACACGGGTCACGCCCTGCGGGCCCTGGCCCGGGCCCAGGGGCCGACCGCGGATACTGCCGGTGATAGCGAGGTCGCTCCGCCGCCGACCATGCTGCGCGTCGTGGGCGCCCGCACGCACAACCTGGATGGTGTCACCGTGGAGATCCCCCTGGGAAGCCTGGCCATCATCACTGGCCCCAGCGGCAGCGGCAAGTCGTCGCTGGCCATGGACACCATTCACACGGAAGGGCGCCGGCGCTTTGTCGAGTCCCTGAACACCTACGCGCGCCAGTTCCTGGGAACGCGGGACAGGCCGCCCGTGGAGCGCATCTCGGGCCTGGGGCCCTCGGTGGCCGTGGAGGCCCGTTCAGGAGGTGCCCACCCGCGTTCGACCGTGGCCACGACCACCGAGATTCACGATCACCTGCGAGTGCTCTGGGCGCGGGCCGGTCGCGCCCGCTGCCCGCAACACCGGAGCCTGCTCCAGCGCGGGGATCCGAGCGCCGTGGCCCGGGCCGTGCTCAAGCACGCCAGGCAGACGAGCTCCGGGCAGGGGGCGGCGGAGGCCCCCCGGGGCTGGGTACTGGCGCCGATCATCGGCCCGGGCCTTCCGGAGTTGGAAGGGGAACTCTCCAAGCGCGTGGACGCCTGGCGCGCGGCGGGCTACGCCCGCCTCCTGGTGGATGGACGCGAGGAGCGCTTGGGGGAGAGCCCTCCGACCTTGCAGGCCACCAGTCGGCTGGATCTCGTCATCGACCGCCTGGTGTTCGCGCCGGCCCAACGGGCGCGCATCGCCGAGGCGGTGCAGGCCGCGGAGGCCGCCGCCGGAGGCCGTATCAGCGTGGTGTTGCGCGGGGGCGAACGCCTGGAGTTCAGCACCCACGGAACCTGTACGGAATGCGGCTTTCGCCTGGAGGACGACCTGGAACCGCGCCACTTCTCCTTCAACACCCATGTGGGTGCCTGCTGCGCCTGCGCGGGCCTGGGAGAACGCTACGAATGCCAGGAGGAACTGCTCCTGCGCGATGCCGGGGGGCTGCTAACGGATACCGCCCTGCACGGCAAGCTCGGCCGCTACCTCGCCAAGGGCAAGGGCTACTACGAGACGCTGCTACGCACGGTGGCCGCCAGCCATCGTTTGGACCTGACGCGTCCCGTGAACCGCTGGACCGAGAAGCAGCGGGATCTCATCTTCCGCGGCCTGGGCGCCCGCCAGCTCTACCGCGGCAGCATGGAGAAGGAAACACGCCACGCCACCGTGCAGGAATCGTTCAGCGCCAGCTGGCCCGGACTCTGCGGCCACGTGAACGCCTGGCACGCCAAGGCCGATGACGCCGGATGGCGCGCCATTCTCGAAGAGGTGATGGAACGGCGCACCTGCTCGGAGTGCTGCGGTGAACGCCTGGCTCCGGCCTCTCGCGCTGTGACCCTGGGGCGCAAGCGCCTGCCTGAGCTGCTGCGCATGTCAGTGGCCCGCGCCAGCGCCTGGGCGGCATCCCTCAAGCTGCCGGTGGCCCGGGCCGCGGCGGTTGAGCCAGTGCTAGAGGAACTCCGCGGACGCCTCAAGTTGCTGGAACGGGTGGGCCTTGAGTACTTGACCCTGGAGCGGGCCACGGCCACGCTTTCCGGCGGTGAAGCGCGCCGCGTGCGCCTGTCCGCCAACCTCGGAGCGCAGCTCGTCGGTGTCTGTTATGTGCTCGACGAGCCCACCGTGGGGCTGCATCCGGCGGACGTGGAGCGCCTCGGCAACACCCTGCAGCTCTTGCGGGATCGGGGCAACACCGTCCTGGTCGTGGAGCACGATCTATCCCTGATGCGACGGGCAGACTGGATCGTCGATTTGGGGCCGGGTGCCGGCCGGGAAGGGGGCCGCCTGGTCTGTGCCGGGCCGCCCGGAGAAGTCAGCCAGCACCCGAGTTCCGGCACGGCCGCAGCCCTGCGCGGTGAGGTGCACCTGCCGACTGCCACCAAGGCCACCGAAAAGATGCAACGCCGGCCATTGCTGCTCAAGGGGGCCACGCTGCACAACCTGCGCGGTGTTGATCTCGAGATACCCTTTGGCGCGCTCACCGGCGTCTGTGGGCCCTCCGGTTCCGGCAAGTCGACGCTGGTGCTGGAAACCCTGGTGCCGGCTCTGGCAGGCGAGGATCCCGCCGGGCGCTGGAAGAGCATGCGAGCCGGGGCCGGAGGCTCAACGCGCGTCGTCGTGGTGGACGCCAGCCCGATTGGACGCTCCCCCCATAGCGTCCCCGCCACGGTCAGCGGCCTGATGACTCCCCTGCGCGAGCTCTATGCGCGCACGCCGGACGCGCGCCGTCTGGGTTTTGAGGCCTCCCATTTCTCATTCAACAGCACCAAGGGACGCTGTCCTGCCTGTGACGGGCGCGGCGCGCTCCTGGTCGAGATGCAGTTTCTGGCGGACCTCTGGCTGACCTGCGACGATTGTTCCGGGCAACGCTATCGCCCGGAGATTCTCGAGGTGCGTTACCGCGGCCGCAGCCTGGCGGAGGTCTTGGAGCTCACCGTCAGCGAGGCCCTGGAGGCCTTCGCGCACCAGCCGCGCCTGGTGGAAATCCTGCGCACCCTGGAACAGGTGGGCCTCGGCTATCTGACCCTGGGGCAATCCTCGACCACGCTCTCGGGCGGTGAGGCCCAACGGGTCAAGCTGGCCGCCGAGCTGCGCCGGGCCAGCGAGGCAAGTGCCAGCTGGGGCGGGGATGTGATCATCCTCGACGAACCCAGCACGGGCCTGGCGGCCGTGGACACGGTTCACCTGGCACGGGTCCTGGTGCGTCTGGCCGGCCGGGGAGCGGCGGTGGTCATCGTTGAACACCAGGCAGAGTTGCTGGGCATGTGCGACAACCTGGTGGAACTCGGGCCCGGCGGCGGCGAGGGCGGTGGGCGCGTTATCGCCCGCGGGACGCCCGCTGAACTGCGGGCCAACAGGAAATCGGTCACCGGCCCCTGGTTACCAGGAGCCTCGGGGCGGCGCGCTAGCGCTACCCGTGGGCGCAGTCGAAAGGTGGGAACTTGACACCGCGCCCGGACAATCCGCTCATCGTCCAGAGCGACCGCACGCTGATGTTGCACACGGTTACCAGTGTGACCGATGCAGCGGGCAAGCCCCTGCGGGATCAGGACGGCCGGCCGCGCATGGCCGAGCACCCGCTCTTCGCCGCCGCCCGGGATGCCCTGGCGGTGTTCGCCGAACTGGAGAAGAGCCCTGACTTCCTGCACACCTACCGGCTCACCTCCATCTCTGTCTGGAATGCCGCGGCCCTGGGCCACACGGCGGAGATGATCGAGGAAGTGCTGGAGGAGTACGCCGCCTTCCCGGTGCCGCCCAACGTCATCGACGAGGTGCGGGCCTGGATCGAGCGCTACGGCTGCCTGCGCATCGAGCGCCGGGGGGAGCGCTTTGAGCTGGTGGCGGACGATCCCGCGCACCTGCGTGACATCCTGGGGTTCGAAGCGCTGCGGCGCATGCTGGAGGTCGAGCCCGCGCGGCCCGGCGACGGGCGCGACGACGTAGTTGGCGACGGAGTTGGCGACGCTCCGAGGGTCTGGCTCAAGGAGTTCACCCGGGGCTCACTGAAGCAGGCCCTGATCCGCATCGGTTATCCCGTGGACGACCGCGGCGGCTATGTGGAAGGGGACGCGCTGGATATTCGCCTGCGCTCGGAGACCCTGGCGGGCGAACCCTTCGGCTTGCGCGCCTACCAGAGCGCGGCGGCGGATGCCTTTCACGCCGGGGGTAGCGTGCTCGGTGGCAGCGGCCTGGTCGTGCTGCCCTGCGGCGCAGGCAAGACAGTGGTCGGCATGGCGGTCATGGAGCGCGTGGCCTGCAAGACTCTGATCCTGACGACCAACACCGTGGCCGTGCGTCAGTGGCGCGAGGAATTGCTCGACAAGACCTGCCTGACCGCCGACCAGGTGGGGGAGTACACGGGTGACAGCAAGAATATCTGCCCGGTGACGATCACCACCTACCAGATGGTCACCTGGCGAAGAACCAAGGCCTCCGAGTTCGAACACATGGCCATCTTCTCCAGCGAGAACTGGGGGCTGGTGATCTACGATGAGGTGCACCTTTTGCCGGCGCCTGTCTTCCGTGTGACAGCGGACCTGCAAGCGCGCCGCCGCCTGGGTTTGACGGCTACCCTGGTGCGCGAGGACGGCAAGGAGGACGAGGTCTTCTGCCTGATCGGCCCCAAGCGCTTCGACGTGCCCTGGAAGGTGCTCGAACACCAGGGCTTCATCGCCAGCGCCAGTTGCGTGGAGGTGCGCGTACCCATGGCCGATGAACTGCGCGACACCTACGCGTCCGCCGGAGCCCGGGGCAAGTTCCGCGTGGCCTCAGAGAACCCGGCCAAGACCGCCGTCGTCGAACACCTGATCGCCCTGCACCCCGAGGGACGCATCCTGATCATCGGGCAGTACGTGGATCAGCTCCACGAACTCGCGCGTCACCTGAAGGCGCCGCTGATCACGGGTAAGACTCCCAATGCGGAACGGGAGGAGCTATACGAGGCCTTCCGCAGCGGCGCCGAGCGCATCTTGATCGTCTCCAAGGTCGGCAACTTCGCCATCGACCTGCCGGATGCCAACATCGCCATCCAGATCTCCGGCACCTTCGGTTCGCGCCAGGAGGAGGCTCAGCGCCTGGGGCGCATCCTGCGCCCCAAGGCAGACGGCCGCGGTGCCATGTTCTACTCCGTGGTAACTCTCGGATCCCGGGACCAGGAGTTCGCGGAGAAGCGCCAGCTGTTTCTCACCGAGCAGGGCTACGCCTACCGAATAGTTGAAGCCGAAGCCCTGCCTATACCCTGCTGATCCACCACATATATTATCGCCGCCCAGTCCTAGCAGCCGTGACACCGTCCAAGAACAACACCAACAAGGTACCCGCCAGGGAACGCGCGCCAGCAGCGCAGAGCGCCAGCCTGGAGGCCATTCTGGCAGGGTTGCCGGAGGTCGATGTGCCCGAGCTGTACCGTTTCTGGTCCGGCCAACCCAACGGGCGCGTGCCCAGCGAGGGCAGGCGCCTCGCGGAGCTGATCAGCAACACGCTTAGCTCCTCTGCCCTGCTCGAAAAACGCCTGGCCACGCTGGGCAAGCGCCTGGAGCTCTTGCTCGATGCGCACCTGGCCGCCCCGCGCTACGAGCGAGGGCGCGCCGACCTGGTGGCCTCCCGGCCCCTGGCCCACCTGGGCAGCTTCGATCTGGAAGCGGGGCTGGCGGCCCTCGTGCGCCGCGCTCTCCTTGTGCCCAGCCGCCGGCGTACGGTGGATGGCTATGACGACTCGGCCCTCCGCGTGCCGCCGGAGATTGGAGATGCCATCCTGCACATGCGGCGTGCCCAGCGCCGGGGCATCTTTGACATGGTCACCCTGCGCGGGCACCTGGAGGCGCGCTACGAGGATCCCGCGCGGACCGCCAAGGTCTCGCCGGGCCGTGTGCGCCAGATGTACAAGATGTACGCCAATGAAGCCGCCGCCGTGGCGCGCGTCGAGCGCCTGCCGGAGGGCCTGCGGCACTTGATCGAGAAGACCACGCTGGAGTTCGGCGGGCTGCTGCCGCGGGCCTTCTTCGATCGCATGGAAACTGAGCTACCCCACTGGAACGGGCGGCGCTGGGGCAAGATCCTGCGCGACTCCCTGGTGGGCACGGTCGAGAACCTTCAGCTGGGGCGCTATGGCATCAAGCACAACGACGAGACGCTGATCGTCTTCAACGAAGTGGCCCTGGGCTGGTTCCGGCGCGTGGCCGTGCCCAGCGATCCGGATAAGCCTTTTGACGAAGCCTCTCTAGGCGTCGACTTGGCCTCGAACCTCTCGCGCTTTCTGGCCTACATCATCGACCACAATGTGCGCTTCACCATCAAGGGGGAGATCTTCAAAACCACCGAGAAGCGCATTCTTCAGGACCTGATCCCAAACCCGGGACGGGAGCTCGACAGGGCCGACGTTTTCTCTTTCATCTACCGCTTTGCCCGGGATCACGGTTTCATCGAAAGCACCGGCGAGCGCACCTTCGCCATGACCCGTGCCGGGCGTGATTGGGAACCGCTGCAGCTCGACGAGAAGCTTCAGGTGCTGCTGGAGCACATCCTGCAGGACCCCGGCCCCGGTGGTAATCCCCTGCACCAACAACACCTCCGACGCATCTTCCTGCGCCTGTTGAAGCGCCTGGAGCCGGGCACCTGGTACGACCTCATGTACCTGCCTTTCCTGGCCCGCAACAACTACATCTGCAACCTCGATGAGCTCGGCCTGGCGGAGGCCTTCGCCGACGGCAGCGCGGGCGGGCGCAGCGGCGCCGAGGATCTGCAGCGCCTGGCCTGGAACCTGGTCAGTTGGGTGCGCCAGCGCCTCTACCTGCTGGGCTTGATAGATCTCGGTTACGATAGCTCACAGCGCCCGGTGGCCATGCGCCTGACGCGCACAGGGGCCCGCATGCTGGGGCTGATCGAAGGCGTCGAACCCACCTCCCTGCTGGGGTCACTGGTGGTTACGGCGGACTTCGAGGTAGTGCTCTTCCCTTCGGGGCAAGGCCTGCCGGGGGCCGAGGGCGGAGATGACGCTGAGCTTGTGCATGATCTCGATCGCTTCTGCGACCGTGAGAAGATCGGACACCTGTTGCATTTTAGGATCAGCGAGAAGACCGTCCAAAGGGGACTGCGCGAGGGTCTGCCGCTGAAGCGCATGCTGGACATTTTGGATGCCAACGCGCGCACGCCCGTGCCCCAGAACGTGATCTACTCGATCCGCGACTGGGCTCAGCACGCTGGCCTGATCCTGTTGGGCCGCAACCTGGTGGCCAAGTCCGAAGACGCGCAGCTCCTCGAACGCTTCCACAAGGACCCGGGCGTGCGCGCCCATGTGGTCAAGCTCAGGAGCCCGACGGAGGTACAGCTCAAAAAGGGCATCACTCCCAAGCGCATGGCCGCCCTGCTGCGCGACCTCGGTTTTCTCGTCGACCTCGAATGAGCGGCCGCCGGCTACCCCCGCCCCTTTTGGCGCTGGTGGGGCCCTGGGACAGGCGTGCCACGCCGCCGGCCCACGAGCTCCTGGCGCGCTGCCGGGCGGCCGTGGACGCCGGCCTGCGAGGTCTGCTGCTGCGGGTTCCTGACTGGGATGACGGCGGCGTCCTGAACCTGTCCCGGCAGCTGCGCGTGCTCCTGGACGAAGGTGCGCCGGGGGATGGCTGGCTGGCCCTGCATGACCGTCCACACCTGCTCGCCGCAGCCGGAGCCGATGCCGTCCACCTGGGCTTCCGCTCCCTGCCGCCGCGAACAGTGCGGCCCCTGGTGGGGGAGCAGGTCGCCATCGGATTCTCCTCCCACGCCGGAGACTTCCCGCGGGCCTGGGCCGGAGCGGACTATTTGTTCCACGGCCCGCCATTTTCGACGCCCTCCAAGCTGGGTCTCCTGGAGCCCACGGGCAGCGCCGCCTGCCGGGCTTTCGCCGGGAGTTGCTCCCTGCCGGTCTGGGCCCTGGGCGGCATCACGCCGACAAACGCCGGAGAGCTACTACCGGACCTGGCCGGCTGTGCGGTCCTCGGCGGCCTGATCGGAAGCCCCACTCCTGCCCGCTCCACGGGGGAATACCTGGCCGCCCTGGCCGCCGCGGGCCTGCCCGCGACGGGCTCCTGATATCCGCTGTCGATCGTGAACCAACGCGCCATCCAGCGGCTCCAACGCAACCTGCGGCGTCTCTCCTGGGCCATCGCCCTGGGAGCTGTGGCCTACCTCGCCTGGCGCTTCGAGACGCTGACGCTGCCGGCCGGGGGCTGCTCACCCCTCTTTCGTTTCCAGGCCGGTCAAACCCTGCTCACGGACCGCCACCCCAGCACACTGGCCATCGGCGATGCGGTGCTCTACCGGGCCTCGGGGCAGGTGCTGCTGGGGAGCATCGAGGAGCTACGCGGCGCGGGTCGGCAACCGATCTCCCCCCTGGCAAGTAACCCCTGGCCGCATTCCCTGTGGCTGGTCACCGATGCACCGGACTGCCCCGGGGCCGATTCTCGCGAGCTGGGGTGGATCCCGGTCGAGGATCTGGCCGCGCGGGTGCTCCTGGTCTGGCCCTGGTGAGCGCCTCTACCCGCGCTGCCCGCCTGATCAATGTCCAGGAAGGCCGCGCCCGGCAAGGCTCGGCCGTAAACACGGCCCCTCCCATCGGATAGCCTGGAGCCAATGGCCTGGAACGAAGATCGACTGCACCGCTGGCTGGCCGCCCGTCCGCGGCCGCCGGCGCTGGTGGGCTCCCGGGGACACGACGCGGCGGTGCTGCGGCCCGCTGCGGGGCGTCAAGTTATCTGCGCGGACCAGACCGTGGAGGGCGTCCACTTTCTCGCCGGTACGCCCGCGGCCAGGGTGGCAGCCAAGGCCTGCGGCCGGGCCCTGTCAGATCTGGCCGCCACAGCGGCCAGTCCCGTGGCTCTCTTGCTGACCGTACGCGCCGCTGCCGACGTGGAGGAGAGCTGGCTGAGACGCCTGCTGGGCGCGGTGGCGCGCCGCGGGGCCGCCGCCGGCGCGCCTTTGGTGGGAGGTGATCTGTGCTGCGCACCAGGTCCCCTGGGCCTCTCTGTCACGGCCCTCGGGCGTCTCACCGGGCGCCGGCGTCCGGTGGGCCGCGACCGAGCGCGAGCTGGAGATGTGCTGCTGATCACCGGCCCGGTGGGTGGCAGTTCCCTCGGCCGGCACCTCTTGATCAGGCCGCGCCTGGCGGAGGGCCGCTGGCTGGCCCGGGGCGGCGCCCGGGCCCTGATGGATGTCAGCGACGGCCTGGCGTGGGACCTCTTCCGGCTGGCGCGCAGCTCCGCTGTGGCGGCCCACCTGGAGCAGATCCCCGTTTCCGCCGCCGCCCGCCGCCTGGCACGGAAGACCGGCCGACCCCCGGAGAGCCATGCCCTGCACGACGGCGAGGACCACGAGCTGCTCGCCGCTGTGCCTGGGAAACTTGTGGGGGCTCTGTTGGCAGGAGCGCCGCGCCACTGCCCCGGCCTGCGCGTCATCGGCCGCTGCGGGCCGGGGGCAGGCCTGCGTATCGGGCGTGGAGCCCAAGCCCTTGCCTTTGATCCCGACGGTGGGGAGGGCTGGCGCCATGGGGTCTGAGGACATGGCGCCAGAGCGCCAGTTCGAGAGCTCTTCTCCGGAGGCCACGGAGGCCTTGGGCGAGCAGCTCGGGCACCTCTTGCCAGCGGGCAGCGTGGTCACCCTGGACGGGGAACTCGGCAGCGGCAAGACCTGCCTGGTGCGTGGCCTGGCCCGGGGCCTGGGCATTCTCGGCCCCATCTCCAGCCCGAGCTACACGCTGATGGTGGCTCACGGAACGGAGGAAGAGGCGCAGCCGGGCGGGGCGCGCTGTCCCCTTTACCACTATGACGCTTGGATGGAAGGCCGCGAAAAGGCTTTTCTAAGCGCCGGGGGCGCCGAATGGCTGCACGCTGATGGCATCGCCGCCATTGAGTGGGGGGCGCGCCTCGGCCCGCTTGTGCCGGAGGATCACCTCTCGGTGCGCTTGTCCCACCGCTCGCCGCAGGTACGCAGCATCACCGTTTCCGCCCGGGGGGCGCACCTGCTGCGTGTCCTGGGCGATTTGGAGCAGGCAGCGGGCCTGGAAGAGGTCAGGCCCTCCTGATGGAGGCCTTTTCAGTGAACCGCGGGGAGCCGCAGGCGTTGGAGTGTGTGTCTTGAACCAGCGCTGGAACCTGCGGCCAGATCCTCTTGAGGCCCTGCGCGACGGTAATCCGGCGCCCTTCGAGGCCTTCGTGACCGCCGAGGCGGGCTCCTTCCGGGCATTTTACCGGCGCCTGGGAGCCGCTCCGGCGGAGGCGGAGGACCTGACCCAGGAGCTATTCCTCAAGTTGTTTCGCACCAGCCACAGCTACGCCGCCCGCGATCGATTCGCCGCCTACGCCTTTCGCGTGGCGCGCAATGCCTGGATTGACCAGCGGCGCCGCGCCGGTCTCGGCACCCGGGCGGCCGGCCAGGCCGGGGACGGGGCCGGCGATTCCGACGGGGATCCCCTGGAGCGCGCGCGGGCCGACCAGCCCGACGTGGGATGGAACATGGAGCACCGGGAAGAAGCCGCGCTGGTTCGCCAGGCCCTGGCGGAACTGCCAGAGAACCAGCGGCTCGTCTTCGACCTGGGAGTCATTCAGGAGCTCGATTATCCGACCATCGCCGGGATACTTGAGATCCCCGTGGGCACGGTGAAGTCGCGCATGTTCTATGCCGTGCGGCGCCTGCGAGAACTGTGCGGCGGAGACGAACGAGGCTCCGAGGGCGAGCGGGGACAGGCATGAGCTCCCACCGCCATCTGAGCGAGGAGGACCTGCTCGAACTGCTTCTCAATCCAAGGGCGAGCGAGGTGCCCCGGGGCCGCTGTGAATCCTGTGATGAGCGCCGGGCCGAGCTGGGCGCCTTCCTCGACAGTTGCCGCGCGGAACTGCTCCCGCAGACCAGCTGCGCAGATCCCCTTGTGGAACGCATTCTGGCCGCCACCACCGGCCGCGGTGCAACAGCGCCTGGCGAACGCCTCGGCGTGACCGGCGACCTGCGCCTGGTGATCGACTTCGCCCGCCAGCGCCTGCGCCACTCGCGCCTGCTGCGCGTCGCCGCCGCCAGCCTGCTGGCGCACCTCATCGCCCTGCCCGTCCTGGCCTGGTATGCCTCACGCCAAGCTGCCCCTCCGGAACCGCGCATTGGCTTTGTCATCCCCGAACCGACGCCCGAGGCCTGGGAAGGACCCGTGGAGCCGACGCGCGAGGTTTCCGTGCCCGCCTCCCTGGAGCCCTCGGGCGAGGCCACGGAAGTGCGCACAGTGCCCGTGAACTTGCCGGTCCAGCCGGGCAGCCGAGCCTCTCTCGAGGTGCGCCTGGGCGAACTCCTCGCCGCCATTGACGGGGGCGGCTACGGAAACGGGCTCCGGGCATCGGAGGCGAACGCCGCAGTCATCGATCGCATCCTGTGGGGCGAACTGCTCCTCAATCGGCTGTCCTCCAGTCGCTCGAACTCCGGCGCTGGCCCGGGCGCCGGCGGGGAAGGGGCCGCCCATGCGCTGGCTGCTTGGCGGGCACTGGCTAGTGGGCTACCCGTCGCAGCGGATCAACTCGCAGACCTGGACAGGGCCACACGGACTTGCCTGGGCGCGCTCTGGGCACGGGCCGAGGCCCTGGGGGAACTGACCTCCCGGGCCCGCGCCCCGCTGGCCTCCCTGCGCGCGGGCGAGGTGGGGAACGCCGCCCTGTTGCGCTCGACGCTGAAACGCTCTGCGGCCCAAGAGGCCAGCTGGCGCGCCCTCGTATTGCGAGCTGGCGCCGCTGCCGGCGCGCCGCGCTGAGAGCCTGCGGCTCTGTGAGGGGAAACGGACGCCCGGGCGACGGCCGGCACACCCAGGCGGACGAGCCGTAGCACCCGGCGACCAGCGGCTATCGGCTGGCGGTTATCGGCTGGCGACTGGGGGTGCGGGGCGGGCCGCAGACCGGCCCCGGTATTCCGAGGGGACCTTCCACCCGGAGTGGTGTTCCCGGGCCCGCTTTCACCTTATCCTGGACGCCATGTACTCACTCCCCAGCCTGTTCTGCGCCCTGGCCGGACTGCTCCCCGCGGGCATCCCTGGCACTGGTCCCTGCCCGGCAGCCACGGCTCCCCGGACCCAGGATGTGGCCGCAGGTCAGGCACCCGCCACAGCGGGCAGCGAGCTGCGACTCTCGCTGGATCTCGCCCGTTCCCTGGCACTCGAAAACAACCTGTCCCTGCGCATCCAGGCCCTGGGCTCCGATCTGGCCAGGCAGAACCTGCTCGGCAGCTGGGGCGCCTTCGACTGGATTTTCACCAGCACCGGCGCCTACTCGGACAGCGAGAGCCTGAGCACGACGGTCTTCAGCGGCATCATCGAAAGCAAGAGCGAGTTCCTCAGCCTCGATTTCCTGCGCCCCCTGGGAACGGGCGGCTCCTTTGACCTGCAGTTCAGCCGCGGCGTCTCGTCCACCAACAATCCCTTCGTGGACGGCGATTTCCAGGAGCGCCTGATCTCCGATGGCCTGACCCTGACCTACAACCAGCCCCTCATGCGCGGGGCCTGGGCTGAATATGCCACGGCCTCCCAGCGCGAAGCGGAGATCGTGCTGGGACGGCAAGGGGAGCTGGAGCGGGGGGCAC
>DASCNH010000061.1:0-11768 GCA_036011365.1 Planctomycetota bacterium | reverse complement strand
CCTCGGCGACGGCCTGCGCGACGCCCTCGACCCCAAGCTGCGAGGCAAGGACTGATGGCGCTGCTCGATGTCAGAGACCTCTCCGTGCGTTTCGAGACCCACGACGGCATCGTACGCGCCGTGGACGGCGTCAGCTTCTTCCTGGAAGAGGGTGAAACCCTGGGCCTGGTGGGAGAATCCGGCTCGGGCAAGTCCGTCACCAACCTGGCCCTGATGGGCCTGGTGCCCACGCCTCCCGGCGTGGTCCAGGCGGACAGCATCAGCTTCGCCGGCCGCGACCTCCTGGCCCTCTCCGACAGCGAGCTGCGCCACCTGCGCGGCAACGAGCTCTCCATGATCTTCCAGGATCCCATGACGAGCCTGAACCCCCTCTTGACCGTCGGCCGCCAGCTGAGCGAGGTGCTCGAGGTCCACCAGGGCCTCTCCCGCCGCGAAGCCGACCGCCTGTGCGCCGCGGGCCTGGCCGATGTGGGCATCCCCGAACCGGAGACACGCCTGGCCGCCTACCCCCACGAGCTCTCCGGCGGCATGCGCCAGCGCGTGATGATCGCCATGGCCCTGCTCTGCAAGCCCCGCGTCCTGATCGCCGACGAGCCCACCACAGCCCTCGATGTCACCATCCAGGCCCAGATCCTCGAGCTGCTCGGCGACCTCCAGGAACTCCACGGCACCGCCATCATCCTGATCACCCACGACCTGGGCGTGGTCGCCGGCTGCGCCGACCGCGTGCATGTCATGTACGCCGGCCAGCTGGTCGAGACCGCCCCCACCGGCCCGCTCTTCTCCCTCCCCATTCACCCCTACACGCGCGGCCTGCTCGCCAGCGTCCCCACGCTCACCGGCGATCCCAGCGCGTCCCTCTCCTCCATCGAGGGACAGCCCCCGGACCTCGCCGCCCTGCCCCCCGGCTGCCCCTTCGCCCCGCGCTGCGACTACGCGGAAGAGCGCTGCCAGGACGGCACCGTTCCCCTCGAGGTCATCTCCGGCGGCGACGGTGACGCTCGCTCCGTCGCCTGCCACCTGTCCAGCCAGATCGCCGCCGTCTCCGGAGGCGCACTATGAGCACCGCCGCCCCGCCCCTGCTCGCCGTACGCGACCTCTCCAAGCACTTCGAGGTCGGTCGCACGGGCGGCCTCTTCAACTCCCGCCCGCGCATCCTGCGCGCCGCCGAGGGAATCTCCTTCGACCTGCAGCGCGGCCAGAGCCTGGGCCTGGTGGGCGAGTCCGGCTGCGGCAAGTCCACGACGGCCCGCTGCATCGTCGGCCTGCACCCGGTCACCTCCGGCTCCATCCGCCTGGATGGAGAAGAGCTCGCTTCCCTCTCCCCGCGCCAGTGGCTGCCCCACCGCCGCCGGGTGCAGATGATCTTCCAAGATCCCTACGCATCCCTCGACCCGCGCCAGACGGTCGGCTCGATCCTGGCCGAGCCCCTGGCCATCCACAACACCGAGAAGCCCAGGGCCCGCCGCCTGCGTGCCATGGCCCTGCTCGAAGCCGTGGGCCTCAACCCGCGCCACCTCAACCGCTATCCCCACGAGTTCTCCGGCGGCCAGCGCCAACGCATCGGCATCGCCCGCGCCTTGGCCCTGGAACCCGAACTCATCATCTGTGACGAGCCCGTCAGCGCCCTCGATGTCTCCATCCAGGCCCAGGTCATCAACCTGCTCAAGGAACTCCAACAGCGCTTCAACCTCGCCTACCTCTTCATCGCCCACGACCTGGCCGTCGTGCGCCACATCTGCGAGCGCGTCGCCGTCATGTACCTCGGCCGCATCGTCGAGGAGGCCGACCGCGACACGCTCTTCTCACACCCCACCCACCCCTACACCCGCGCCCTGCTCTCGGCCATACCCCTCCCGGATCCCGCCGGCGAGGCCGAACGCCAGCGCATCGTCCTCGCCGGTGACGTCCCCTCCCCCATCGACCCGCCGCCCGGCTGCCCCTTCCACCCGCGCTGCCCACACGCGGAGGAAGTCCCAGGGGACGCCTGCTGCCGCGACCTTCCGCCCCTGCTTCCCCTTGAAGCCCGGACAGGCTCCCAGGCCGACACGCCCCACCACTGCGCCTGCCACCTGTCTTGAGCGCCCTGGCCTGGGCGGGCGGCCTTCCGGGGTGCTGGCTAGGGCGTGAAAGCCACCTCGAGCCCGCTCGATAGGTTGAAGCCCGCGCCGCCCGAGCCCACCGTCTCCGGCTCCCTGAACCAGGCCTGGAAGTACCAGCTTGAACCGCAGAGGACCTGCCCGGCGAGCGGTGCCGCCGACAGGTTGACCGGGCTGCGCAGCACATCCTCCACGGCCATCACCGGCGCCAGGCGCAGGAACGGCCCCGCCACACAGCGCAAGCCGTCGCCGCAGGGAACCTGGTCCTGGCCCTGACAGGAGGATGCCTGCCCGGCAGAGGCACGCCCCCTTCCTTCTTTATCAGCCAGCAAGCCGGCCTGACGCGCACTTCCATAGCGCACGCCCCCTACCCAAGAAAGCCCGCGAAGATAACGCCACCCATCGCGTATCATCATCACCTCCCCGGAACGGCCTTCCGCCAGCTCGACCACACCAGACCCATTCCCCACCCCACCTGCCCATGCAAGACCACCGCGGCACCCTGATCCTCGTCCTCGGCATCCTCAGCCTCATCATCTGCCAACCCCTGGGCATCGCCTCCTGGCTCATGGGCAACGGCGACCTGCGCGCCATGGACGCCGGCACCATGGACCCCGAAGGCCGCGGCCTGACACAAGCCGGCAAGATCTGCGGCGTCGTCTCCGTAGTCATCTGCGCCATCAGCCTGGTCCTCGGAGCCATGCTGCTCCTGGGCTTCGGCCTCTTCGCCGCTGGCGCGCCGGTGTCCACACACTAGGCGGCGAGCGAACCGGCAGAAGGCCAGGAGCACCCTGGCCCCCGATTGCCCGTCCCTCTAACAACGGCGATCCCACTGACGAGGAGATGGAGTGGTTTGTGAACTGGCGGTGACCTGGTCGCGCTTCAGATCCTAACCGCTTGCTGTCAGTGAGAAGGCCGCCTCCTTTTGGCGTCCCGCCGACAGCATTCTGCGGGAATCCAAATCTGCTTCGCTTGCATCGGTCAGCCATCTCCAGGGACCCCTTCTGGAATCGCCATCACCTTTGGCATACCCTTCATCTTCCATGCCCTCCTCCCGCGCTCGTCACTTTCTAGGTTGGAATGAAGCGTTGCTCGGGAAGGCGGCGGAGTGGCTCTGGGATGAGTTCGGTGGGAACTTCTCGGGGGTGACGCTGGCTCTGCCCGGGGGGCGGGCGGGGCGGCGGCTTTTGGAGCTCATGACACGCCGGGCGGCGGGCGGTGAGGGGGCTTTTGTCCCGCCGACGATCCTGACCGCCGGCCAGTTGACGGATGAACTGGTGCGGCTCGAGAAGCCGGCGGCCGGGCGGTTGAGCCGGACGCTGGCCTGGGATGGAGCGCTCATGCGGCTCTCAAAGAAGGAGCTGTGGGCCATCGCGCCGCGACCGCCGGCGGATGGGGATCTCGTGGGACGGCTCAGGCTGGCGGAGCGCCTCAGGACCCTGCACGGGGAACTGGCGGCCGAAGGGCTCTCCTTCGCGGATGTTGGTTCCTGTGGCGAGCGCGGCGGTTTCGGGGATGATAGTTGGGGCGAGAACGGCGGCGAGGGCCGGCGCTGGGCAGCCCTGGCGGCGGCCCAGGGACACTATCGGGATCTCCTGGCGGAAGCCGGGAAGTGCGACCCCCACGAGGGACGGCGGGAAGCGGTGGAGGCCGGGCGGCTGGTGGACGCCGGAACTTTGGACAACGGGGAGACGGACCGCCCCATCGTCCTCATCGGCGTCGTCCAGCAGAACGCCATCCTGCGGCGGGTGCTGGAAGCGGTGTGCGAGCGGGTGGTGGTACTCGTCGGTGCGCCGCAGGAGGAGGCGGAGGGGTTCGATGAATACGGAGCGCTCATCAAAGACTACTGGCGCGAGCGGGAGGTGGGGATCGGGCTCGAGCGCTGGGTGGTGGCGGACAATCCGGAGGACCAGGCGCGGCGGGCCCTGGGGGCGATGGCCGACTGGAACGGGCGCCATGCGGCGGAGGAGATCAGCCTGGGTGTCTGCGACGGAGAACTGGCTCCCTATCTGGAACGGCGGCTGGCGGCGGAAGGTGTGGCGGCCCGTTGGGCGGAGGGGACACCACTCACGCGCACGGGGCCGGTGATGCTCCTGGCGAGCCTGGCGCGATTCCTGGACCGCGGGCGCTTTGCGGGGCTCGCGGAGTTGGCCCGGCATCCGGAACTGGCGCGGCGGGTTTGGGAGAAGCTGGACGGGGAGTCCCTCGACGGAGTCAAGGAAGCGGACGGGCCGGCGCTGCTGGATGCCTTCCAGGGCAAGCACCTGCCTGGGCCCGTGCCCCTGGGAACGGTGGATTCCGTTGACTTGGAGAGTTGGATTCCCGAGGGCGCCGGACGGCGCGGGGTGGCCGTGGCGGCCTGGGTGCAGGGCCTCTTCCGGGAGTTGGGGGAACTGACCGGGCGGGAGGAACTGGCCCTGGCGAGTTGGTGCGCTCCCCTGCGGACGCTGCTCACACGGCTCTATGGAGAGCGGGAACTGCGCCCGAACTCGGACGAGGGAGATCGGCAGCTGGCCTTTGCCCTGGGCAGGGTTGGCGCGGCCTTGGATACGATCGAGAGTGTGTCCCCGGCCGCTGGCCGTTTGGGAGGCGGGGGGCAAGGGACAGGCGGCGGCGACGGGACCGCCTGGGCCAGCGCCGGCGAAGTGATCGCGCTCCTGCTGGCGGAACTCGACGGGGTTTTTGTGCCGCCGGCGCCGGAGCGGGGTGGCGTTCCCACCGTGGAGCTATTGGGCTGGCTGGAGCTGGCCTTGGACGATGCGCCGGCCCTTGTGGTTACGGGCTTCAACGAGGGGCGCGTGCCTGCGGCGGTGCACGGGGACGCGTTCCTGCCGGAGGGACTCAGGCGCGAGTTGGGGCTGCCGGACAACGACGAGCGGTTGGCGCGGGATGTGTATGCCTGCGAGTTGATCCTGCACGCACGGGAAGAGGCCGTGTTTGTTTGCGGGCGGCGTAGTGCGGACTCAGACCCCCTGACGCCGAGCCGCATCCTGTTTCACCGGGACGAGGTGGAGATACCAGAGCGGGTCAAGCACTTCCTGAGCGTGGAGCCGCGCAAGGAGCTGGTGGAGGGCGGGGAGGCGCCGGCGCGGGAACTGCCGCGGATGGCGGGAACAGGAATACATGAGGAAACGGCGGATAAGCCACTGGTCATGACGGTGACTTCCTTCGGCAAGTACCTGACCTCGCCCTACCTCTACTACCTGGAGAAGGTACTGAAGCTCAAGACGCTTGATGATCGGGCGCGGGAGATGGACCCGCTGGCCTTCGGCAACCTGACGCACTTCGTGCTGGAGCGCTTCGGCCAGGAGGGCCCTACGGATGCGACCGATACGCGGATCATCGAGGACTGGTTGGTGCGCGTACTCGAGCGGCGCGCGGCGCACCTGTACGGAAGCGAGCCGCTGCCGGCGGTGGCCCTGCAGGTGCGGCAGTTGGCCTGGCGGCTGGGGCACTTTGCCCGCTGGCAGGCGGAGCGCGTGAGGGAGGGTTGGCGCATTGCGGAGAGCGAGTGGCAGCCGGCGGCGCGGGAGGACTGGCCGGCGGGTAGCGTACCCTTTGATGTGGACGGCGTACCGATTGCCCTCAAGGGGCGCGTCGACCGCATCGACCGACACGCGGACGGGCGCTGGGCGCTGCTCGACTACAAGAGCGGCGACACGGTGGACACTCCGGCGACGGCACACGGCGGGAACAAGACCGCTTGGAAGAGCCTGCAACTGCCTCTCTACACGGTACTGGCAGAGGAAGCGGCCGGGGAAGGCGAACTGCAGTTGGGGTTCGTTGCCATCGGCAAGAGCGAGAACAACATCGGGCTGTTGGAGGCGGACTGGGATGTGGCGAAGTTGGCCGAGGCCCTGGAAAAGGCGCGGGAGGTGGTACGCTCCGTGCGCGCCGGGGAGTTCTTCGTGAAGGGCCAGGCGCCGCGGGATGAGATCACGCGGGCGGTTTTAGGCGAAGGTCTCCTGTCCGGGGACGCCGCCGAGGGCGAATTCCTCGCGGCGACCAAGGAGTGGGCCGAATGAGCGGGAAAGCAAACACGGCCGTGGTGGAGACCGCTGCAAGCCCCCATCAACTGATCCTGGCCTCGGCGGGCACAGGCAAGACCTACCGACTGACCAACCACTATGTGGGGCTGGTGCTCTCCGGCGTGGCGCCGGAACGCATCCTGGCGACGACCTTCACGCGCAAGGCCGCCGGTGAGATCCTGGGGCGCATCCTGGAACTCTTGGCGGATGCAGTGCGGGACGAGAATAAGCGCAAGGAGCTGGCCGAGGAACTGCCCGAGGTGAACACGGAGAGCAGCCACATCCTGGCGACCTTGGTGGAACTGACGCGCAACCTGGACCGCTTCCAGGTGCGCACCCTGGATGCCTTCTTCGCCCACCTGGGGAGCCTCTTTGGTCTGGACCTCGGCCTGCCGGCGGGTTGGGCGATCCTAGAAGAGCGTGAGGCCCGGGAGCAGTACGCGGAGGCCATCGGGCGCCTGCTCGAGGGCGCCGAAGGCGAGGAATGGGTGGAACTGCTGCGGCACCTGCAACGGGCGGCGGCGCGGCGTACACACGAGGCCATGCTCGCCACGGTGGGCGAGGTGCGCGCCCTGTGGCTGGAGAGCGGGGCCGGTCCCTGGGACTGGCTTACTGCACCGGAGGCGCTGGAGCAAGAGAGACTGGCCACGGCGCTGGACAAGATGGACGCCGCTCCCCCACCACTCACCCAGGCCGGGGCGCCGCACAAGCGCTGGGTAACGGGGCACGCCACGCTGATGGAGAACGCCCGGGCGCGCGACTGGTCCGCCGTCCTGTCCGGCGGACCGGTGAAGAGCATTGTCGAAGGCAAGACCTCCTACTCCGGGGCAACCATTCCCGACGAGGTCATCGAAGCCTGGGAAGTGCTCAAGCAGCAAGCCGCCCATGTCCTGCTCGGCGAGATCGTGCGCCAGAATGCGGCCACCGTGCGCTTCATGAGTGAGTTCGAGCAGCTGCTCGCCGAACTGCGTTCCGAGGAGGGCGGCCTGCGCTTCGAAGACCTGCCCCGGGCGCTGGCGCCGGGGGGCACGGGCGCTGACGCTGACGCTGACGACCCCCTGGCCAGCCGCCAACTCAACATGTGGTTTCGTTTGGACGGGCGCCTGGATCACCTCTTGCTCGACGAGTTCCAGGACACCTCGCCGCTCCAGTGGCGCGTGCTGGCGCGCCTGGCCGAGGAGGTCCTCTCCTGCGGCGAGATGGACGCCCACGGAAACGCGACGCGCAGCTTCTTCTGCGTGGGCGATGTGAAACAGTCCATCTACGGATGGCGCGGAGCAGAGCCGGCCCTGCTTGAAGGCCTCGGTGGAACGGACGGGCGCTTCCCTGTTCTGGAACCGGAACATCTGGAAGAATCATACCGCTCGGCGCCGTTGATCCTGGATACGGTCAACCGGGTCTTCTCCGAACTCGAGGGTTGCCCGGCCTTTGTGACAGACGCGCCGCAGGTGTGCGCGGCGCGCGCCTGGCTGGGTGTTTTCAAGCCCCACGTGTCCGCCAAGAAGCAGCTCCCCGGAAGCGCGTCCCTCTTTGAGGCCCCTTACCACGAGGAAAACGCCGAGCGCGTCGCCGCCGTGCTCGACCTGGCCGTGGAGCGTGTGGTGTCGATCGTGGCCGAAGAGCCCGCAGCCAGCGTCGCCCTGCTGCTGCGGCGGCGCATGCACATTGCACCGCTCATTCACCGCCTGGCCGCCCAGGGCATCCGCGCCAGCGACCAGGGCGGCAACCCGCTGACGGATTCCGGGGCCGTGGTGCAGATCCTCTCGCTGCTGCATCTGGCGGACCATCCGGGGGATACGATGGCAGCCTTCCATGTGGCGACCTGCCCTTTGGGTGCGGCCATCGGCCTGGCTCCGAAAAACATGAAGGCCGAGACCACGACCATCGCCGCAGCCGTGCGCGCGCGCATCATCGACGAAGGCCTGGGTGCCTTTGTGGGCTCCTTCACCGCCGTGGTGCACGGCGCGACGGAGGTCTACGGCGACTGGGACCGACGCCGCTTCGGCCAGTTGGTGGACCTGGCCCAGGCCTTCTCCGCCCGCGGCGGCCTGCGCCCCACGGCCTTTGTGGAACATGTACGCGAAACCAATGTGGAGGACACCAGCGCCTCCCGCGTCAAGGTCATGACCATCCACGGTGCCAAGGGGTTGGAGTTCGACGCGGTGGTGCTGCCGGAGTTGGACGAGAGCCTGATCCTGCACCAGCCACGCCTGCTCGCCAGCCAGCCAGATGTGTTCGGTCCGGTTGAAGTGGTCACACACTCGCCCAAGCGCGCCATCTGCCGCCTGGACGACGAGCTGCTCGCTATCCGCGAGGAACGCGAGACACGGGAAATCCGCGAGAGCCTGTGCCTTCTGTATGTGGCCATGACGCGCGCCATCTACCGTTTGGAAATGGTCGTGCGCGGGGAAAAGGGCGAACGCAAGAACACCACCGGCCGCTGGTCGTCCCTGCTCTGCCATGCGCTCGGCTCGACGCCTGGCGAGAACGGTCTGTTATGGAGTCATCAGGACAACGCCGATCGCTGGCGCGTGGCCAAGGCCTCCGACATGGCAACCGCCGACGAAAGCGGAACCGACGAAGCCGATTCGCCGCCCCCCGCCTTCCGCCTCGCTCCCACCACGCGTCCGCGCTCCCTGCCGCGCCGGGCCCCCTCCGCCGCCGAGGGCGGGCCCGGCCGCCGTGCCGCGGACCTCCTGAACCCCACTGGCTTTGGCACGGGCGCGGCCATGGCCCTCGGCACGCTGGTCCACCGCCTGCTGGAGGAAGTCATCTGGCTGGAGGACTTCCAGGCCGAAGATGAGCAACTGGATGCGCTCCTCACGCCGCACTCCGCGGATGCATCAGAGCGGGCGGAAGCCATTGCCATCTTCCGCTCCGCCCTCGGGCACGAGGCCCTACGCGCGGCCCTCTCCCGCCCCACCGGCGACGGAGACAAGATCGCCCGCGTCGAAAACGAGCGGGCCTTCGCCGTTGAACTACAAGACGAAGACGGCGCGCCCTATCTCATGAACGGTTTCATCGATCGTCTGGTCATCGTCGAACGGGACGGCTCACCAGTCTCCGCCGAGATCGTTGACCACAAGACCGATGCCATCGACTCGGACAGAACCCTGGCCCAGCGCACGGAGCACTACCGCCCACAGCTCGACGCCTACCGCACGGCCGTAGCAAGCATCCTCGGCCTCGCCCCGGACACCATCACCTGTCGCCTGCTGTTCCTGCGCACGGGCGCTGTGGTGGATCTCTAGAACCCGCGCACCAGGCCGCGACCGAGCCAGACTGCGGCGAGGCCCAGGAACACATTGAGGGCCACGTTCAGGAGCGCCGCGCGCGGCTGGCCCTTCTCCAGCCACTCAAACGTCTCATAGCCGAAGGTGGAAAAGGTCGTGAATGACCCGAGCAGGCCCACGCCCCAAAACAGGCGCGCGTTGTGGGAGAGCGCTTCACGCTCAAGCACGGTCGCCATCAGGGCGCCGATGGCGAGGCAGCCGAGCACATTCACCGCCAGCGTGCCGATGGCGAAGGAACCGGGGAAGCGCCGGTGGGCGGCCAGGGAGAGGCCGTAGCGCAGGATGGCTCCGAGGAAGCCGCCGCAGCCGATGACGAGGAGCTTGGTGAGCATGGTTTCTGTCCGAAGCGGAGCAGTACTGCGGCAGGTTGCCATCTGGCTCTGCGCGGATCACGCCTTTTCGAGACGGGGAGTCACCAACGAAGAGAACAGCGGGACACCGCGCGCCTCCGGGGAACGTGCCTCGCTCCTCTGCACCCCGGCGGGAAGTGGTTGCAGCCCGGCGCCGGGTCCCTGGATCTGGGGCGGCCCTCCCGCACGGGCGTCCGGCAGCTTCAGCTCACGCCCTTCTGCACAGACCAACGACCTGGAGCCCGGCACCGATCGTTACACTCGGGCCATGGACACGGTTTGCGAACACGTGGATTGGGGGCGCGGCGCTTCAGAGCGCGGTGACAGGCAGGGCGCCCCTGGAGCCCGCCCGTGAGCGCCCCCCTACTCGCCGGCCTCTTCGCCACCGTGGCCTTCCTCTACTCCATGGTGGGGTTCGGTGGCGGCTCGTCCTACCTGGCGCTCCTGGCCCTCTCTGACCTGCCCCAGGGAAAGTGGCGGGCCATCGCACTGCTCTGCAATGTGGTCGTGGTCTCCGGCGGCACCTGGCTCTTCGTGCGCCGGGGCCACTTCTCCTGGCGGCTCTTCGCGCCCTTCGTGGTCACCTCCGTACCCGCCGCCTATCTCTGCGGCACGGTCGAGTTGGAGCCGCGCCCCTTCCTGATCCTGCTCTCCATCTGCCTGCTCCTGGCGGGCCTGCGCATGGTCTTCGACCGGCGCCTCACCGGGCGTGCCGCCGCCAGCGTGGCCCCGCGCGCGGCCTGGGGCCTGGGCCTGCCCCTGGGCATCCTCTTCGGCGGCGTCTCGGGGCTGATCGGCATCGGCGGGGGCATCTTCCTGGCTCCGATCCTCTACATGATCGGCTGGGGCCGCCCGAAGGAGATCGCCGCCACAGCCAGCGCCTTCATCCTGGTCAACTCCCTGGCGGGTCTCGCGGGACTGGCCGTCGAGAATGGCGGCCTGGGCCTCGACGCGAGCCTCATCTACCTGCCCGTGGCCGTGGCCATCGCCGGCCAACTCGGCAGCCGCCTGGGCTCCGGCAGCGCCCCCACGGGTCTCGCGCGCGGCCTGACGGCGGTCCTGGTCCTCTTCGTAGGGACCAAGCTCCTGTGGGGAGCGCTCTGAGGTGCGGAGGGGCGCTCGCTGTCAGTAGGCGCCCAGCGGCACCCGATCTCCGCTTCTCCAGGGGCCAGTCCCCTGCTGCGCGCCGGGGACAGGCCCTAGCCGTCTAGAGCGCCGCGGCCAGGGCGCTGGCCACGCGGGACTGGGTCTCGCCATCCAGCTCTGGCCAGATGGGCAGGCTGAGGACCTCGGCCCCTAGTCGGTGGCTGACGGGACAGGCCGGGAAGCGACCGGCGTAGACCGGCAGCTCGTCCTGGGGCAGGGGGTAGTAGACCATGGCGGAGACGCCGGCGGCGGCCATGCGCTCCACCACCGCATCGCGGCCACCGGCGGGATCCACGCCCGCCAGACGCACGGTGTATTGGTGGAAGACATGGCCCGGCGTGATCTGTGGCGTCACGACACCGGGAATATCACCCAGCAGTTCGTTGTAGCGTCCGGCCACCGCACGCCGGCCCTCGTTCCACGCATCCAGATGCGGCAGTTTCACATTGAGAACCGCCGCCTGCAGGCTGTCCAGGCGCGAGTTGTAGCCGAGGATCTCGTTGCGATAGCGCTCGATGCTGCCGTGATTGCTGAGCTTGCGCGCCGTCTGCGCCACATCGTCGCGGTCGGTGACAAGCAGGCCGCCGTCGCCATAGGCGCCGAGGTTCTTGGTGGGGAAGAAGGAGAAGGCGCCGGCGTCGCCCAGGCTACCGGTCTGGTGCCGGGCGCCGTCGCCGTCGCCGCCGTAGCGGGCACCAATGGACTGGGCGCAATCCTCTAGCACCACCAGGTTGTGTTTATTCGCCAGGGAGAGGAGCGCCTCCATCTCCGCCGGGCGGCCGAACAGGTGCACGGGCAGGATGGCCTTGGTCCGTTCGGTGATGGCCGCCTCGATCAGGGACACATCGATGT
>DASCNH010000060.1:0-6782 GCA_036011365.1 Planctomycetota bacterium | reverse complement strand
CGCCCGTCTGATGCGGCGCTAGACGATGCGCACCCTTCGATGCACCCCGGCCCCCAGCCCCAGCCAAACACCCAGACCATGCTGAACCCCAAGGAAGTCCACGGAACCCTCAATCGCTACCAGCTGGTCGATGGCTACCCCTTCGTGCTTGATCTGGAGAAGTCCCACGGTTGCTACCTGCACGACGCGGCCACGGGGCAGGAGCACCTGGACTTCTTCACCAGCTTTTCCTCCTGGCCCATCGGCTATGCGCACCCTGGCATGGAAGACAGCGACTTCCGCCGGGAGCTGGAGTCCGCCGCCCTGACCAAGGTGGCCAACTCAGACATCTACACGGTGCCCATGGCGCGCTTTGTGGAGACCTTTGCCACGCACGTCACGCCCGAGGGATTCCCGCACCACTTCTGGGTTTCCGGTGGCGCCCTGGCCGTGGAGAACGCTCTCAAGGTGGCTTTTGATTGGAAGGCCCACAAGGTAGGAGCCGACAGGTGCAATAACGGCGATGACCTGGTCGTGCTGCACTTTGCCCAGGCCTTCCACGGGCGCAGCGGCTACACCATGAGCCTGACCAACACGGATCCGACCAAGGTGGCGCTCTTTCCGAAGTTCGACTGGCCGCGGGTCTCCAACCCGGCCATTGAGTTCGATCTGGACGGGAACATCGCCAACGATGTGGAGGCCCTTGAGGCACGCTGCGGGGCGGAGATGGAACAGGCCTTTGCCACTTACTCCGGACGCATCGCCGCCATCATCATCGAGCCCCTGCAGGGCGAGGGTGGTGACAATCACTTCCGGGCCGAGTTCTTCGCGCGCCTGCGTTCATTGGCCGACGAGCACGAGGCGCTCCTCATCTACGATGAAGTTCAAACGGGCTTCTTCGGTTCCGGCAAGCCCTGGCTCTGGCAGTACCACGGCGTCGCGCCGGATGTCGTGTCATTTGGGAAGAAGTCACAGATCTGCGGCATCTACGCCGGCCCGCGTGTGGACGAAGTGCCGGAGAATGTCTTCCGGCGCTCCAGCCGCATCAACTCCACCTGGGGCGGCAACCTGGTGGACATGGTGCGTTCCCGGCGCTTCATCGAGATTATCCTCGAAGAGAACCTGGGCGCGAACATCGCCACCATGGGAGCGCGTTTCGTGGCGGGCTTGCGCGCCGTGGGGCGCGAACGCGGCCACTTCAGCAACGTGCGTGGGGTCGGGTGCCTGGTGGCCTTTACCCTGGAGAGCGCGGAGCAGCGCGACGAGCTCCTGGGGACCCTGGCGCAGAAGGGCCTGCTGGCACTGTCGTCTGGCGAGCAGGCCGTGCGCTTCCGCCTGCCGCTGATCGTCGGTGAAACGGAAATCGACCTGGCCCTTGAGCGCATCGCCGACAGCCTGCCGGCACGTGTTTGAGGATGCGCTGAGTAGGCCATGATGCGAGCTTGGGAGGCTGTTGTGCGGGAAATGTGTCGGCTGTGTGTTCCCGTGGGCAGCGCCCTGCTGGTGCTGGCGGCTGCGGGCTGCCGGTCCCCATCCACAGCGAATCCGGGGGACCCAGGGGAGGCCGGCGGGGGCCCGCCGGCCTCGGAGTCCGGCCCGCTTTCCGCTGCCCACCCCGCCTTGCCCGGTGGCCCCAACCTCTTGGTCATCATGGCCGACCAGATGCGGGCCGACCACCTGGGCGTGGCTGGGCATCCGGTTGTGCGCACACCGCACTTGGATCGGTTGGCGTCGGAGGGGACGCGCATGACCCACGCCATGGCGCCTTCGCCCTCCTGCGTGCCCTCGCGCCAGAGCATTCTGACCGGCCTCTGGCCGCGCAATCACGGGGCGCGCCTGGGGGATAGACGCATCCGGCCTGGCGTGCGCACCATTGCGGAGCACCTGCGCGAGCGTGGCTATCTGACCGGGGTCTTCGGCAAGATGCACTTCCGCGCGGACGAGGGCTGGCACGGTTTCGATGATGTGATCGTCAGCATGGAGAGTGCCGGCGGTCCCCAGGGCGACTACCGGGTCTGGTGGGAGGAGCGCGATTTGCCCTGGACCGATGTTGATGAGCTGTCCGAGTTCGGACGGGCTGGGGTCAATCCCCTGCGCGCCGAGGACTTTACCACGAGCTGGCTGACAAGCCGTTTTCTGATGTGGTTGGAGGGTTGGGCCCGGGAAGAAGCCCGGCGTCCGTTTTGTATTTGGCTCAGCTACTTCGCTCCCCACCATCCGGCGGCGCCACCGGAGCCCTTTGCTTCGCTCTACGATCCCGCTGAAATGCCCCTGATTCGCGGACCCCTGGACCTGCTCGAATCCGGCGAATCCCAGCACTTGGGGCAGTCCCGGCGCCAACTGGAGTGGTACAAGAAGGAAGGCTGGAGGCGTATGGAGCGGGATGAGGCCAGCCTCTACCGGGCGCGTTACGGGGGGCTCGTGACGCTCCTCGACAGCCAGGTCGGGCGGGTCCTCGCGGCTCTCCGGCGTCTGGACCTGGAGCGCGAGACGCTGGTGGTTTTTGTCTCGGACCACGGAGACTTCGCCGGCGAGCACCAGGCTGTCACCAAGGGTCCCTTCCTGCTGGACAGCCTGCTGCGGGTGCCCTTGATTGTTCGCCTGCCCGGGCGCGTGGACGCCGGCCGGGAGCGTTCGGAGCTGGTGTCCCTGACGGATCTCATGCCGACCATCTGCGAGCTCCTGGGCGTGGAGGTGCCGGAGGGGCTTGATGGGTCCAGTTTCGCACCGCTGCTGGGCGGCGAGGAGTTGGCCTGGCCAGATGCCACCTTCGGCGAGTACGGTGCTCGGGGGAGGAACCAGTGTGTGAATTTCATGGTGCGCACCCATGACTGGAAGCTGATAGACAATGGCACCTTCAAGGGCAATGAGCAGCGCGATGAGCTCTATGACCTGGCGGCTGATCCGGGCGAGCTGATCAACCTGTCCGGGTTACCGGAATACGCCGCCGTGGAAGCCGAGCTGCTGCAGCGCCTTGAGCTTTGGCGCGCGGAGACCTCCCTGCGCCCGTGATGTGGGCGGGAGCCGCGCCGCCGCCGGGCGCCGTTCTTGGAACCTGGCGCTAGGGAGCAGGTGACGAAGCCGTGCGCGGGCACGGTACTTCAGCGATTGAGGCGCAGTTGTCCGCAGGCGGCACCGACATCCAGGCCGCGGGGGCGGCGTACGGTGGCTGTGATGCCGGCCGCGGTCAGGCGCTCTGCGAAGTCCCTGACGCGTTGCGCTGCGGGGAAACGATAGCCGCTTTCGGACACGCTGTTGAAGGGGATCAGGTTGACGCTGCAACGGCGACCGGAGAGGGCGCGGGCCAGGAGGTCGGCCTGGGCGGCGCTGTCGTTCACATCCTCTAGCAGTACGATCTCGTATGTCACCTCCCGGCCGGTGCGTTCGAACCAGCGGTCGCCGGCGGCCAGGACAGCAGCCACGGGAGTGTCCGCCATGGCCGGCACCAGGCGGGCCCGCAGGGCATCGTCAACGGTGTGCAGGGAAATCGCCAACTGGAAGGGCGGCTGCTGGGCGGCGGCCCGATCGAGGCGCTCGGGAAAACCGACCGTCGAAACGGTCGTCTTGCGCCCTCCGATGCCGACCTCGTCCCGCACGATGGCCAAGGCCTCCAGCAGCGCCGGGAGGTTCAGGAACGGCTCTCCGATGCCCATCACCACGCAGCGTCCCAGGGGGCCGAGGGCGCGCCCACGGGCGAACTGGGCGACGATTTCGGCGGCCGAGAGGTTGCGCGCCAGGCCCAGCTTGCCCGAAGCGCAAAAGGGGCAGCCAACCGGGCAACCGGCCTGGGTCGAGACACACAGACTCGCGCCCTTGTCCGAGTCGCGCTTGGTGACGGGGATGTAGGCCGTTTCAATCGTCTGCTCACCCGGGGCGTCTCCGTCAGGCAGCTGCGCTTCATCCAAGCTGACCAACATCCTCACAGTCCCGTCCTTGGCCGTGATGCGCTGCACTTCCCGCCCGGGAAGCAATCCCCCTGCGGCTGCCAGGCGCTGGCGCAGGGCCAGCGGCAGGCCGGTCATCTCAAGCGGATCCAAGACTCCCCGGGTGAGTACCTCCCGCCGCAGGACACGCCCGTGGAAGGGGCGTCCACCCCAGTCCAGAATGCGTTCTTCAAACTCCTTCCGGGGCAGGGCTAACAGGGGGGCGCTGGCCACTTGGCAGGAACCGCCGCGGCCCTAGGCCGGTGGCTGGGATGCCAGGTGGTTCAGCAGCGTCTCGCCGATCTCCGTAGCCGCCGTGCGCGCGGCCTGCAACGACTCCGGGTTGGCGCCACCCACGGCCCGGTGTCCACCGCCGCCGTAGGTCTCCATCAGCTCGCCGATGTGATAGGGATCCGCCGGGGGATTCCAGGGGTTCTGGCCGCAGGTCACATGGAAGCCGGCGCGCGTGGGAATGACCCCCACGGCGTAGTGGATCTTCGGATTGTGGTAGAAGGGCGAGAAGCGCTCGCGGCGGATCTTGTTGCTGGAGGCGTCGTAGACCAGGACGCCGTCCCGGCGCCACTGCACGGTGGGGGGGAACTGCTCCAGGGCCCGATCCCGGTTGCGGCAGGCGCGCTGGTAGATACGCTCCACATCCGAGCGAGCGGCGACCTCCGCCAGGGTTTGGGTGGACATGGCTTCTACCAGCGTGTCGATCCACTCCGGTCCCGGTGAGGCTGTCAGGGCGCGGGTGATGCGCAGGGCCGGGTGCTCGCCGAAGAGGGCCTGCTGAACGTTATCGAAGGCGGCCGCATCGATGATGTCGGACCACTTGGACATCTCCCTGAAACGTTCCGGGGCCGCGTAGTCCCAATAGCGTTCGGCGTGGGCAATGATCAGCGGCGGGCAGGAAGGTGACTCCGCGTCCCAACACCAGCGTTCCGATGGCGCGTAGGCGGCGCGCAGTTCATCGGATAGGAACGTAGTAGGGTGGTGGTCAAACCAGAGGTCAGCCCGGGGGTGGAAGTGGAAGTCAACGATGGCGAAGCGGCGTCCCTTCTCAAAATCATCCCAGTCCTTGCGCCGGTCGTAGTTGATGCTGGCCACCTGCACCTGTTCGCCGCGGACCTCGCGCAGGATGTGGGCCAGCAGGGCTCCGGAGACCATGCCATCGAAGTCCCGGTGGTAGTAGATCGTAATCGGATCGCTGGACATGGGCGCATCCTAACCGGGAGGCCGCGGTCCCCGCGAATAATACTGGAGACGGCTCAGGCGCTTTCGCGCTCGTCAGGCTGCTGTTTCGCCTGCTGCTCGCTCTGCGGCTCGGCAGCGGCGGGCTCCTCGGGCTCCGGCTCCAGGTCGGCACTGGTCAGGCCCCGGGCCAGGGCGCGGGTGCCCTCGACCACCTCCGTGTCCACCGTGAAGGCCTTGGTGTCGTGGCGGTTGGGCAGCTCATAGAGCAGGTCGAGCAGGAGGTCTTCGAGGATCGAGCGCAGGGCGCGCACGCCCGTCTCGCGTTCGATGGCCCGCTGGGCGATGCCTTCCAGGGCTTCCGGCGTGAACTCGACCTGCGCCCCACTCATGGCGAAGAGGGCCTGGAACTGGCGCACCAGGGCGTTGCGCGGTTCGGTCAGGATGCGCACCAGGTCGTGGCTGGTGAGCGTATCCAGCGTGACGATGACCGGCAGGCGGCCGACGAACTCCGGTATCAAGCCGAACTTCATCAAGTCGGCGGGGATCAGGAAACGCACGTACTCGTCCCGGGCACCGGGCTCGTTGAGGGGCGGCAGGGCGCCGGTGGCCTTGGCCGCCTCACCACCCAGCTGGCCCTTTGCCACGGGCACATCGCGGCCGAAGCCGATGACCTCCTGGCCCACGCGGCGGGCGATGAACTCCTCCACGCCGCTGAAGGTGCCGGCGCAGATGAACAGGATGTTGGCCGTATCCACCTGGATGTAGGCCTGCTCCGGGTGCTTGCGACCCCCCTGGGGCGGGACATTGGCGACGGTGCCTTCGAGGATCTTAAGCAGAGCCTGTTGCACGCCTTCGCCGGATACATCGCGCGTGATCGAGACATTCGAGGTGGTGCGTCCGATCTTGTCGATCTCATCAATGTAGATGATTCCCTGCTGGGCGCGTTCCACGTCGAAGTCAGCCGACTGCAGCAGCTTCAGCAGGATGTTCTCGACATCTTCGCCCACATAACCGGCTTCGGTCAGCGTGGTGGCGTCGGCCATGGCGAAGGGCACATCGAGCATGCGCGCTAGGGTGCGCGCCAGGAGTGTCTTGCCGGAACCCGTGGGGCCGACCAGCAGGACATTCGACTTCTCGATTTCCACATCGTCGCCAACAATGTCGCCGCCGCCGGTGCCAGTGCCAGTGCTGCGCTGGTGCAGGCGGTTGTAGTGGTTGTAGACGGCGACCGAGAGCACCTTCTTGGCACGGTGCTGACCGATGACATGCTCATCCAGGCGGCGCGAGAGTTCGATGGGCGTCGGCAGGCGCTCGCTGTCCAGGGCCGAGGGGGCCTTGCTGGGAGCCTCTTTGATCTCCGCCGGGGTTACTCCTGAGCGGCGCTGCTCCTCTTGGAGGATGGAGTTGCAGATCTCAATGCACTCGTTGCAGATGTAGACCCCCGGCGGACCCGCGATCAGCGAGGACACATGGTGCCGCCGCTTTTCGCAGAAGGTACAGCGCTCCACATGGCGCCCGCGTCCGGAGGAAGTCGTCATCTGCTGTCTTTATCCTACTACGGGGAGCCTACTTGGCCTCGTCTGATTCACTTTGACGGGAAATGATGTGGTCGATCAGGCCGAAGTCCTTGGCTTCCTCGGCGGACATGAAGTTGTCGCGCTCACAGGCCTTGGCCATGGCCTTGAC
>DASCNH010000059.1:0-3466 GCA_036011365.1 Planctomycetota bacterium | reverse complement strand
GGTAGAGCAGGGGATCGGCCAGGGATGGGCGCACGCCGGCCATGGCGGCCAGGTGAACAACGGCCTCGAACTGCCCCTCCACAAAGAGGCTCTCCACCAACTCCGCATCGCGGATATCACCCTCCACAACTCGCGCGCCGCTGCCATTGCCGCCTGGGCCGCCTTCGCCTAAGGCCGCGGCGTTCTCGCGCTTGATGGCGGGGTCATAGAAGTCGTTGAAGTTGTCGAGTACGACGACCTCGTCTCCGCGCTCCAAGAGAGCTTCGCAGAGGTGTGAGCCGATGAAACCGGCGCCGCCGGTGACGAGAACCTTCATGGGGTAATGCTGGGTCCTTTGGTGGTGCTGGTGAGCTTGTGGGTGAGCTGTGTGCGGCCCGTTCTCATTCGACGGTGACGCTCTTGGCCAGGTTGCGCGGCTTGTCGATGTCGCAGCCCTTCAGGCGCGCCACCTCATAGGCGAAGAGCTGCAGGGGCAGGACATTCAGCAGGGGCGAGAGCAACTCCGGACACTCCGGCACTGCCAGCACCGCGTCGGCGATGGCATGGCTGGCCGCGTCCGCGCCGACGCTGATCACCTCGCCGCCACGGGCCTTGACCTGTTCGATATTCGAGCGCACCTTCGCCGCCACGCGGCCGGGGCTATTGATCGCCAGAATAGTCATGCCCGGCTCCACCAGGGCGATGGGGCCGTGCTTCATTTCGCCCGCGGGGTAGCCCTCGGCATGCACATAGGCGATCTCCTTGAGCTTCAAGGCGCCCTCCAGGGCCACGGGGTAGTTGACTCCGCGGCCGAGGAAGAGGAAGCCCTTGGAGTTGCCGTAGCGGGCGGCGGTGGCGCGAATCTCCTCCAACAGCCCGCCGGAGAGCAGGCGTTCCATGCACGGCCGCAACTCGCGCAGCTCCGACAACAGCTCCCGGGCCGTCTTGGACGCCAGGGCGCCCCGGGCGCGGCCCAGGCGCAGGGCCAGCAGGAAGGCGGCCGCCACCTGGGCCGTGAAAGCCTTGGTGCTGGCCACGCCGATCTCCGGTCCCGCATGGGTCAGGATGACCTCCTCCACCTCGCGCACCAGGGTACTCCCCACGACATTGCAGATGGCGCCGCCGCGCGCTCCCAGCTCCTGGGCCAGGCGCAGGGCGGCCAGGGTGTCAGCGGTCTCGCCGGACTGGGAGACAGCCAGGGCCAGGGTGCCCGGCACCAGCACCGGATCGCGATAGCGGAACTCCGAGGCGAAGTCCACATCCACCGGCACGCGCGCCAGCTCCTCCACCATGTAAGCACCGATGATACCCGCGTGCAGAGCCGTGCCGCAGGCGATGACCTGTACACGCTCAATCCCCGCCAGGGATTCATCCGACCACTGGTTGCCTTCGAAGACCGCGTCACCGACTTCCTCCCTGATGCGCTCGAAGGTGGTCTTGGCCAGCACATCCGGCTGCTCGTGGATCTCCTTCAGCATGTAGTGGGGCCAGTTGCCGAGGTCCGCGTCCTCCGCCTCCCACTCCACCAGGCGCGGGACGCGCTCCCGGGGCTGCCCGTCGAGCCCGTAAACCTCCGCGCGACCGGCTTCCAGGACAGCCACATCGCCGTCTTCCAGGTAGACGATTTCGCACCCGTGGGGCAAGAGCCCGAGCACATCGGAAGCCAGATAGGCTCCGGCTCCGCGACCCCCGGCGGCCTGCCAACTGGTCAAGGCCAGGGGCGGGCCCTTGCGGGCACACACAATGCGGCCCGGCGCCCCGGGCGCGACGAAGGCCACCGCGTAGTAGCCCCGGGCTTCTCCCAGGGTCTCGCATACGGCGTCGAGGAGGGTGCTTCCGGCTCCCAGGCGGCGCCCGACCATATGGGCCAGAACCTCCGTATCCGTATCCGAAGCCAACCTCACCCCGACCGCCTCCAGCTCTCCGCGCAGGGCGGCGTAGTTCTCAATGATGCCGTTGTGCACCACGGCCACGCTGCGGGCGCTGTCCACATGCGGGTGCGCGTTGCCGTCCGTCGGCGGACCGTGGGTTGCCCAGCGCGTGTGACCAATGCCCGCCGCGGCTCCCGCCGCATCTCCACTGGCCCCACCGATCGCGTCCCCCCCCCCATCCCCGGCCGCCCCCAACGGCACCAGGCGCCCCGCCGCCAGGCTCTCCTCCAGGTTCACCAGGCGCCCGGCGCAACAACAGGTGGCCAGGGCGCCGTCCACCTCCACGGCCACGCCGGCGGAGTCATAGCCCCGGTACTCCAGCACGCGCAGGCCTTCCACCAGGCCGCTGACCAGGCCCGTCTCCGACCCCAGGTCCCCGACGGCTCCCACTATTCCGCACATCTCGAATCCCCCTAGGCGTGCTCTTGGGCGCGGGCTTGAACGCGAGTCTGGAAATCCGCCAGCGTACGCCGCAGGCCATCTTCGAGGCCAACTCTCGGCTCCCAGCCGAGGGTCTTCTGGGCCTTGGTGATGTCCGGCTGGCGCACCTTGGGATCATCCTCGGGCAGGTCCCGGAACGTGATCTTGGAACCGGCCCCGGTGATCTCCACCACCTTGCGGGCGAACTCCAGGATGGTCATCTCCGTCGGGTTCCCCACATTCGTCGGCAGCACCTCGTCGGAGTTCAAGAGACGCCAGATGCCATCCACCAGATCGTCCACAAAACAGAAGGAGCGCGTCTGGCTGCCGTCGCCGAAGACAGTCAGGTCCTCGCCGCGCAGGGCCTGGGACATGAAGGCCGGCAGGGCGCGCCCGTCCTCCAGCCGCATGCGCGGACCGTAGGTATTGAAGATGCGCACGATGCGCGTTTCCACGCCGTGGAAACGGTGATAGGCCATGGTCATGGCCTCCGCAAAGCGCTTGGCCTCGTCATAGACACCGCGCGGCCCGACCGGGTTCACGTTGCCCCAGTAGTCCTCGCTCTGGGGGTGCACCAGGGGATCCCCGTAGCACTCGCTGGTGGAGGCCAATAGGAAACGGGCCCCCTTGGCCCGCGCCAGGCCCAGCGCCTTGTGCGTCCCGAGCGATCCGACCTTCAAGGTTTGGATCGGCAGCTCCAGGTAGTCGATGGGACTGGCCGGCGAAGCGAAGTGCAGGATGGCGTCCAGCTCCCCCACCACGTGGAGGTACTCGGTCACATCCCGGTGCTCGAAATGAAAGCGTGGGTCGGCGAAGAGGTGCTCGATGTTGTGCACCGCCCCGGTGATCAGGTTGTCCATGCAGATCACCTCATAGCCCTCCGCGAGAAAGCGCTCGCAGAGGTGGCTGCCGAGGAAACCGGCACCGCCGGTGATCAAAACGCGTTGTGTGTCCATGGCGAGCCTAGCGGGGCTCCGGAGCCTCCTCGGGAGTATTTGTGGTTTCCGGTTCTTCGACAACCTCGGGCTCTTCAACAACCTCGGGCTCTTCAACAACCTCAGGCTCGTCGACAACCTCGGGCTCGTCGACGACCTCGGGCGCGTCGACGACCTCGGGTACCTCTACGACTTCCGGCT
>DASCNH010000058.1:0-31762 GCA_036011365.1 Planctomycetota bacterium | reverse complement strand
CTATTTTCATGGGCACATCTTCCTTGCCGAAGGTGCTGACCACATCTGCCGAGTAGACGGAAAACAGCCCCAGCGTCAGGAGCCCGCGGGTGGTGCCGGCCCGCGGCTCGCTCCAGGGCTTGCGATCCAGAGCGCTGTTCCAGGTGACCACATCTCCCAGCCCACGCGCCAGGGACGAGTCACTGAGCGGAGCCCGACAGGCACCGGCTGACAGGCAGACAAGGGGCACGACAATCAGGCGCGCTAGACGCGGGATTGGGCGTGAGGGTGCTTTGATCATGATTGCGGGATTGGGGAGCCTGGCGGGACTCGGGCAGGACGCGGCAAGTGGTCCAGGCTCGTGACCCGGGGGGAACGCCGGCAGGCTACCGACATCCGGGCCTGAAGCTGCCGGCGGGAGCCCCCGGAACAGCAGATCCAGTCCCGGGCGCGGCTGGATCGCCAGGCGTGGGGAACGCATCCCCCAGGCTAACGATCGGGGGCCGTGGCAGACAACGGCAAAACTCCCCCCACGGCCCAGGCAGCGCACGCAACCCATCATCCTGGCGGCGGGAGGGGCATCCTGAGCAATACCCTCCCGAAAAGCGGAACCTGTGGGTATGCTGGAGGAATCGAGAGTCGCTGGGATGGAGCGCTATTCGGCGCCCCCCCTGCCCCCCACCGGAGCCCCTAGATACAGTCAACATGCGCACACACCCCCTCTTTGCGGCCGCCGCCCTGACGCTGGTCGCCTCCCAGGCCCAGGCCCAAGGCGAGTTCACCTTCAATGTCAACCAGTCCCTGTCGGCCTGGAACTGGACCGCCAACACCAGCCTCGGAGCGATGATCGGCATCCCCGACAACACCTTCGAATCAGCCGGCACGGTGGACATGAATGTGGAGGAGGGCGCCGACCCCATCTCCTCTGCCTCCTACGAGAGCGCCATCGTGGCCACGGTTCCGGCACAACTGCACGGCCAGATCCCGAACCCGATCCCGATCTTCCCCCCCCTGGCTGATGTCTACATCGACAACATGGTGCTCAGCTGGACCTCACCCACTTTCTCCGTGGCTGCCGATGGCTCCTTCACGACGGACATCGTCACCACCGTGATAAGCGGCGATCTGACCATCGTGCCCCTGGTGGGCTCCACCACGGTCACGCCCCTGGCCGGCACGGTTAGCGACCCCAACCCGATCTCCGGCTTCGTCACCAGCTCCGGTGGCTCCCTCCACTTCGACTACGACTCCACCAGCGTCTTCGTCTTTGACGATCCCGGCAGCGGCCTGTCGGCCACCTTCACACTGACCGGCCGCATAGATGCGGACGCCGACTGCCCGGGCGCGACCAACTACTGCTCCACCAACGCCAACTCCAGCGGTGGCCCGGCGGTCATCTCCCTGGCCGGCTCGAGCAGCCTCTCCGCCAACAACTGGGTACTTGAGGCCGCACCGGTCCCCAACAACTGGGGCATCTTCTTCTACGGCGGCAACCAGGTCGCTGGCGGCAACGGCATTCCCTTCGGTGACGGCCGCCTGTGCGTCGGCGCCGGCCAGGTCTTCCGCGGCTCCCCGCGCCTGGCCTCGGGCAATGTGCACAGCTACGACATCGGTGTCCAAAACCCGCCGTCAACCAACGGCACCATCCATGTGGGCACCGAGTGGCACTTCCAGGCCTGGTTCCGCGACCCCCAGGGGTCCGGAGGCTCCGGCTTCAACCTCTCCAATGGCCTGACAGTCCAAGCCTGCCCCTGATGGGCGCTGCGGCACACCGTCCGCGCACTTGATTAGTCAACCAGCGCCCTCCAGTTCTCCGTGAACCGGAGGGCGCTTTCATTGCGAAGCACCAGTTACACACCAAGACGAATCAGGCATGACAATCAACAACCTCGCCGTCCTCGCCACCGCGCTTCTGCTCTCCCCGCCGAGCGGCGCCCGGCCCCAGACACCCGCAGAGCAGGAGCTGGTCCTGATGGCGCACATTCCCGCGCAGGTACGCGTGGCCCTGCCGGTCGTGGCGCAGGTTCTCATCTACAACCCGGAGCAGGGAGCCGCTGCGCTCCGACTGGAACGGCTGGAAGTGAGTGTGGCTGCCCATGGCGACCGCGACGCCTATGTAGTTGGCGAGAGCTTCCTCGACCAGCAATTGCCCGGTGGCGCCGAGTACGGAGCCATCCAGGCGCTCCTCGAACGCCTGCCCCACGAGGTGACCGAACTCCATCGCCCCCGGCGCTACTTCGCCGCCGAGGACCAGGCGGAGTTCACGGGTACGGAGGTCCTGGAGCGCTGGGGAGAAGCCTCCCGCCGCGTGCAGGCCCTGCGCGAAGCCTACGCCGCCGGCCAACCGGAGCCCTTTGTCCAGCCCCAGGTCATCGTCCCCTTGGACCAGGTCTTCGCACCGGAGACGGCCGCCGGCACCAACGCCACGCTGAACTTCACGGTCTCATACAGAACTGCGGCCGGTGTCCAGCGCACGGCCAGCACCACGCGCACCCTGACCTACCTCGCGGCCGCCCCGAGCCTGCCGACCAGCCTGATGGCCCTGGGCACCGCTGCCTCAGTGCATCCCGGCGACCTGCACGTGCACTCGTGCTACGGCGAAGCCCTCGGCGCCTGCGGCGACGGCAACTGCCTCGCGGAGACATTACAACTGTCCGGCTCCTTTACCTACGCGGAGCTGAAGCCCCAGTACCAGGCGCTGGGGCTGGATTGGTTCACGGCCACGGAGCACAGCTATTGCGTCAACAGCAGCAGCGAGTACCAGGAGATAGTGGCCAACACCGGCGCCCTGACGGACGCGGACTTCATCTGCATCCCGGACACCGAACTCTCCAGCGATGAAGAAGGTTCCCAGGTCGGCAGCGACATCGGTAACACAGTCTGTATCTGGCTGACGGAGGCCAACCACATGGGCGCCCACGGCATCACCAGCCGCGTGCCCGGTGGAGATGACGCCCTCTTCGGCTTCTGCGACGGCCTGTTCTCCGACGCCCTCGAGGGCTTCCACGCCAACATCGCAACCATTCGCTCCCAGGGGGGCTACCCCATCGTCAACCACCCCATGGGTTCCTTTGGCTGGAACTCCTACGACGAGGCGCGCGGCATAGAAGCGGGTGCTCTCCACGGGGTCGAGATTTGGAACGGTGGCGGCAATCAAACCGGGCAGGGAGGCCATGTGGCCCGCTGGATCGACTGGCTGCTCGACGGACGCATCCTCTACTGCTACTCCGGCAGCGACACCCATGACGAGGCCTTCGCCTTCGGCGCCAACCACGCGGTCCTGACGGGCGGCGCGGCCTTTACCGAGGACAACCTGGAGGACGCCATCAAGAACGGCCAGGTCTACCTGTCCAACGGTCCAGCCCTGGCCCTGGAGGTAGAGCTCGGTGGCCAGGCACTCTTCATGGGCTCCCTGCACCCGCTCCCGGCGGGCGCTCCCGCCGCCGCCCTGACCGTGCGTGCCGGCTACAACTTCGGCGCGGGCACGGGCACGGTGACGCTCTTCAGTGGTCGCGTGGGCGCCGGCTCAGAGACCGAACTGTGCCAGAGCGGCTCGCTCACGGGCGAGGGCCTCTTCGAATGCAGCGACACGCTGACCACCGATAGCGTCTCCTGGTACCGGGCCTACCTGGAGTTTGACGATGGCTCCCGTGCCGCCTACACCAACCCGGTCTTCTTCATTCCGAGCTCCGACAACACCTTCAACTACTGCACGGCCAAGCCCAACTCCGATGGCTGCACGCCGGGCACGACCTGGTCCGGCACGCCGAGTTCCAGCGCCGGCTCCGGATTCACAATCGGCGCCGAGCGGCTGACCAGCGGCCAGCCAGGCATCATGATCTACGGCTACGCGCCGCTTTACCTGCCCTTCCAGGACGGCACCCTGTGCATCG
Organism: Planctomycetota bacterium; assembly: GCA_036011365.1. GTDB lineage: Bacteria > Planctomycetota > UBA1135 > UBA1135. The sequence goes on along the minus strand of DASCNH010000058.1, from coordinate 27,890 downwards.
GCGCTCCGATTACCCGCACACCCGTGCAGAGTTCCGGCGGCAGCGGCCCCTGCGGCGGAAGCATGTCCTTCGACTTCAACACGTGGATCGCCTCGGGCGTGGATCCGGGCCTGACCGCCGGAACAACCGTTTACGCCCAGCATTGGTACCGCGACCCCGGCGCTGCCTTCCCCACTGGCCTGACCGATGCCATCCAGTTCACCCTGGAACCCTAGCTCCTGGAGCACCAAGCGTCGCCTCGCGCCCGACCGCCTGCATTCTCAACCAACGCCCAGCTGCACCGGCCACGCCTGCGTGCCTGGAACCGCTTCGCAACACAACCACCTAGGCACACTCATAAACTCCAAGAGTACCCCGGCCCTGTTCCTAGCCCTGCTCTCGCTGCTCACGCCTGGCCTCGCTCGGGCTCAGGGTGAGAGCTCCCTGGTCCTCGTCCCCTACGTGCCGGCGGAGGTCAGAGCGGCCCTGCCGACCCCGGCTCAGGTGTTGATCTATAATCCTCACCAGGACCGGGATCCGGTACACCTCGAACACCTCGCCGTGACCGTCGGGCGGGACATGATCGGCGAACTGTTCCTGGATCACGAGCCCCCCGGCGGCCGCGAGTACGGCGAGATCCAGGCCTGCTCGAACGCCTGCCCGCAGAGCTCACGGAGCTCCATCGCGCGCGCCGCTACTTCGCGCGGGACGCCGAACCCGCCTTCGTCGGGCCGCAGGTCCTCACGCGTTGGGGCGAGCTGGCCCGCCGCGTCCGCGCCCTGGGCGCCGGCACGAGCTCGCGCACAGTGGACCTAGCCAACCCGCCTGCCGGCAACGGCACCATCACAGCCGGCTCCACCTGGCACTTTCAGATGTGGCTCCGGGATCCCAATGGCGGCGGCGCCGGATTCACCTTCACCGACGGCCTGGCATTGACCTTCCAGTAGCGGTCGCTGCCGGGCTCCCCTCGCCCGGTCAGTGCAGCTTGACCTCTTCGCCAATGCGGTGGAGTTTCACCACATTGGTGCTGCGGGCGATGCCCGGAGGTACGCCCGCGACGAAGACCACCTCGTCGCCGTACTGGGCGATACGCCGGGCCACCAGCATCTCCGCAGCCATGTGCAGCATATCCTCCAGGCTGGCCTCGCGGCGGAAGACCATGGGGCGCACATGTCCCAGCAAGGTCATCTGGTTGACCGTATTCTGGTGGGGCGAGAGGGCGATGATCTTGGCGTTAGGGCGATAGCGTGAGAGCAGGCGCACTGTGTTGCCGCTCTCGGTAAAGCAGATGATCCTCTCGATACCCAGGGCCTCGGCCGCCTGCACGGCGGCCATGGCCGCGGCATTGGCGAAGGTGGGCTCGGCCGAACGGAATGAGGGGCGCGGCAGGTCGTGATAACGCTGGGAGATCTCCACCGCACTGGCGATGCGCTGCATGGTGGCCACCGCATCCAAGGGGTACTCACCCACGGCCGTCTCCCCGGACAGCATGATGGCGTCCGTCCCGTCGAGCACGGCATTGGCCACATCTGTCACCTCGGCCCGCGTGGGTCGGCTGGCGCTGATCATGGATTCGAGCATCTCCGTGGCCGTGATCGTGAACTTGCCCGCCCGCAGGGACGACTGGATGAGAGACTTCTGAACCAGGGGCAGCTCTTCGAGCTCCAGCTCCACGCCCAGGTCGCCGCGGGCGACCATCAGGCCATCGGCCACGGCCAGAATGGAGTCCAGGTTCTCCAGGGCCGCCTGGCGTTCGATCTTGGCCACCATCAGGAGCTCTGGGGCGAGCTCCGCCACCCGGCGCACATCATCGGCAGTTGAGACGAAGCTGATGCCGAGCATGTCCACCCCCAGTTCCAGGGCCAACTGAATCAGGTCCCGGTCCTCTTCCGTGGGCAGCTCGTAGTCGATGGGAGAATCCGGCAGGTGCACCCCCTGGCGATCGCGCACGGTCCCCCCCCGCCGCACACCGGCGATGATGGCATCCCCTTGCACGCCCTCGGCCACCAACTCCAGCTTGCCATCGGCCAGAACGATGCGATCTCCCGGGGAGACGGCCTCGATAAAGCCATCGAAGTTGAGCAGCACCTCGCCGGCCTGGGCTTCGCCGCCGCCCCAGCGCAGGCGCACCTCCTCTCCGGCTTCCAGGTCGAGCTGACCGCCGGCAAAACGCCCGGTGCGCATCTTCGGCCCCGGGATGTCCGCCAAGATCCCCACGGCCAGCATGCGCTCACGGGCCTCCCTGCGGATGATCTCCACACGGCGTCGGTGATCGTCCGCCGTACCGTGGCTGAAGTTGATGCGGGCCACGCTCATGCCAGCCTCGATCAGGTCGCCGATGCAGCCCTCGGAGGCGGGGCCGATGGTGGCGATGACCTTGGTATGGGCGCGTAGGGGACAGCCCGAAGGCGGCGGGGACGGGGGCGTGCGTTGGGGTTGCGTCACGGTTTCTGGGGTGCGAGTCCTGGGAGTAGCGCCGGGCGCAGCGGATTGTACGGAGTCCAGCGCCCTCCCGGTGCCCCAACCCCTGACCGTCTGCTGTTCATGCCCCATGGCCTCGGCAACCCTCACCAGGCCTCAGCGGGCCTCACCCCTAAACGCGCGCTCAGTGGGCTGCTGATTTCAGGGGCCGGTGCGGCGGCCAGCGCGGTAGTTGCCAGCCCGCTGCCTGTCCACGCTTCCATCCTCGAGGTACCACTCCCAGGGTCCGCTTTCTCCGCCGGCCTCGTACTTGCCCTGCCGACGCACTTGCCCGCTCGGGTACCAAAACACCCAAGGGCCCTCCCGCTGGCCATGGCGGTAGTCGCCCTCGAAGAGCTGCTGGCCCTCCACATGCCACTTGCGCGCGCGCCCCTCGAGGCGCCCGGCGACGTACTCGCCTTCGGTTTGGCGTCCGCCCCCCGGGAACCGATGGGTCCAAGCACCGTGCTTCTCCCCGTCCACCCAGTCGCCCCGAACAGCCGATTGCCCATCCGCATACCACTCCTCCCATGAGCCAGTTGCCCGGCCGCCCCGCCAGAGCCCCTGGGAGCGCAGCTCTCCCCCCGAGTGGTACTCCTTCCAGGTCCCGGTTTTCTTGCCGGAGGCGTAGCTGCCCTCCTTCTTGATCACCCCGTTGGGGAACCACCAGGTCCAGGGCCCGCTCTTCAGGCCCGCCTCCCAGGAGCCCCGGGACTCGGCGGCACCGTCGGCGAACCAACTCTGCCACTCGCCGCTGCGCAGGCCCGCCCGGTATTGCCCGCGTTCGCGCGGCACACCGCCGGCATCACGCCGTTCATAGGGTCCATCGGCCACCGTCGCCTGGGGCAGCGCAGGCCGAGCGCTCTGCGGGCTGGCCAGCCACTCCTCGACCACGCCGGCTATCAGGCGTTGACCCTCGAGATTGATGTGCAAGTCGCGTCTCCAATAGCAGTCGCTCTCGTGGGATTCGAAAACAGGTTCCATGTCCACCGCATCGATGCCGCGCTCCTCCAGCCCCAGGAAGAACTCCTGGGCCAAGCGCTGATAGAGGGCCAGGTCCTCTTCCGCCAGCCCCAGGCTCTCCATGGCCCGGCCACGCATGGCATCCAGCGCCGACCAACCCGCTTCAAAGGCAGGGGGTATGTAGACGACCAGCAGGCGAATCTTCCGCTCGCGACAAATGCGGGCCATCTCGCCCAGGGTGACCCAGGCACCTTCGAGGGCCACCTCCACCTCCTCCGGGAATACCTGGAAGTAGAGCGTCTGATTGAGGCCCTGGGCCAGGGCGGTTGTACTGACACGCTTGGCCTCCTCAATGCGCTCCCAATACCCGTGGGGCCGCGGAGGCGGTTGGCTCCCGCGGAAGTAATGGTGGGGCCGCAGGACCTCTATGAAATCATTGCCGCCGTAAACGGCGACCACGAATGCCTCCGGCGCGCGCTCGGCAAACTTCTCCAGCACACCCAGATAGTTGTAGAAGGAGTAGCCGACGATGCCCGTGTTGAGGACGGCAGCCGGCGCACTGGACTCGGCCAGGCGCGCCTCCAACAGATTGGGGAAGGACTCGTCGTTGTTGCAGACGCCATCCGTGTGGGAGTCACCGCTGACCAGGATGAAGCGCTCGAGGGTTGCGGGCAGCTCGCCGTCCTCGCGGTAGCCGACGCCATTGGTGCGGCGCGTCCAGGCCCCCTGCGGGTGCTCCGGCCACTCGATGCGCTGCTCGACGCCCGGCTTGTAGCGGAAGTAGCAAAGGGGATCGAAGACGAAGCTCTCCTTGGACATGACGAAGAGCGTGCGGGCCGTTTCCTCGTCCAGGACCTCACGCTTCAAGTCGTCTGGGAATGCGGCGCCGCCTCGGGCCGCGGCGGCGCGCCGGGCGAGGAGTTCGGCCAGGGCCGCAGCACGCTCCTCGACAACCACCGCCGGATCGCCGGACTCGTCAGCGGGCCCGGCCCCGCGGGGCAGCAGGTCCAGGGCCCAGGCCAGCGCCAGGGTCAGGCCGAGCGTGCCGCCGAGCACCCAGATCAGGCGGCCGCCGAGGCCCGGCCGGCGGTCAGTTTCTCGCTGGGGGGAAGCCATGGGGTCAGTCCAGTATCGGCCCACGGGGACAGGGCCTCAACGGAGGGCCCGCCCCGCACGGGGGAGATCTGCCTATTTGGCCCGAAAACGACCCCCGGAGGCCGCGGCGCGGACTTTTCTGCCAGATAGCCGGGAAAGCCAGGCGGGCGTCCGGGGAGCTCCCGGCCCGCGGCGCCGCCGGCCACCGGGACCTTGCTGCATTGATGCTATTGCTGCTAACATCTAGACAAACCAGCACCGGTACGCCGTTTCCAGTCCCTGGGCAAAAAGTCGATCAGTTCCTTCCCCACGGATTCCGAGATGGTGGTATTGATTAGGTTAGGAAGGTGAGGAGGAGAACAGATCCGCCACCCCGTGGCAGCCCTCACATGCGGACATCCACATCAGCCAAAAGCACGCGGTCAGCGCCTGCCAGCACATCGTTTTTCCTCTTTGTGCTCGTCGCAACCCTGCTGATCTTCGCCCTGACCTAGGAGCAGGACCGCGGCCCGCCAGCCAACGGGCTGCTGCTAAGCGGACCTCAGCCCCCTAGTATCAGGAGCGGCACCTCCTGATAGGCCGGAAAACGCCCCAGCTGGTCCTTTGAGAAGACCAGGTTGCCGTTGACGGAGACCTCGAAGACGCCGCCCCCTTTGGGGACAAGCTCCGTCTCCACCGCCGGATAGGCCTCCTTGAGTTCAGCGGCCAGACCGACCGCTTGGGGGAGGTAGTTTCACTGGCTGCAGTATTCGATGCTGACCTTCATTGGGGCGCTCCTTGGGCTCAAGTGCTTCCTACTGGACTCGGGACGGGCCCTGACCGGGACTGCCCACAGCATGGCACAGGGGCCAGCCAAAGCCCATGCCCGACCCCGGCGGTCGTGACAGGGGCTCCATTTACCCCCTGATTACCCCGGGATTTTGGTCCACCCCATAGGATTGGGATAACCTTGGCGGGGAACTCCCTGCCCACCCCCTGCGTCCAAGGATTCGCGACTGCTCCCCAGTCGGCCCCCGTCCACCCCCCGTCCTCCCTCTCCCCACCGCGGAACCCATGCGCACAACTCTGACCCTCCTCACCCTACCCCTCTGTTCCCTGTCGGCCCTGGCACAGGCCCCGGAAAGTGGCAACCCGGCCCAGACCTACGCCACACCGGACCTCCCGGCCCTGATGGAAACCTGGCGCGCGGCCCACGGGCCTTCCTGGCGCCTGGTCGAGAGCAAGGACACGGGCCACCTGGAACTGCTCCACGGCGGCTCGCTGGCCGCTGATGCCCTGCCGAGTACCGACGGCGACTTCGCCGATCTGGCGCGCCTCTTCCTCGGTCAAACCGAAGAGCTGCACGGCATTGACGCCGCCACACTGGTGGAGAAGAAGGTCACCTGGCTGCCCATGGCTGGCACAAACGACAAGTACACCGTGCGCCTGGACCAGGAAGTGAACGCTGTCCCCGTGGTCGACGGCCGCGTGAATGTCCTCATGAACCTCGACGGGGACCTGCTCTCGGTGCACTCCACCGCCCTGCCGGACCTGGCGGGCTTCCCCACCACACCAACCCTGGCCGTGGACGCCGCCGCCCGGCGAGCCCTCGACAGCTTTACGGAGCTGACCGACCTGCGCGCCACGACCCTCGGCGCCGGCCAGCTGGTGATCCTGCCCGTGGACACCGCCGAACTGCAAACCGCCGCCCTCGGCTGGCGCTTCGACGTCCTCTGGGAAGAGGACGACACCATGCCCGTGGGACGCACGCTGTTCATCTCCGCCCACGACGGCGACCTGCTCGCCGAGCGTCAGCTCGTCCACACCTTCGACGTGGGTGGTACGGTCAGCACCATGGCCACGCCGGGCACCTATCCTGATAGCGGCAGCAACCAGGAGACGTCCCACCCCATGGCCTACGCGCGCGTCACGAGCAGCGCGGGCACCACCTATACCGACGTCAACGGCGACTTCAACTATCCCGGTGTCAACTCCGCCCTGTCGGTCAGCCTGACCTACAACGGCACGTTCAACGATGTGAACAACTCCGCCGGCGGCGAATATTCGCTGACGACGACGGCCCAGCCCGGTCAGTCCAACGCGATCACCATGAACCCCTCCGGCTCCACGCTGGTCACGGCCCAGGCCAACGCCTTCGTGAGCATCAACCGGGTGCGCGACTATGTGCGCGGAGTGACCCCCAGCGACAGCACAGCGGACTTTGTAGCCCTCGCCAATGTGAACATCAGCTCCACTTGCAACGCCTACTTCGACGGCAACTCGACCAACTACTACCAAGCTGGTGGCGGCTGTGCCAACACCGCCTTCTCCACCGTGGTCGCCCACGAAGTCGGTCACTGGCTGAATGTCGACTACGGCACCGGCAACGGCAGCGACGGTATGGGCGAGGGCAATGCCGATGTGTTCGGCACCTACATCTACGATGATCCGATAGTCGGCCAGGACTTCTGCGGCACCGGCTGCAATGTGCGCAGCGGCAACAACACACGCCAGTACTGCGGCGACTGCTGTGGCGGCTGCTACGGCCAGGTACACGCGGATGGCGAGGTCTGGATGGGCGCGGCCTGGAAGGTCCGGCGCAATCTGAACACCACCCATGGCAACACCACCGGCGACGCCATCTCAGACACGCTCTTCATGGGCTGGATGAACGCCTACAACCAGAGCGCCATCCACTCGATCATCGAGACCCAGTGGCTGACCCTGGACGACGATGACGGCAACATCGACAACGGCTCTCCCAACTACTCCGACATCAACGACGGCTTCATGGAGCAGGGCTTCCCGGGCTTCGATCTGGCCCTGATCTCGATTGGTGGCGTGACGGCCCTGCCCGACACGGAGGACGAGTACGGCCCCTATGTGGTCGACGCCACGATCATCCCCCTGGTGTCTCCGCCGCTGACGAGCGCCTCGGTCTTCTACAGTGTGGCCGGCGGCGGCTTCATCGAGTTGCCCATGACTGCCACCGGCGGCGACGGCTTCCAGGCCTCCATCCCCGGTCAGGTCTCCCCCACCACCGTGGATTACTACGTGTCCGCCTCCGACAGCGGCGGCAACACCGAGACATTCCCGGACGGCGCCCCGAGCAGCACGCTCGGCTTCAGCATCGGCAACCTGCAGATCTTCTTCGCCGACGACTTCGAAAGCTCCGGCGACAACGGCTGGACCCACGCCTCCTATGGCGACACGAGCAACAGCCAGGACGACTGGCAGCACGGCTCACCCAACGGCATGAGTGGCTCCGGCTGGAGCGACCCCAGTTCGGCTACCAGCGGCACCAGCGTCTGGGGCAACGACCTGGGCCCCTCCGGTTGGAACGGTGAGTACCAGGGCAGCGTGCACAGCTACCTGCGCTCGCCCTCCATCGACTGCTCCCAGGGCAGTGGCGTCGAGCTGCGCTTCCAGCGCTGGTTGACCGTCGAGCGCGGCAGCAACGACGATGCACGCATCCTGGTCAACGGCAACGAGGCCTGGTCCAACCCCAACAACTCGGACCTGCGCGACCTGGCCTGGTCCCAGCAAGTGGTGGACATCTCCACCTGGGCGGACGGCAACTCTTCCGTGACCATTGAGTTCGAGCTGCAGACCAGTTCCGGTACCAACCGCGGCGGCTGGACTATCGACGACCTCGAAGTGATGGTCCTCGGCCCGTCCACCGGTGCCTGCCCGACACCCGCCAACTACGGCACCGCCAAGACGACATCCATGGGCTGGACGCCTCACATCTTCCACACGGGCAGCCCCCGAGTGGCCACCGGCGACCTGACGGTCAGCCTGATGTTCGGCGATCCCAGCCAGGCGGCCATCCTGGCCTCCAGCTCCGGCCAGGCAAACACTCCCTTCTTCGGCGGAACGCTCTACCTGGCCGCGCCCATCACCCGTGGGCAGGTGATCTTCCTGGGCTCCTTCGGCGACGCCGATGTGTCTATCCCCGTCGACGCCTCCATGGTTGGCACGACGCGCTTCTACCAGTACTGGTTCCGCGACCCGGCCGACGCCCAGGGCGTTGGCCTGTCCGAGGGCCTGCAAGTGACCTTCTGCGACTGACCCGCAAGCCGCACTCGTCACCAGCGGACGCCCGGCAAGTAACCGCGGCGGCGTCCCTGCCCCGGCGCACCAGGCGCCGGGGCAGGGGCGCCGCCTCTTCCTCGTTCCCCATCCCCCACCGCAACATGATCTCCCGCCTCTCCCTCAGCGTCGCCCTCCTCTCATTCAACCTGTTCCTCGGCTCTCCGCTCGCCCACGCCCAGGCCAGCGATCCCGGCGACCAGGCTCAGACCCTCGGCGCCTGGCGCTCAGAGCACGGAGCTAACTGGCGGGCGGAGGCCCACGCGGACAGCGGTTGGGTCGAACTGCTCCACGGCGGCCGGGCCGAGGCACCGCTGCAGCCGCGCTCCGACGCCGACCTGGTCCAAGTGGCCAAGCACTTCATCGACGTGACGAAAGACCTGCACGGCATAGCTGGATCCACGCTGGTCGAAAAGGCCGTGACCTTCCTGCCCCTGGCAGCCAGCACGGACAAATTCACAGTGCGCTTCGACCAGGCGGTGAACGGCATCCCCGTGGAGGGCGGCCGTGTCAATGTGTTGTTGGACACCGCTGGCCGCCTGCTCTCGCTGCACTCAACGGCCCAGGCGGGGCTGGAGAACGCCGCCACCATCCCGACGCTGGATGAGACCCTGGCCGCGACACTGGCCGTGCGCGCCTTCCGGGCCGAAACCCAGCTGGCCGCCAGCGCTCGCAGCGGTTCTGTCCTGGTATTCCTGCCGCATACGGTAGCCGGGCGCCGGGTGGCCAGCCTGGCTTGGAAGCTCGATGTGATCTGGGAACAGGCACAGACCCTGCCCGTGGGCCGCACGCTCTTCCTGGACGCCCATGACGGAAGCGTGCTGGCGAGTTGGAACCTCGTCCATGAGTTCGATGTGAGCGGCACTGTCGTGACCAACGCCACGCCCGGCTCCCTGCCCGACTCCGCCTCAAACCCGGCCACGCAGCAGGTAGCGGCCTATGCCAAGGTGACCAGCAGCGCCGGCACGACCTACACGGACATCAACGGCGACTTCACCTTCAGCGGTGTCAACTCGCCCTTGGACGTCACGGTGGATTACACGGGCACCTTCAACAATGTGAACAACAACAGTGGCTCGGATTACACCCTGACCACCACCGCCCAGCCCGGCCAGGCCAACACTATCCTGATGAACCCGAGCCCGGATGAGTACACCACCGCCCAGGCCAACGCCTTCGTGCATGTCAACACGGTCCGCGACTACGTGCGCTCGATTGTCCCCAGCGACAACACGGCTGACTTCGTGATGACCGCGAATGTCAATCAGGCCTCGACCTGCAACGCCTTCTTCGACGGTTCCTCCACCAACTACTACCGCGCAGGCGGGGGCTGCGCCAACACCGCCTACTCAACGGTCGTGGCCCACGAGATCGGTCACTGGTTGAACGTGCGCTACGGAACGGGCAACGGAAACGACGGCATGGGCGAAGGCAACGCCGATGTTTGGGGCATGTACATCCTCGATGTGCCCATTGTGGGGCGTGACTTCTGCGGCAGCGGCTGCCACATCCGTTCGGGCAACAACACCAGGCAGTTCTGCGGCGATTGCTGTGGCGGCTGCTACGGAGGGGTCCACGATGACGGCGAGGTCTGGATGGGAGCCGCCTGGAAGGTGCGTCGCAACCTGAACACAACCATGGGAGACGCCCTGGGCGACGCCGCCGCGGACTCCATATTCATGGGCTGGATGAGCTCCTACAACCAGACCCAGATCAAGTCGATCATCGAAACCCAGTGGCTGACCCTGGACGACGATGACGGAAACATCGACAACGGAACGCCCAACTACGGCGACATCGACTCCGCCTTCCGCGAACAAGGGTTCCCGGGCTTCGAGTTGACCCTGATCGACTTCCAGAATGTCACCGACCTGCCGGACACCACGGTGGAGGCCGGCCCCTACTCCGTGGACGCCACAATCGTGTCCCTGGTCACGCCGCCGATTACGACGGCAACCCTGCACTACCGGGTGAACGGCATGGCATTCGTCGATGTGCCCCTGACCGCCGCGGGCGGTGACCTCTTCCAGGGACAGATTCCCGATGTACCTTCACCGGCCCGCGTGGACTACTACCTGTCCGCCACGGACTCTGGTAGCAACACGGACACCTGGCCCTCTGGTGCTCCGGCAAACACGGCCTCTTTCGCCATCGGTGAGTTGACGCAACTCTACGCCGACGACTTCGATGGCAGCGACGACAACGGCTGGACCCACGGCACGCGAGGGGACACCGTAAACGTGGAGGACGACTGGGCCAGGGGCCTGCCCCAGGGCAAGGGCGGTACTTCCTGGGGCACGAGCTGGGCCGACCCTTCGAGTGCTGCCAGCGGCAACTCCTGCTGGGCAAACGACCTGGGCTTGGGTGCCGACGACGGCGCCCATGGCTCGCTGGTACATAACTACCTGCGGTCGCCGGCTATTGATTGCTCAAGCGCCTTCGGGACGACCCTGCGTTTCAAGCGCTGGTTGACCGTGGAGGACGCAGACAACAACGACTTGGCGAGCATCCTGGTCAACGATGTGGTGGTCTGGGAAAACTCTTCCGGTGATCACACCAGGGACACCTCCTGGACGGACCAGGAGCTCGACATCGCGGCGGAAGCCGATGGACAGGCCGCCCTGCGCATTGAGTTCGTGCTGCGCTCTGGCTGGGTCAGAAACCTGGGCGGCTGGAATATCGACGATTTTGAGCTCTACGCCCTGGGCTCCACCACCGGGCAATGCCCCACGCCCACGGCCTATGGCACGGCCAAGACGAACTCCCTGGGCTGGATACCGGCCATCGGCCACGCGGGTACGCCCAGCGTCGCCAGCGCCGACTTCGCGGTCACCGTGACCCTGGCGATCCCCAACCAACCGACGATCCTGATCTCCGGCGACTCTGCATCCAGCGTTCCATTCATGGGCGGCACCCTGTGGGTGGCCGCGCCCCATGTGCGCCACGGTGTCCGGTTCCTGGACTCCTTCGGCTCCGCCTCCTACCCGCTGGCGGTGGATGGCTCCCTGGTGGGCTCGACGCGCTACTTCCAGTTCTGGAGTCGTGACCCGGCGGACAGCTTCGGCGTGGGGCTCTCAGACGGCCTGGAGGTCACCTTCTGCGACTGAGCCAGCGCGGGCCTGATCCGGCCGTCAGACACACGGTCAATGCATCGGATTGGACCCGCGGCAGGCCGGCAAGGGGCAATTGCGGGACTCTTACGGGGGAAACCTGCCCCATACGTGAATAGAATGCCCACGCCACTATACTGACGCGCCGTCGAATCCGGGTGACAGTTGCCCGGGCGACCGCAGTCCTTCCACTGAACACCATTCGTCAGCACATCCAATGAAGTATCTCTCCTCCCTGGCCCTGGTCACCGTTGCGTTGCCCCTGGCCGTCGCCTTCCGCGCCCCGGCGGATACGCTAGAGTTCGCTCCGGCCAAGGGCCTGACCTTGACCAAGACCTTCACCGCCGGAGGTGACTTCGGCCTCGACAGCATGAGCATGCTGATGAACGGCCAGGAGAGCCCGATGATGCCGGACATGGAGATGTCCTTCAGTACCGCCCAGTCGATCGTGGTCGTCGACGAGTACGGCAAGACCGAAGACGGCCGGCTCCTCAAGCTGAAACGCACATTTGACGAACTCGGCAACAACGCCGAGGTCTCCAGTTCCGTGGAGATGGGCGGTGAAAGCCAAGGCGATGACCAGTCGATTGAATCATCCTCGGAACTCGAAGGACTGACTGTCGAGTTCACCTGGGATGCCGAGAAGGAGGAGTACACCAGGCGATTCACGGATGGAGATGGCGACAAGAACTTGCTCGAGGGGCTTTTCGAAGACATGGACCTGCGTGCGCTGCTGCCCGATGACAAGGTCAACAAGGGCGACGAGTGGGAAATCGTTCCCTCTGACCTGAAGTCGATCCTGGCCCCTGGCGGCGACCTCTCCCTGGAGCCGCAGGATATGGAGGGTGGCGGCATGGGCATGGGCCCGAGTCCTGGCGGCATGGACTTCTCTGAGATGCTTGGCGATCTGCTCGAGGGCGAGGTTACGGCCACCTTTGAGGGCACACGCGAGGTGGACGGCATCGAAGTTGGTGTGATTACGATCGTGGTCGAAATCGACAGCGCCAACGACATGAGTGACATGCTGGAGGACATGGCAGGCGGCGAGGAGTTGCCCGAAGGCATGGAGATGTCCTTCGACCGCATGGATGTGGAGATCGAGCTGGAGGCCGAGGGCTCGCTGCTCTGGGACATCTCCGGCGGCCATGTGCACTCCTTTGATCTTTCCGGCGAGGTCGCTCTCCTGATCGACATGGCCATGACCATGGACATTCCTGGCCAGGGCGAGATGACCATTGAGAACACCATGGAGTTGTCTGGCACCATGACCCAGGAGGTGGAGGTCGAATAGCAGGACCTCCTGATTGCTCTGGCCCGCTGTCATAGGCGCAGCCAGTGAGATGCGAACAATGATTGCCGCTATCGTTTTGGGCGGCGCTGCCATCCTGGCCGCGCCGCCTTCCTTGTGTCATCCGCCCCTGGCAGGCGCGTTGGCCAGTGAGGGCACAGCAGCCTTTGACGCAGTCGGCGAAGCCCGAGACCTGGTCAAGGCCAAGAACTACTCCGGCGCCGCGGAAACGCTCCTCGATCACCTCAAACGCACGGAGGGTAGCGCGCAGGCTTTTGAACTCCTGGGAAAGGCCCTGCTCGAATTGGAGCGCAAGGACGAAGCCGCGCATTACCTGGACCGCGCCAAGGAGATCGCCGAAGAGGGCGGTGAGCGCACCTCGTCCCTGACCAGCCTGCTGCGCAAGGCGGACTCCCAATCCGCCAAGCGTGACAGCTTCTTCAAGCGTTGCGCCAGGGAACTGCTCAAGGCCGCCGAGAAACTGGCCGAGGCCGACCACATCGATCGCTCCCTGGAGATCCTGGAGCGCATTGCCCCCATCGCCCGGGACAAGATCGGGCGAGAGGTCGACCAACTGCTAGAACGACTACGCGCCACACGCGAGGAAGTAGACCTGGACAGCGCGGCGCTGGGTACGGAATCGACCGGCCCGCTGCCGTTGGTGGTAATTGACAGCGAGCACTACCACCTGGAGTGCAACCTCGAACCAGAAGTTGTCCAACTTGTGGCGGACACCATGGATGACATTCACTCTTCCTATGTGGATGTCTACTTCGACGGCAACGCCAGGCAGGCCGGCGGATCACGACCCACTATCCGCATCCATCCAACCTGGGATGAGATGGTCACCGAGTGGGACTCGGGCACACCATCGCCGGGGTTGGGAGGCTGGTGGTCGCCTGGCGAGAACCGCGTCGTCTGCTATGACACACGCGCCTCGGGCAGCGACCTGGACGGGATGCTGCGCACGCTCTTCCACGAGGCCAGCCACCAGTTCATGACGCTCCTGGCCCGCGGGCGCCGCGTGCCGGCATGGATCAACGAGGGCACCTCCACTTTTTTTGAGGGCTCAGTCGCCATGGCCGACCACCGCGTACTGTGGCCCGACGCGGCCATCGGGCGCTTGACGAGCCTGAGCTTCATGCTGGAGCAGAGCTCCGGCCCAGCCCAGGGGGCCCGCACGGTCATCTCCTATGCGGATCCCGGCTCCTATCCCGGGGAGTACTACGCCTTCGGCTGGGGGCTGATCTACTTCCTGCAGCAGTGGGAGGATCCCGAGACGCTCACGTATCCCTACCGCGCCTATTACGCCCGCTACCGGGAGGAGATCATGGGCAAGCCGGGCAGGTCGATGGAGTTGTTTGAGGAGCTGCTGCTCGGCGAGCAGACGCCCCTCGGGCACCAGAGCTTCGATGACTTCGACCGCGACTGGCAGAACTGGATCCTGAATACGGTGAGACCCCTGCACCGGGCTCCCACACCCAAGCGCCGCGAACTGCGCCTGGCAGAGGTAGACAAGTACCTGGCGGCCGCCGGCCAGGCCGCCGCCGCCAAGAAGCCGTCGGTCCCCGAAGAGGAGCTCCTGACACGCGCCCTCGGGCACCTCGAATACGTGCGCACCAGCATCGATGGCCCCGCGTCCCCCCAGGCCGAGGTGCTCCTGGCCCAGGCTGGCATCATGGAACGCCTGGACCGCAAGCCCGGCGCCGCCGCCCTCCTGGAACAGGTGCTGGACATGGCGGATGAGGGAGCCTGGACGGTGGGTGAAGAAGAGCGCCTGGCCCTGGAGGAACGCCTCAAGCAACTGGATAAACGCAACTGGGCCCTACGCAACGCCCGCTCTCGCACGAACTCACTGGTGCGCACGGCCAACGGCATCCTGAAGAGCTACGCCGGTCGCAAGGACCCCCTGACCCTGCGCGCCTCCACCTTCGCCACCCTGGCAGGGCGCGTTCTGGGCGATGAGGACCTGCTCGCCCGCTCCGCCACGCTGCGCGAGGCAGCCCGGGATGCGAACTTGATCCTGGGCCGCATTGTCGCCCTGGGCGGCAGCCAGCGGGAGTGGATCCACAACCTGAACGCCAAGGCGCCGACGCTGGATCTCTCCGGGGGCACCATCGCCCTCAGCTCCGTGCGCCCGGCGGGCATGGTCTGGACCGGCATTGAGGTGGGCGCGGAATACGCCATCAGGGCCACGCTGATCCGCGACGGCGAACTCCACATGGGCAGCACCCATGGCCTGGTAATCGCGGGCGTCGCCGAGCAGCGTTGGACCCTGGTGGGCTTTGACCGCGAAGGGCACCTGGGGATCTGGGCCTCCGTCCCGAGCTCCGGGGGCGGCATGACCACGAAGAAGATAGAGACGCTCTATCTGGAGCACCCCCTCGGCGACGCCGTGATGATTGATCTGTCCATCGATGTCCTGGGGGCCGGCGGTCTGCTCATCACCGTCGACGGCAACGAACCCGTGGAAACGGTTCTCGATCCGCCCCCCATTGCGCCGGCCCATGTGGGCCTGTTCGTGCGCGACGGCCGTGTGCGTCTAATGGACGCGGTGGTCGAGACGCGCTAGGCGCCCGGAGCGCTGCCGTCTCCGCGGAGTGGGTTCCCGGTCCGTTGCCGTCGCCCTGCGCTCGGCCGCGCCCATCTTCCGCCTACGCCCCTCGGCAGCGGCGACGCTGGCGTTCGAGGACCATTCAGCGCCACGGCAACCGCCGCGTCTCACATGCCGCGCACCAGATGGCTGAGGAATGCGCCAACGATGGCGGCCTGGGCCACGGGCTCCATGACCTCCACCGGCGGTACATGCAGGAAGAGGGCCGGGGACCCGCCCCGGGTAGCCTCGAGCAGGTGGCGATAGAGGCGCTCGCAGACGAACTGGCCGGCATCCGTGGACATCTCCACCGGCTCGGCCCCGGCCCGGGCCAGGCAGGCGGAGATCAGCCCGCTGTCCAGCAGCGTGTACAGGTCCGGCGCATCAGGGAGGTCCAACTCGTCCGCCGTCACGCCCCCGTTGTCCGCCTGGCTACCCGCCAGGCGGCTGCGGGCCCGGGTTTCCGGCCGGAAGCTCCCGGCGCGCTGCACCCCGAGGGCCAGCACCAGCTCCGGTCCGGGGCCCGGCGCCTGCAGAGCCTCGTCCAGGGCCGCTGGAGCCCCGTGAAAGGTCACGGGCAGGACCACGGAGCGGATTTCCAGGCCCGCCGGGGGGGTCTGGCCCAGGAAGCGGGCGATTTCGCCGCTGGGGTTCACCGGGGCCCGCTCAAAGGGACCAAAGCCGCTGAGGAGGATGTGCCGCACGCCGCGATTCTACCCTGTGGTCGGCGCGTAACTGCCAGTTGTCCCCGACGCATCCTGGCGTAGACTGTCCCCCATTGTCCCGGTCTCCCATCAGCCGGTATCACGACACCTTCCGCAGCGCCGCAGCGCACTCCCGCACCCTCCCCCACTCCATGCCGACGAAGGACAAGGTACTCGTGGCCAACGGCCAGGGCTTCTGGGGCGATTCAATCATCGCCCCGGTGCGCCTCGTCAATGAAGGCCCCCTGGACTACCTGACACTCGACTACCTGGCCGAGGTCACCATGAGCATCATGCAGAAGCTGCGGGCGCGGGACCCCTCCAAGGGCTATGCCACGGACTTCGTGGCCCTGATCGATCGCATCCTGCCCCAACTCGTTGAAAAGGACATCCGGGTCATCGCCAATGCCGGCGGCGTCAACCCCCACGCCTGCAAGGACGCTGTGCTGGAGGTCATTCGCAAGCACGACCTCGGCGATGTGGCCGTGGCCGTCGTCGAGGGTGATGACATCCTCGCCGACCTCGATGAACACATGGCCAGCGGCGAGGCCTTCGCCAACATGGACACGGGCGAGCCCCTCTCCACCGTGCGTGATGCGGTCACCAGCGCCAATGTCTACCTGGGCGCCTTCCCCATCGCCCGCGCCCTCGACCAGGGTGCGCGCATAGTCATCACCGGACGCGGCACGGATCCGGGCCTGGTGATCGGCCCCCTGATTCACGAGTTCGGCTGGACGGAAGAGGACCTGCACCAGCTCGCCGCGGGAACCGTGGCCGGGCACATCGTCGAGTGCGGAGCCCAGTGCACCGGCGGCAACCACACGGACTGGCACACAATCCCGGACCTGGCCCGCGTCGGCTATCCGGTCATCGAGGCCGCCGCGGACGGCACCTTCGTAGTGACGAAGCATCAGGGCACCGGCGGGCGCGTGGATCTGGGCACGGTCACCCATCAGCTGGCCTACGAGATGGGCGATCCCCAGCACTACATCACTCCGGATGTGGTCGCCGACTTCACCAGCTTCACCCTGGAGGAATGCGGCCAGAACCGCGTGCAAGTCTCCGGCGTCAAGGGTTCCCCGGCCACGCCCACCTACAAGGTCTCCATGAGCTACTCCGACGGCTGGAAATCCACGGGGGAGCTCACCATCAGCGGCCCTGATGCCCTGGCCAAGGCCCGCCTGTGCAGCGAAATCGTCTGGCAACGGCTGGCCTCGGACGGATTCGATTACTCGGAGGCCGAGCGCACTGTGGAGTTCATCGGCGCCAACGTCTGCCACGCGGGCATCCCCATCCCCGGCGAACAGGAGCCCACCGAGGTGGTCCTGCGCATGGGCGTCAAGGGCCCCGATCGCGCCAAGGTGAACCGCTTCGGCTCCGAGCTGATTCCCCTGGTGACCAGCGGTCCCCCGGGCGTCACGGGCTTCGCCGGTGGACGCCCCAAGGCCACCGAGATCATCGGCTTCTGGCCCGCACTCATGGGCAAGGAGCTCATCGAGCCGAGCGTCACGGTCTTCCACCCCTAGAGCAATACCCAGCACACCATGCCCACGGTTCTCCTCTCACGCATCGCCGCCGCCCGCTCCGGCGACAAGGGCGAAGGCTCCAACATCGGCGTTCTGGCCCGCTCGGACGCAGCCTACTCGCTCCTCAAGGAGGTCCTGACGGCGGATCTCGTGCAACGGCACATGAGCGGCATCAACGACGCTGGCGTGCAGCGCTTTGAAGCTGACAACATGCGCGTCTTGAACTTCCTGCTGGAGGACAGCCTGGGCGGCGGCGGCTCGGCTTCCCTGCGCACGGACGCCCAGGGCAAGACCCACGGTCTGGCCCTGCTGCGCCTCGAACTCGAAGTACCCCAGGTCATCCTCGACGGGATCCCCAAGTAACCCCTCCCGTAATCCGGCGAGCAGCCTCCATGGACATCCTCCTCGAACTCCACGAACGGGCGCGCCGCCTGGACCGGCGCATCGTCTTCCCGGAGGCCTCCGACCCGCGCGTGCAGCAGGCGGCCCAGACCCTGGCCAGCGAGGGCCTTTGCCGCCCGGTTCTGCTCGACAGCGGCGGCCTGGGCACGCCGCCCCCGGGCGTGGAGGTCATCAACCCGCGCCAGGATCACCGCCGTGAACAGTTCATCACCGAGTTCCACGAGCTACGCCGCGCCAAGGGTGTCACGGAACAGCAGGCCCAGGCGCGCCTGGATGACCCCCTGGCCTTCGGTGCATTCCTGCTGCGCTCCGGCGATTGCGACGGGGGCGTGGCGGGCTCCGTGGCCGCCACAGCTGATGTGCTACGCGCCGGCATCCAGATCATCGGCACGGCCCGTAACATCAAGACGGTCTCCTCCTGCTTCCTGATGATCCTGGACAACCAGGTGCTGACCTTCGCCGATTGCGGCGTGGTGCCGGATCCCACTGCGGAGCAGCTGGCCGATATAGCCCTGGCTTCCGCCGAGAGCCACCGCCGCTTGGCTGGCCAGAGCCCGCGCGTGGCCCTGCTTTCCTTTTCCACCAAGGGTTCAGCCAGCCACGAGCGCGTGGACAAGGTGATCCGCGCCACGGAGATGCTGCGCGTGCGGGCCCCGGGCTTGTCCGTGGACGGAGAGCTGCAGGCCGACGCCGCCCTGGTACCGGCCGTGGCCGAGTCCAAGGCACCCCGCTCACCCCTGGCGGGCCGCGCCAATGTGCTCGTCTTCCCGGACCTCGACTCCGGCAACATCGCCTACAAACTCACCGAGCGCCTGGCCCGTGCCACGGCCCTCGGCCCTCTG
The DNA here is from genome assembly GCA_036011365.1 of Planctomycetota bacterium. Classification (GTDB taxonomy): domain Bacteria; phylum Planctomycetota; class UBA1135; order UBA1135. Next base: position 8,857 of record DASCNH010000058.1, on the reverse strand, counting down.
ATTCAGGGCCTGGATCGGCCCCTGATGGACCTCTCCCGGGGCTGCAAGGCCGGGGACATCGTCAATGTGGCCTGCATCGCCGCAGTACTCTCGGAACAGTGACCATGGCTCAACCAAACCTCGCGGGCCTCGCCCTCTGCCTGGCTCTGCTGCCTCTGACGGGCTGCGGCGCCCTGCGCTCCTGGCGACATGTGGAGCAGGAGCTTCCCACGCGGACCCTGGATACGGGCGTCGTCGCCGAGGACCTGGCCCTGGGCGGCGGACCGGCGGCGGCTAGCGGGGACAGACTGACCGTGCACTACACGGGCACCTTCCCGGATGGCAGCCCCTTCGATTCGAGCCGCGACCGCGGTGCGCCGCTCGCCTTCATCCTGGGCGAGGCCCCCATCCCCGGCTGGAACGAGGGCCTGCTCGGTGTGCGCCCCGGAGGCCTGCGGCGCTTGACCCTGCCTCCGGAGCGCGCCTATGGCAGCGCCGGCATCCCAGGCCTGGTGCCGCCGAACACGACCCTGGTTTTCGAGATCGAACTACTCTCCCTCGGGGAGTAGACCTGGCTACGAAAAAAGTCGGCCCCCGGAGGAGCCGACCTGTTTCAAACAGAGGCGCGTGCGACGCGCTCTACTCGATGACCTTGCCGGTCATGGGGCAGACCTTCTCGGCTTCGGCCTTCTTGCTCTCGCAGCAGCCGCCGCCGGCTTTCTTCGCTGCGACGCCATCCTTGGGGGCGCCTTCCATGGGGCAGCCGCCATCCTTGACTATCATTTCGCAGCCGCCGCCGACCTTGCTCTTGCCCATCATTTCGCAACCGGCCATGTCGGCCTTGTCGCAATCCGGGCCCGTGGCGCAGGCGGGCAGGACCTCGGAGGCATCTGACATCTGGGCGGTCTGATCGGAGTTGCAAGCGAAGGTCAGGCCGGCGAGGGCCAGGCCGAGGAGGAGGTTTTTCATTGGATATTGGTTGGTTGGGCCGGAGGCCGCTGGGTGGTTGGTACTGGTGGTTTTACGATGCGTTGTCCGCTGGTCTGGCGCTCAAGAAGCGGCGCCGCGGCCAGCGGTAGGATGCTCTGGAACAGCCTTTTGGCGTTCCCTGTGAATAGGTCAGAGTACGATGGAATCTCCACTTGGAGAGGTTCGAATCAGATAAAATCACCTCATGGCGAGGGGCAAGCGGGACAAATCATGGGAGAGTGAGCTGAGCGTGGATTTGCACGGCAAGACCAGAGAAACAGCCCTCAGAGCCGCCAAACAGGCTGTTTTTGATGCCCGCCGGCGCGGTTTCACGCACCTGGAGGTGATCGTGGGCCGGGGAGCGGGCACCCGAGACGGTAAAGCGGTCATTAAACCGGTCGTGGAGCGCTGGCTGCGCGGGCCGGAAGCCCGGGCAGCCGGGGTGAAGGACACCCAGGCGGGACCGGGAGGTGGTGCCTTCCGCGTGCTGCTGGTCCCCCCGGAGAGGACTGTGGGCGGGGCTGGCGGCTACGGGAACCACGGGGACGGGTCGTATTAGACGCCGTCGCCCCTTGACCCGGGCCCGCTGCGGCAGAGGATGGCCCCATGAATAAGCTCCCGCCCCAGACGCGCCCCACCCCGGCGCCCGAACTGCTCCACAGCGCCCGGCCAGCTAGCCCCGCTGCCCGGCCCGAAGCCCTGCGCTCGCTGCTGGCCCTGCGCTCACTGCTGGCCCTGGGCCTAGTGCTGCTCACCGCCTGCCAGGCTCCGGAACAGGAACTGGCTTCCATGGTGGACGCCAACCGCCGCGACCTCCTGGCCCTCGAGGGCACTGCTGGGTTGGGCAGGAAGGTCCACGGGCGTGTTGCCCACCGGGTGGAACGGGCCCGGGAACTCGTCCGGCGCACAACCCCCACGACCCCCGCCGCCTGCCTGGATGGCGCACGGCTCCTGGTGCGCTCGGACCTGGCCGCCGACCTGGCGCTGGCGGAAGAGCTGGGACGGCTGGCGGCCGCCGCCGGCGATCAGGATGCCCTGCCGCTCGTGGCAGAGGCCGTGGACCGTCAACTCTTGATCTCCGACCGCCCCCAGCGCTACGGCACGGTCTATGTCTGGGTTCCCGTGCTCAAGGCCTGGCGACTGTACGACGTGGATCCGGCCACCACGGACGAAGAGCGGGCGGCCATGGGCGTATCTCCGTTCCGGGAGTTGCTGGAGCGTGAGGAGCAACTCAACGGCGAGCGCTGGCGGGGTCGTATCCGCTGAACGGCTCGGGCTGGGTTTTCCGCTACCTGGAACTCCCCGACCGGAGCTAACGGTACAGGCCCGCCACCTGCTCCCCGTAGCCGTTATAGGTTTCCGTGGGCCGCCACTCCCCCGTGGCCAGGTCGCGTTCCTTGGCCTGGGACCAGCGCGGGTGCGGCTTGTCCGGTAGCACATTGGAAAGGAAGCCGTACTCCTTCGGCTGCAGGTCGTTCCAGAATGTGCCCGGCTGCTCGCGGGTGAACTCCACGCGCACGAAGCTCTTGGGCGACTTGTAGCCGTACTTCCAAGGGGTGATGACGCGCAGGGGCGCGCCGTGCTGGGTCGGCAGGCCGTGGCCAAAGACGCCGGTGACCAGGAGGGTCAGTGGATTCGTGGCCTCGTCCAGGCGCAGGGCCTCGTAGTAGGGCCAAGGGTACTTGGCGTGGTTGCCCGAGGGGTGCTGTCCCGGCGCCTGCTCCGGGCGCAGGAATGACAGGAAGCGCATGTAGCGCGCCTCGGGTTTGGGTCGGCACCAACGCACGAACTCCGCCATGGGCAGGCCGGTCCAGGGCACGGTCATGGCCCAACGCTCCACGCAGCGGAAGCGGTAGACACGCTCCTCAAGGGGCGCGATGCGGGCGATCTCGTCCAGGTCGACGGTGCGCTCCTCTTCCACCGCCCCGGCGATTTCCACGGACCAGGGGCGGGCCTCGAAGCGTGCTGTATGTTCGTGGACCGGCCCGGCCTTGCCGGGCAGGAACTCGTAGAAGTTGTTCCAGGTCGACGCCTTGGCCTGTGGGGTGATACGGCGGCCACTATTAAAGGAGGCGTTGCGCCGGGCCGGGTACAAGTCGACGCCGCCGGGTGGCTCCCAGGTGGGCTGCCATTCGGTGCTGGAGGTGTAGGCGTCGGCGGGCCGCGTCAGGCCACCGGCGGGCAGGGGCTCGCCGCCGGGCAGCGGGGGCGGCTCCTGGGTGGCGCCCCCGGGCGGGTCGCCTTTCCCGGGCTGGTCGCCCCCATCGCGCCCGGCGCAGGCCCACAGCGGCAGGGCGGAAAGGGCTCCGGTGATCCCCAGGGCGCGCAAGAGGGCGCGCCGACCGAGGTAGGTACTCTCCTCGAGCACGGGGCCGTGGGGCAGATCCCAGGGGCGATGCTTGGGGCGCGGGTTGGCCATGGTCATCCTATACCCGATGGGCGGCGAAAACCCCAGGGCAGGCAGCCCGGGACCCAAGGGACCTCGGAGCACGAAACACGCCCAACTCAGCTACAGCCCCGGTGGGAAAGCTCCCGACAAGCATGGGACTGGCGTGGCTCCGTGAAGCAGCTCGCAGACCTCCCGGCCGCCTGTGGCTTATTGAGTGCCCGTTCATGAATAATGCGGCCCAACCATGACCTCCTCCTTCCGCGACACCCTGGCCGAGCGCGTCCTGATCATGGACGGCGCCATGGGGACTTCCATCCATGCCCTGAACCTCGACCTCGAACGGGACTTCAAGAACCTGGAGAACTGCTGCGAGGTGCTCAACGAGACCTCCCCCACAGCCATCAGTGGGATCCATGAGGAGTTCTTGGAGGTTGGCTGCGATGCGGTGGAGACCAACACCTTCGGGGCCACACCCCTGACCCTCGGCGAGTTCGGCGTCGCGGACCGGGCGCGGGATTGGAACCTGGCCGCGGCCCACCTGGCCCGGGAAGCCTGCGAGCGCTACGCCACAGATGAACGGCCGCGCTTTGTGGTGGGTTCCATGGGCCCGGGAACGCGCCTGCCGAGCCTCGGCCACGTGGGCTTCGACGAGCTGCGGGCCTCCTACGCTGTGCAGGCCAGGGCGCTGGCGGAGGGCGGCGTAGACGCCTTCGCCGTGGAAACCTGCCAGGATCCACTGCAGATCAAGGCGGCCCTCTCGGCCATCCGCGCAGCCCGGGACGAAGCTGGCCGCGACATCGCCACCATCGTCAGCGTCACCATGGAGGTCACGGGCACCATGCTCGTCGGCACGGACATGTCAGCCGCCATCGCCTTGCTGGATCCCTTTGACATCGATGTCCTGGCCCTCAACTGCGCCACGGGCCCCCGGGAGATGGGTGAACACATCCGTTCCCTGGCCAAGAGCTGCCGCACTGCCATCGGCGTCTATCCAAATGCCGGCCTGCCCCAGCTCGTGGACGGCCTGCCCAGCTATCCGCTGACTCCCGAGGAGCTCGGTGACTGGCTGCGGCGCTTTGTGCGCGAAGACGGCGTCTCCCTGGTCGGTGGTTGCTGCGGAACAACGCCTGACCACATGCGTGAGGTCGTGCACATGGTCTCAAGGGCTGTGCCCGCGATACGCCAGGCCACCCATGCACCCCAGGTGACGAGCATCTACGGGGCCGTACCCCTGCGTCAGGACAAGTCGCTCTTGCTGGTGGGCGAACGTTCCAACGCCAACGGCAGCCAGGCCTTCCGCGAGCACCTGCTGGCCGACGACCTGGACGCCATGGTGCAACTCGGCCGCGATCAACTGCGCGACGGCAGCCACCTGCTCGATGTGTGCGCGGCCTATGTGGGACGCGACGAAGGCAGCGACTTGAGCGCTGTCGTAGAGCGCTACCGCACCGACGTACCGGCGCCACTGATGATCGACAGCACAAACGCCGCCGCCATTGAAGCAGCCCTCAAGGCCTGTGGCGGACGCTGCGTGATCAACTCGGTGAATCTCGAAGACGGTGAAGCCCGTTGCGCGGAAATCCTGCCCTTGGCTCGGGAGCACGGGGCCGCAGTCGTCTGCCTGACCATCGACGAGGACGGCATGGCCAAGACAGCCGACGAGAAGGTGCGCATTGCGCGCCGCCTCTTCGACTTGTGCGTCAATGACTACGGCATGCGCCCGGAGGACCTGCTCTTCGACGTCCTGACCTTCACTATCTGCACAGGCAACGCCGACGATCGCCGCCTGGGACTGGAAACCCTGGAAGCAATCAAGCTCCTTGGAGAGGAGTTACCAGGCGTGGCCACGCTGCTGGGCCTCTCCAACATTTCATTCGGTCTGCGCCCGGCGGCGCGCCATGTGCTCAACTCGGTGTACATGCACCACGCCCAGGAGGCTGGCTTGACGGCTGCCATCCTGCACCCTGGCCGCATCGAACCCCTGCACCGCATCGACCCGCAGGCTCTGCGCGTAGCCGAGGATCTGATCTTCGACCGCCGTCGGGAGGGCTACGATCCCCTGCAGGAGTTCATGGCACTCTTCGAGGGCGTTGAAGTGCGCGCCAAGCGGGACAACGCCAGCCCGGCAGACCTCTGGGAGCGCCTGCGCTGGCGCATCATCGAGGGCGAGCGCGACGGATTGGCAGATGACCTTGAGCTCGCCCGTGAGGAGAAGCCGCCCCTCAGCATCATCAATGAGGATCTGCTGGCGGGCATGGCACGGGTGGGCGAACTCTTCGGGGCCGGCGATATGCAGTTGCCCTTCGTGCTCCAGTCAGCCGAGACCATGAAGGCCGCCGTGCGCCACCTGGAGCCGCACATGGATGGCGCTGACCAGGCCGCCCGTGGCAAGTTGGTGCTGGCCACCGTGCGCGGCGACGTGCATGACATCGGCAAGAACCTGGTGGACATCATCCTGACCAACAACGGCTACACGGTCTTCAACGTTGGCATCAAGCAGCCGATCCAGCACATCCTGGAGGTGGCCTTCGAACATGCTCCGGACGCCATCGGCATGAGCGGCCTGTTGGTCAAGAGCACGGTCATCATGAAGGAGAACCTGGAGGAGATGAACCGACGCAACATCCGTGTGCCGGTCATACTCGGCGGAGCGGCCCTGACGCGCTCCTATGTGGAAGAAGACCTGCGCGCGATCTACCGGGGAGATGTCTACTACGCCAAGGACGCCTTCGACGGCCTTGAGTTGATGAACACGATTGCTTCGGATCCGGAACGCGCCAGCCTCCTGGGATCATCCTCCGAGGACCTGGCGGATGAGGTCATCGAGGCCGCCGCCGGAGCCCCGGGTATAGGAAACCCGACGGAAGTCCTGCGCGCCACGCTCGCAGCGGTCAACGAGATGGGCCCGCCGCCCCCCCGGGAGCGCCGCCCCGCAGCACTGACAACGGAGCGCGGCGCTGTGCCCCCGACCGCCACCACGCAGGCTGCGAAGCTGCCCCCGGCGCCCTTCCTCGGCCCGCGCCTGATTGAATCCATCCCGCTGCAGAGCATCCTGCCCTACATCAACGAAACGACGCTCTTCCAGTTCCAATGGGGCTACCGGCGCAAGGGCAAGCCGGCGGAGGAGTACCGCTCTTTCATTAAGGAGCAGGTACGCCCCATCTATTTCGAGCTGGCCAAGAGCTGCGCCCATGAGGGCATCCTGCGACCCCGGGGTGCCTATGGTTTCTGGCGAGCATTCCGGGAAGGCGAAGCCCTGGTGCTGCTCGACCCCGAGGACGAAGGCCGGGAAGTAGCGCGTTTTGATTTCCCGCGCCAAAAGGGCAAGCAGCACCTGTGCATCACCGACTTTTTCCGTGCCGACAAGGACGACCTGGACACGGTTGCCCTGCAGGCGGTGACAATCGGCCAAGAGGCCTCCGATGTGGCCCGGGAATGGTTTGGCGCCGACCGCTACCAGGACTACCTGCACCTGCACGGCCTGTCGGTCGAAGCCGCCGAAGGCGTGGCCGAGTTTGTCCACAGCCAAATCCGCAGCGACTGGGGTATTTCCGGTGAGGATGCCCGCGATATGCAGGACCTCTTGAAACAAGACTACCGGGGAGCGCGCTTCTCCTTCGGCTACCCGGCCTGCCCCAACCTGGAATCCCAGGAGATCATCCTCGACCTCCTGGGCACGGAGCGCATCGACATCCACATGGGCGACGAATCCCAACTGTGGCCGGAGCAATCCACATCGGCCATCGTCTGCCACCATCCCCAAGCGCGTTACTTCACGCTCTAGTGGAGCGCATCCTCGAGGTCGAGGCCATGGACACGGCCGAAGAGGCCAGCGCCTACGACGAGATGGACCACAGCGAGGCCAACCGGGCCTTCCTGGAGCGCCTGCTGGAAATCGGTGCGGGCGGCGCGACCCTGGACATCGGCTCGGGCCCCGGCCACCTGCCGCTGCTGCTCTGCGCAGCCTGCCCCACGGCCACGGTCATGGGCATCGACCTTTCCCAGCACATGCTGACCGCCGCAGAAGCACACCGCCGCGCCTCGCCATACGGCGACCGTATCGAATACCGCCTGGGCGACGCCAAGGGCCTGCCCTTCTCCGCTGGCCAGTTCGACTCGGTCTACAGCAACACGATCCTGCATCACATCCCGGATCCAGCTCCCTTCCTGGCCGAAGCGCAGCGCGTGCTGAAGCCCGGCGGCTGCCTGCTCATCCGCGACCTGTTCCGGCCGCCCTCACCCCAGGCCGCCGATGAACTGGCACTGCTGCACGCGGGTAGCGCGACGGACTACCAGCGTCAGCTCTTCCGGGACAGCCTGGGCGCGGCCCTTACGCCGGTGGAGTTGCGCGCCCTGGCGGACCAAGCCGGCCTGGCCCAGGCGGAGCTGGTCATCGACACAGATCGCCACATGTCCCTGCAATTGCGGGCCAACTGAGCTCCTCGCCGGGATCTGTCCGGCGTATCTCCTCCGTGAAAACTTGGGGAGAAGCCCAGCGCCATTGGAGGCCACGAACACGATTTGGGTATCCTGTCGCCATGAGCGTCCCCCGCATACCGAAGAGCGCCTCCATTCCCCTCCTCCTGGCCTTGGCCAACACCGGCCATGCCCAGGAGCCCACCCTTCCTGAGCTGCTGGCGCACCAACCGTTGCGCGTGGCCCTGCACAGCTTGGCTGCGGAGCACCCCACGCGCATCCAGCTCCTGAACGTCGGCGCCTCCCGCGCCGGGCGGGCCATCGACGCCCTGCGCTTTGCCCCGGGCGAGCGCACTGGCTCCCAGCCGGCCATCCTGGTGGTTGCCAACCTGGAAGGTCCCCAGGTCCACACCAGCACCCTGGCGCTGGAGCTGGCCCGGCGCCTGGCCAGCGCCGAGGGCCAAGACGATCTGGCCGCGATGCTGGCCAAGACCACCGTCTACCTGATCCCTCGGGCCAACCCGGACGGCGCAGAGGCGCGCTTTGAAACGCCCCTGATGGAACAGCCGGCCACGGGTGCCGGCGTTGACAACGATCGCGACGGGCGGCGGGGCGAGGACGGCCCCTCGGATGTGGACGGGGATGGGGTGATCACGCAGATGCGCGTCGAGGATCCGGCTGGAACCTGGATCAAGGATCCCGCCGATGCGCGGGCGCTGGTCACAGCCGATCCGGAACACGGCGAGCTCGGCCGCTACAAGCTGCTGGTGGAGGGGCGCGACAGGGACGGTGACGGGGAAGTGGGTGAGGATCCCCCGCACGATGCCCGCGTGAATGAAAACTTCCCGCAAGATTGGCGCGAGCACACACCCTCGGCCGGCCTCTTCCCCACCGACGAACCGGAAGCGCGCTCCCTGGCGGAGTTCGTCCTGCACCACAAGGACATCGGCCTGGTGCTGGTCTTGGGCGCCGCGGACAACCTGGCCAAGCCGCCACCCGCCGTTTCCGACGATGCACCGTCCAAGAACCGCATTCCCCCTTCGGGAACGCTGAAGTCGGATGCCGTGCTGCTCAAGGAATTGGCCCGACGCCTGGATGAGGCGG
>DASCNH010000057.1:0-7104 GCA_036011365.1 Planctomycetota bacterium | reverse complement strand
CTGCTCAAAAAGTGGGTTCTGGCTGACAGGTTGCTCGCCGAGGTCTGGCCGCGCTTCAGCGAACCAGAACGGCAGGACCCTCTGACGCTGCTGCTGGCCGCCACTGGCATGAATGTGGTGCTCTTCCTCGACTTCAGCGCCTACACGGACATGGCCCGCGGCAGCGCGCGCTTTTTCGGGGTGCAGCTCGTCGAGAACTTCCGCCGCCCCTTCGTGGCAACCTCCCTGTCGCAGGTGGCCGGCCGTTGGCACATGTCGTTGCAACGCTGGATCGGTGACTACCTCTACTCGCCGCTCACCAAGGGCGGTGCTGGCCCGGTCAAACTGTGGACCACGAACCTGATATGCATGGGTCTTTTTGGCCTCTGGCACGGAGCCGGCTGGACATTTGTGATCTGGGGCGTGCTCGGCGGCGTGGCCATCTCCTGCGAGCACACGGCCCTCTACTTGCGGCGCAAGGCGGGCAAGCGCGGACGGCCGGGTCCTCCGCCTCCTGTGGCCTGGCTTGTTACCCAGCTTCTTTGGAGTCTCTTCATCGCCCTCTTCTTCTGTCCGGACCTGGAGTTCGCCGGCAGGTACGTCGCGGGGCTCGGAAACCTGCGGTGGCCCGGTGCCGAGGTGCTTCGTGTATTCAGCCTCCCCCTGCTGCTGTTCTTCGGGCTCGGGTTGGGTTTCCAGTTGCTGGGAGAGCGGGGAGTGCTCCAGGCGGCCTGGAGCAGAGCCGGAGCCGGGGCGCGGGTGGCCTTGCTGGTTGTTGGGGTGGCGGTGCTGATCTACTTCCGGTTGCCCGCACCCGAACCGTTCATCTACTTCCAGTTCTGATTGCAGCCCGGGCCGCGCGATCCACCTGGAAGCCCGGTCAGGGTCCCAGGGCGTAGACGCGCAGGCCGCCCTTCTGGTCTCCGACCCACAGGCGGGAGCGGGAGCCAACGCGCTGGAGGTGCAAGCCCTCCGCCATACCCGGAGTGTCTACCACCCACTCCGTCTTCGGCCGTGCACCTGCCAGGGAAACGGCCAGCACGCCCCGGCGGCCGGCGGCGACCAGGGCCAGTCCCCGCGGGCCGTCTATGACGACATCGAAGAGGCTTTCGGCATTGAAGCCGCCCCAGGGATGGGGCGGGCAGGTCCAAGCCTCCAGTTGACGCGGCTGCGCCGGGTCTGTCAGGTCAAAGAGCCACAGGCGGCCGGCGAGATCCGCCAGGCAGGCCAGGGGCCTGTCGTCCACCCAGGCGCAGTCCACCGCCACCAGAGTTCCGGGGCAGGGTCCGGTGAACTCCGCCAGCAGCCGCGGGGCGGCGCGGGTCAGTTCAACAACGACCATGCGCGGGCCGCCACGCTGTCCTGTGGCGGTCGGGCTGTCATGACCTGCAGCCACGACCGCCACGCGCCGCTGGTCGGGCCAATCGAGCACGGAGACGTCCAAGGCTCCGGCCGGATGCCGCTCCCCCTGCGCCTGGGTGGCTGCTGACCAGAGAGGCACGGGCTTGATGGAGCCGCCGGGCTCGACACCTGCCGCGGCGTCGGTCAGGTCCCCCAGCGCGTAGGCAAGCAGGCCGTCGCGTGTGCCGTAGCGTGTGATCAGGACCAGGTCTTCCGCACGCGTGGAGTGGTAGTAGGTGTGCCCGCGCTTTCCCTCGCCATCGGTCGGGAGCAAGATGCTCCAGGATTGCCAGGTTGTGGTTGGCCCCGTATCCCGCTGGTCATGCCGCAGCTTGAAGAGGCGCGGCGCAGGTCCATAGCCGGCGACGAACCACTCTCCGGTAGCTGCGCCATCGGAAGCGGCCGGCACCTGATGCTCCGTCGTCGTCGCGGGCGCAGTATCGATCCACTGGGCGCCCACCCGCAGGCCGATTGGGAGCAACTCCTCGCTGCCCTTGGCCGTCACCAGTTGGCTTCCGTCAGCGAGGGACAGCTGGCCGCGGATCAACGCTCCCTGGCTGTCCGTACCGAATAGGGCCAGGGACGGGTTCAGCAGGCTGGTCGTGCCTCCGATGGCGGGAAAGCCGCGCGTGCGGCGCGTGGTGGGCGCGGTTTTCCCGCTGGTGGTCCCGGGGAGGGGGCGCAGTTCGAGCCCCCGTGACAGGTGACATTCGACCGTCTGTTCAACACCCAGGTACAGTGAGCGCCAGCCGTGGGGGCCGACGGCTGTCGTCTCGATGATGCGCAGGCCCCGGGTCGTTTCCCTGGCAATCGCCAGCAGCTCCGCCGGAGCCAGGCGCAGGGTGGCGGGATCGGTGTCGCCGATGGTGAAGCCGGGGCCCATGGTGCCGCACAGGCCATAGGGCGCGCCACTCATGGCGTAGTGGGGGCCACGATTGAGGCCCACGGCCAAGTGCTCACCGCGGAACGAGAGATGGGCGGCGTGGCCGTCGCTGCGGCCTATGGGCGTTGTGGTGCGCGGGGTGTTGCTCCCGTCCCAATCGAGTGGATCCAGGGTAACCACCGCTGGTCCATCGCAGGCCGCGTGCAGAAAGTGCGCTCCCAGGGCCAGGTCTAGAACCGGCGCGGCATCACCGTCACCCAGGGCCGGTCCTTCCTCCAGGTGGGCTGTTCCGGCGGCATCCCAGGTGAGGCGCCCGAGCCAACCTCGCTCACCGCCCAACCAGGCCGTTGCGCCCCGTCCCGCCACGGAGAAGAGGCGGCCGCCGGCCAGGGCGTGATGGTGAAGTAGTTCACCGTCCGCGGAGTACTTGCCCACGGCGGAGCCGCCGGAGGACGAGAACAGTGACCAAACTGAACCACCGTCAGCCCAGACGTCCACGCACAGTAGGGGGGCTTCAGCTTCCGGCGGGATGGCCATGCTCCGCACATTCGCTTTTCCGCTGGCGGAGAAGTGCACCTTGAGCAGCCCACCCTCACCAGCCGCTACCCAGACCGCGTCGGAAGTCGCCACCAAGACATGGGCTAGGGCGTCCAGCCGTGCCGTTCCGCTTTCCAACAGTTGACCTCTCTCCACGTGCGCCAGGCGCCGCAGCAATGTGCCTTCCTGGAGGTAAACCCACTCCCCGTCTGGGCTCCCGGTGGCGCAGAGCGGGTCAGCGGCGCCGCAACTAGCCAAGAGCGATGGAGCCACGGCTCCCGTGCTCTCATTCTGGATGCCGAGGGGGGAACTGGCGACCAGCAAGGAGAGTAGGAAGGTGGTGACCATGGATGGACGGCATGCGCCGGTACAAGGGCGATTGTGATTCTACCCGATGACAGAGACTGGCCGCCGGCATTATCCGTCTTTCAGCCGGAGGAAACGGAGGCTGCCGCGTCCTGGGGAGATCAGGAGAATTGAAGCGACCCGAATGCCGGGCAGTGTTCTGTGAATGGGCCGAGCGACCGTGTACAAGTAGCCCGTTGTCATGAAGCGCGCCCCGAGACTGCTACTCCTCGCTGTTGCTGTGTACCTCGCCCTGCGTGGCCTGATCCTGCACACGGCCTTTGACACCCTTTGCATTCCTCCCTATGAGACGCACATGGGGAACATCGCCCGGGTTGCCTGCCTGGGGTGGTTTGGGAGCTGGCCAGGCGCGCCCCTTGACCAGTTCTACGACAACTGTGGCTTGCACCTGCTCACCGGCCTGCTGGCTACGCCCCTGTTTGCTCTCCTGGGGCCGAGCTACCTGACGCTGAAGCTCGTCCCCCTGCTCCTGGGGCTCGGTACGCTGCTCCTGATGTGGAGCGTGCTCGACCGGCACTTCAATCGCACGGCCGCCAATCTGGCGGCCTTCCTGTTTGCTCTCGGTCCGCCGACGCTGGTCAAGTTCTCGTTGCTTGCCATGGGCAACCACTTCGAGAACCTCTTCTTCCAAATGCTGTGTGTATGGATCTTTTTTCGCCTGCACGGTTCACGGCGCAAGGAGCCCTGGCTGGCGCTCTTTGGGTTGGTGGCGGGCTTCTCCACCTTCCTCTACTTTGGCACGCCGGTCATGTTGGCCGTGCTGGCGCTGGTGCACATCTACATTCGAGGACCGCGTCGGATTCCCCGCGATGCTCTGGTTGTCCTGGGGCCGCTGCTCGTCGGGTTGTTGCCCCTGGCTTGGATCCAAATGCAGACCGCTGGGCGCGTGGGTGGGCTGGTCAAGCACTGGAGCCAGAATACCGGTGCAGCCGCGCGCCTGGAGGAGCTCTTCATCAACCTGCTGCCCCGCGGGGGCGCCTACTGGGCGCTCTTGCCCCGGGCCGGAGTGGCTCTGGAGTGGGTGTACCTGCTGCTCTTCGCCACGACCTATGCGGTCGTGTTGTGGAGCGTTGTTGGGGCCCTGGGGACGCCACCATCAGATTCAGAGGCGAGCCGCGAAGATGCTCGTTTTTCAGCGGTGCGTGCGCTTCCGTTCATTGGCTACCTGCCGGCCTTTGTCTGCTTCTATGCGTTTACTCGCTTCACCTTCAAACCCTATGGCGCTCCGGTGGAGGTGGGGCAGTTCCGTTACCTCGTGCCGCACTTCTGCTTCGCGAGCATGGTCATCGGGGTCGGCCTGGCGAAATTGCTCGGGTCCGTTGGGCAAGTTCAACGGATAACTGGGCGCGTACTCAGCCTCCCGGTCGCGGGGTTGATGACCGTCCCCCTGTTCCTGGTGGATTGGTCCTTTGGTGCCGTCGGCGTGGGCAGCGCCTATCGCGGCTATGACCTGCACCACTACAACAACGCGCTCATGCGCGACTCGCACCGCGATCCGGTCAGTGGCCAGCCGGTCTGGGATATGGAACTGCTGCGCGAGCAACTGGACGAGTTCCAGGTCCCGGAACGCAACGGCATCGCCCGTGGCGTGGGACACCACCTGGCTGGCGCCCAGTGGATCGGCGGCCGCCAGGGAAGGGCGCGGGACGCCTCCTCCGTCCTCGATCTGGATGCCATTCTGGGCCACTTCCCAACTGTTGACCTGCATCCGGGCCTGGCCCGGGGAGCCGGCAACTTCCTCCGCCGGCAGGCCCGGCCCGGAGACAAGAGCCCCACAGGAGTTACAGCACAACTAGAGGAATTGGCGCGGCGCGCACACCCCCAGGCCGCTCACCTGGTCGAAGGCATGTGCCTGGCCTACGGGTACCCGTTGGCGCGCGAGACGAAAGGGCAGGTGCGTCGAGCCCAGGCTCTGGAGGGCATGATCCCGGGCGAGCTGCGCTGGGCCTGGGTGCGCGGATTGGGCAGTGCCTGCGGTCGTCTGTTGGCCCGCGGGATCGCCAGCGATGTAGCTGTTGTGGAGGAAGTTCTGCCGCACATCAAGCCCGTTGACCGCGACGGGTTATGGGCCGGTATTGGCCGCGGCGTTGTCTTTGAGCTTGGCGAGGCCTGGACTCCCGCAGCCCTGCTCGAACTAGTGCCGCCGAATCAACACACAGCGGCTCTGGTGGGAGCGGGCAGCGCCCTGGGTGAGGTGTTCGGCGAAGCGTTGGCGCGTGAGCGTCTGCGGGCCGAGCCTGCCGCAACCAACACGCAAACAGCTCTGGAGCAGGGGCTCGCCAGCGGCCTGGCTCCCTTGGTGCCCTGAGAGCGAGCGCCCTACAGGTCGTCGGCCCACTTGCCGTACTCGACACGATCGTCCATTTCTGCGCAGCCGCCCAGGACCAGGTAGTGCTTGCCGGCCAGCACATTGGAAGGGAAGGCCGAGCCTGTCATGTTGCTCGGAAGCGGGCAGTTAGCCAGGTTGTCCGGAGTGCCCGCCGGAGTTGTCCCGCCGAAAATGCCCGAGTAGGCCAGGCCGATGTAGGCGGTGTCCGCCGGTCAGCGGGCGGGGGTGTTGTCTAGCGCCGTGCGCCTGTCGCTTGCAGTTGATCGAGTTCGGCCAATGTGAAACGCACACTGAGAATGTAGGGCTGTTCGCCCTCGGACCAGTGCCCATAGGTAGTACACACGAATGTGCCTCCGGGAAGCACCTCCAGACCGGGGTAGGCGCAGTCCCAACTGTGCAGGTTGTCCTTGAGGCGCACGCGGTATTGGCCTTCACGGCCCTTGAGGATGTCATCAAAAGTACCCACCCAACCGACCCAATCACCCTGGGTCTTCGATTCCCTGGTGGTGTCGCGGAATGAAACGAACAGGCGTCCATCCGGGGCATAGGCACCAGTATGTCGGTCGCCGGTGAGGGCCGCGGTCGTCTGCCGCGGCTCACTCCAGGTTTTCCCCTCGTCGCGTGAGGTCATCATGAATGAGTTGAACCTGCGACTGTTTTCGCGCATCAGTACCACGAGTGTGCCGCCATCGGGAGAGCGAATGATGCCCGGTTCACAGAGATGCGCCTGGCTGTGCGTCGCCACCACCCGCGGATCACTCCAGGTCAGGCCGCCATCCGAGGAACGAATCTGGTAGACGAAAAACGGGTTGCCCGTGGTGGGCTTGAACTTCTCTCCTATGAAGCGGCCGTCGTCATGGAACATTGCGATGTACGAGCCATCCTTGCAGCGCTCCATATCGGCGCAGGCGACGATGCCACCGTACTCGCCAATCGGTTCCAGCTCGGTCCAGGTCTTTCCATCGTCAGTGCTGAGCGCCTGACGGAGTGGGTAGAGCCCGGAGTGCATAATCAGTCGCCGCCGCCCCTCTTGGTCCACTGTGCGAAAAAGTGTCGGCACCTCCTTGGAAGTGCTCCAGGAGTCGGGCACCGGCAAGCGCTCGCTCCAGGTCAGGCCGCCATCGGTGCTGCGCTTCATGACGATGTTCCCCTTGCCGTGCCCCTTGGGGTAAGTGGCCAACATTGTCTTGCCGTCTTCAAGCAGGACCGTCGTCACATGGCCCAGATACTGACCGGCCTCGCGGTCCACGATCACCTGTCGTGCAGTCTCGCCATCGAGGTCGAGTATGGGCAGGGAGTAGCCCGCTGCGGGCTGCGCCTGGGGCTGGGCAACAGTGTGCAGCAGAGCCAGCAGGATCAGAATGCGGCTCGCGCCGCAGGCCCGGGCCCGGTAACGCGTCAGTAGATTACTCATGGAAGCAATCCTACACGGCCAACTGTCAGCCCTGGTGGTTTTCCAGCTCCTCCAGGGGGACCGGCTCCTGGCCTCGAAGGCTCTCGATGATGTCCAAGGTCTGGGCGTCCGGAGCAAAGGGTTCCACCAGAGCGCCAGTCACATCAATCAACTCCAGGCCTGAAACCTGGTGGACGACCTGCCACTGGGAGACGA
>DASCNH010000056.1:0-24451 GCA_036011365.1 Planctomycetota bacterium | reverse complement strand
GCCTGGCCGAGAGCATGCACTACCACACGACCTGAGGCGCGTCGGCGGTTTCCGGTGCGGGCCCGCAGCCGGGATTCGTTCGGGCTGTTTCTCAGCGGTGCCAGGTGCGCCCGGCGCCGTAGGCGCGCGCGCGCTCTTCAACCTCAGACGCCCATTCGTCCAGGTCAGCTGAGCGCAGCAGTTGCACCGCAGCCGCGGCGTTGTCTGCGGCCTCGACGACCTTGCCCGTCTGGGCCAGGGCGGCGGCCCGGGCATCCAGCCAGCCGGGATCGGGGCTCTCCGGTGGCGGAGCCGCGGAATCCAGCAGCGCCAGGGCCTCGGCGCCATTGCGCAGGGCGGCCACGGGAGTAGTGGCCAGGTGCCAGGCCAAGGCCACGGTCAGCTGCCGGTGGCCGGGAGCCAGGGCCACCCCCCGCCGCAGCAGGCTGGCCGCCGCCTCTTCATCGCCGTCGGCAACTAGGTAGCCGCCGAGCAGCAGGCGGGCCGGTGCGTGGTCTTCCCGGGCGCCGAGCACCAGCAGCAGCTCGCCGCGGGCCTCGTCCCGGCGCCCGAGCGCGTCCAGAGCAAGGGCGCGGTTGTAGCGCGCGTCCGTGTAGGCTCTGTCCAGCTCCAGGGCGCGGTCGTAGCTCCCGAGGGCCGCGGCGCTCTGCCCCAGGGTCAAGAGCACATTTCCCAGGCCGGAGTGAATCTGGGGATCAGTGGGATCCAGTTTCAGAGCGGCTTCATAGGTGCGTTGGGCCTCCTGCAGAAGGTTGGCCTGGGCCAGGGCCCGGGCCAGGCTGCGCCGGGCGTAGGCATCCGTTGGATTGTCCAGGGCCAGGCGGCGCAGGTCACCCAGGGCGCGGTCTCCCTGACCTAGGCGACGCAGGAGATCAGCACGGGTTACCGCGGCCCCTTGATGGCCGGCGGCGCGGGCGGCATCGAGACGTTCCAGGGCGGCCTCTTCGTGGCCCGTTTCGGCCAGGGCGATACCCGTCAAGTGGTCATAGGCTGGGCCGTGAGCGGTCAACTCGTCGAAGCCCGTGGCCCGGTTGAGGGGCCCCAGGGCCATGGCCAGAACCAGGCTGATCAGCCAGGGGCGGAGGTGTGCGGCGGAGCCGGTCACGCGGGCCATGCAGGGGCCTACAGCGGCCAGGGCCGCTATCAGGGGTACGGCGGGCATGCGATAGCGCGGCGAGTACCAGAAGGTGATCACGACCAGGGCGGGCAGCAGGAAGAGCAGCGCCTCGGGCACGCCCGCGGCGGCGGAGCGGCGCAGGATCAGGTAGCACAGAAGGGCCGGCAACACACACCAGGCCACGGGTACTGGCGTCAGGAAGCCCAGGGGGCGGAAGCCGTCCCGGGTCTCGAGGTTTGCCTGGTACACATCGCCGTAGTTGCGCCCGCTGATAAACCAGCGCACGCGTGTGGCCATCAGGCCCAGGGCCGCCTGCGGGGACGATGTCCAATGGGCCAGGCCGCGGGAAAAGTAGTGGGCGTCGGTCTCGCGCCAGGAAGACGCTCCGGCGGCCTCGGCCTCGGCGCGGGCTTGCAGGTTCTGCAGGCGGCGGTCGGCGGAAACACCGGTGGCCTGGTGGTAGGTCCCGTCGGCTCCGGGCTGATTGCCGTGGTAGAAGGTGATGCCCGCCTGGGAACTGATCGGGATGAACTCGCCACAGGCCGCCGCATTGTGCAGGGTGGCCGGGGCGATGGTCAGGAGGCCGGGGATGAGGATGGTCAGGGTGGTGCGCAGACCGTCGCTGGGGCTGGCGTCCCGGGCCTGATGGTGCGCCCTCCGCCAGCCGGCCCAGGCGGCGAAGAGCGGCAGGCCGACGAGGAAGGTGGGGTTGGCCAGGGTCAGCAGACCCAGAGTGAAGCCGAGCACGGCGCGGCCCTTCGTGGTAGAGAGCGACCCAGGTGCCGTCATGCGTTCCCAGGCCAGGGCGACCAGGAAGGCCTGGAGCGTGCAGTTCAGGACGCGCGTCACGTGGAAGGCCGGATCGTCAAGCGCCAGGTAGAGCAGGGCTGCTGCCAGGCCCGGGGTCGGGCCCCAGAGGCGGCGCGCGGCTGTGGCGAGGGCTCCGGCGGTGGCCACGTGAAGCCCGGCCTGGAGGGCGTAGAGGGCAGTCAGGCCACCGCCCAGGGCGCGCAGCAGGCCGAGCAGGTAGGGGTAGAGGGGGGCCGAGAAGAAGGGCTCGGTGCCCACCGCATCGCCGGCGGCGATGCGGGCGGCCCACTCCCAGTAGACCTTGGCGTCCATGAGCGGAGCCAGGGTGAAGGGGTTGTCCGTTAGGGCCGAGTTGACCAGCAGGGCTTGCTGAATGGTGCCGGCGGCTAGCAGCAGGCCGAGCAGCAGGCCGAAGGGCAGGGCGCTGCGCCGGTGAGGGGGCGCTGTGGGGGCATTCACGGGCTCGACCTTACGGCGCTGCGGGGCGTGATTCCACGGGGGGTAGGCGGCCCGGGGACGGGCCCGGGAGCCGCCGGCCGCCCACAACTCGGAAGGGCGGCCGTAGGTGGAAAGGGGGCCGGCTGCCCCGTAGGTTCGATCCGATGAAACGCTGCTGTACATGCCTGGGGGGCTTGCTCCTGTTCGCCGGAAGCTCCTGTTCCGGGGGAGCGGAGCCGAGGCCCAATGTGCTCCTGATCAGCGTGGACATGCTGCGCGCCGATCACCTGGGCAGCTACGGCTACGGACGGGAGACGAGTCCGCACATGGATCGGTTGGCCCGCGAAGGCGCGCTCTTTGAGGAGTGCATCAGCAGTGCCCCCTGGACGCTGCCCACCCACGCAGCCCTTTTCACGGGCCTGCCCGACTCGGTGCACGGCTGTACGGATTCGGACCGCGCCCTGGCCCCGGGATTCACGACCCTGGCGGAGCGCTTCCGCAGCGGCGGCTACGCCACGGCGGGCTTCTTCTCCGGACCCTACCTGCACCCGGCCTTCGGCCTCGACCAGGGTTTTGACACCTATGTCAACTGCACTTCCTATGCCCGGGCGCTGGACGAGGCGCCCGTGGAGGATTGGGCCATGGACCGCGAAGTGATGCACTCTTCCCACCGGGATGTGACCAGCCCGGCGGTTGCGGAAGAGGTCAGCGACTGGCTCGCCCGCGCTGATGCTGCCGAGGGTGATGACCCGTTCTTCATGTTCGTGCACCTGTGGGATGTTCATTTCGACTTCCTGCCGCCGGCGGCCTACGCGGAACGCTTCGCGGGTGAGTACGAAGGAACCGTCAGCGGTGAGGACTTCTTCTTCGATCCGACCATCCGTGCGGGCATGCCGGCGGCGGACCTCCAGCACCTGCTGGATCTCTACGACGGCGAGATCAGCTGGACCGACCACCACATCGGCCTGATCCTGAATGCCCTGGAGGAGCGCGGCCTGCTGGACAACACGGTTATCGCCCTGACCGCCGACCACGGCACGGAGTTCTTCGAGCACGGCGGCAAGGCCCATCGCATGACGCTCTTTGAGGAGGTGCTGCGGGTGCCGTTGATCCTGCGCTATCCGCCGGCGATCCCCGCCGATACCCGTCCCCACACCCTGGCGCGTACCGTGGATATTGCCCCGACCCTCCTGGAGCTGGCGGATCTCGCTCCGCTCTCGCCCGCCGGGGGGCGCAGCTTGCTGGCGACTCTTGGCGGGGGCGGCGCCAGCGCGGCACCGATAGCCGCCGTCAGCGAGCTCTTCTCCGTGGGCAGTGCCATGCGTTCGGTGCGCACGCAGCGCTGGAAGTTCGTCGACGACATGGGGCGTGACACCTTCGCCTGGTATGACCTCCAGGCGGATCCCTGCGAGCTGCACCCGAGCCAGGACCTGGAGCACCCCCTGGGTGCCCAGGCCAAGGCCGGTTACCTGGCAGCCATGGCCGAGTTGGAGCGCCTGTATGCGGCGCGACCGGCGGAACCGACGGCCTCCACGGTTCCGGAGAGCCTCGACGCCCACCTCCGGGCCCTGGGGTATGTGGGGGAGGACGCCGTCTCCGGCGAGCAGGACGACTAGCCCTCGGCGCGTGCGGCGGCGACGGCCTCGGTCAGGGCCGGGACGACTTCGAAGACGTCGCCGACGATGCCAAAGTCAGCCAGTTTGAAGATGGGGGCGTCGGCGTCCTTGTTGATGGCCACGATGATGGCGGAGGTCTTCATGCCGGCCAGGTGCTGGATGGCGCCGGAGATGCCGACGGCGATGTAGAGCTGGGGCGAGACCACCTTGCCGGTTTGGCCAACCTGTTCAGCATGGGAGCGCCAACCGGCGTCCACCGCGGCGCGACTGGCGCCCACGGCGGCGTTGCCGAAGGCGGCGGCCAGGTCGTCCAGTATCTTGAAGCCCTCGGCGCCCTTCATGCCGCGGCCGCCGGAGATGACCACGGGGGCTTCTTTCACATCCAGCTTGCCTCCGACCTTGGCGCTGAGCTCCTTGACGAGTTCGCGCAGGTCGCCGCCGGAGGTGCCTATGGTGACTTCCACCGTGCCGCCGGGTTCGTCCATTGCGAAGGCATTGACGCGGGTCGTGGCACAGAAGACCGGGCCGCTGGACTCCAGCGTGGCGATCACCTTGCCGGCCAGCCAGGGGCGCGTGGCGCGCAGGGTCTCGCCCTCCCGGGCGAGGTTTGTGCAGTCGCTGAAGAGCGCTGAGTCGAGCAGGGCGGCGACGCGCGGGCTGAGGTCGCGGCCGCGGCTGGTGGCGGCGGCCAGGAAGATCCCGGCGCCCTCGTCACTGACCACGGCGGCCACGTCCCGGGCCAGGCCGTCCGGGCTCATCGGGTCATTGCCGGGCAGGCAGACCGCGCGTCCGGCGCCGTGGGCGCCCAGGGCGGCGGCGGCTTCTTGGGCGCCGGCCCCGGAGAGCACGGCGACGACGGAGTCGGTCAGGGAGCGGGCGGCGCTGAGACATTCCAGGCTGGAGCGACGCGGCGAGTTGTCCGAGTGTTCGACGAAGACGATGGCGGTGGTCATGGCTGTTCTTTCTGCCTAGAGGACTTTGGCCTCGTTACGCAGGGCTTCCATCAGGGCGGGCACTGCGTCCGGGCCTTCGCCGACTATGCGGCCCGCGGCACGTTCCGGGGGCAGGGCCAGGGAGCAGGCCGTGGCCTGGGAGGGGACTTCCTCGAAGGAGATATTTTCGAGGGGCTTCTTCTTGGCTGCCATGATTCCCTTGAGGCCCGCGTAGCGCGGCTCATTGAGGCCCTTGTCACAGGTGATGATGGCGGGCAGGGAGAAGCTGATGGTCTCCAGGCCCTGTTCGGTCTCGCGCTGGGCGGTGCCGGCCCCGTCATCCAGGTTCAGCTCGACAACATCCGTAACGCACGACCAGCCGAGCAGGGTGGCGACCATCGGTCCCACCGAAGCGCTGTCGCGGTCCGTGGCCACGCGGCCCATGAAGCACAGCTCCGCACCCAGTGCACCGAGCTTGGCGGCCAGGATCTTGGCCGTCGAACGGTTGTCTCGGCTGCCCCACTCCGGGTCGGTCATGATGATGCCGGCGTCGGCGCCCTTGGCAATGCACTCGCGCACTTCCTTGGATGCCTCGGCCGGACCGAGGGTCAGGACCGTGACCTCGCCACCGCTGGCTTCCTTGGTTAGCACGGCCTGCTCCACGGCGATCTCGTCGTAGAAGGAGGTCATGTAGGCCAGGTTGGCCGTGTCGATTCCCCGGCCGTCCGGGGAGAGCTTGGGCGTGGCCTCGGTCGAGGGGACGCGTTTGATACAGGCGACGATCTTCATGGAATGTGTACTTTCAGCTGCCGGGGGGCGGTTTTAGTGGCAAAGAAGATAACGCTGTCCGAGACCTGCCGCAAGCCCGGCGTGGGGCGCCGGGGCGGCGAATCAGGCGTTTGCCACCGTCCGATCAAAGTTCTCGCCGAGGTAAACCCTGCGCACCTCGGGATCATCGACGAGCTCCGTCGCGGAACCCTCGCGCAGGATGTGCCCGGCGTGGATGATGTAGGCGCGGTCCGTGGTCTGCAGGGTTTCACGCACATTGTGGTCGGTGATCAGGACGCCGATGCCGCGCTCGCGCATCTGGCCGATGAGGCCCTGGATCTCCTGGACGCTGATGGGGTCGACGCCGGCGAAGGGTTCGTCCAGCAGCAGCAGCGAGGGACGGGTGGCCAGGGCCCGGGAGAGCTCCAGGCGGCGGCGCTCGCCACCGGAGAGCGTGTCTGCCCGGTGGTCCGCCAGGTGGGAGAGTTCGAGCTCCTCCAGCAGGCGCGCCGCCTCGGCGTGGCGCTCGGAGCGCTTCAGCTTGAGCGTCTCCAAGACTGCCAGGATGTTCCCCAGGACGGTCATGCGCCGAAAGACGGAGGGCTCCTGGGGCAGGTAGCCCATGCCCAGGCGCGCGCGGCGGTACATGGGCAGGCGCGAGCACTCTTCACCGTGCAGATGCACATGGCCCTCATCCGGATGCAACAGGCCGACGGTCATCCGGAAGCTGGTTGTCTTGCCCGCCCCGTTGGGCCCCAGCAGGCCGACGATCTCGCCGCGATCCACGTGGAAACCGACACCGTCCACCACGCGCCGGCCGTCGAAGGCCTTGACCAGGCCGTTGACTTCTAGGAGGTGCTCGGGGGTGTGGGAGGGCATCGTTGGGGCGCTGGGGGGAGTAATCCGGGGGCACCAGGCGGGGCGTGATTTGGGTCGCCGCGGCGGGAGTCTACCAGGGATTGGGACCTGGGCGGTGGGGGTGGGTTGGGCAAAGGTAGGGCAAGTGAACTACGACTTCCTTTGGCCCGGAGACGGGCTCAAGCTGATCGCTGGCAAGGAAAAAAGCTGCTTTTCACCCTGTGGATAACCTGTGGGTATCTGATCGTTGAACTCCTGCCCGTGGCGTCAAGGGGGGGCGCATTCAGCGATGGGAAATGCAGCACCTACTTGAGAGGCTCCCCCTAGAGGCCCCCCCTGAAGGTGTATCCTATTGCTGTGACAGTGGTTAGGTCACCAGCGTGGAGCGCGCAGCGAATCTCTCTGCCGAGAATAACCACCTCCCAGGGGGGTGAAATGCCCAACGTGGGACGCCAGCCAGTCTAGGGAGTCGCTTATCTTGCCTGTGGATAACTCGTGCGAATGGAGACCGGCTGCTCCGCAGGTCTCAGTGCACCCAGTGCAGTCGGTAGACGCTCAGGGAGGGGGCCAGGGGCCAGAATACGAGCACCGCGCGGCCGACCACGAGCTCCCGGGGCACCAGGGACGCCTGGACAGGTGGGAGCTTGCGGGCCAGGCGGCCCGGGAAGGTGTGTCGCTCGCCCCACTCATCGCGCAGGAAGATCTCTGGGCCGTCATCCCCGCCGGGCAACACGATGGGGTTTTCCCGGGGCCGATAGTCCCCGCGCAGCACCTCGGATTGGTCCGCGCCGACTTCCGGGCGCACCTCATAGCGCACAAATGTCCATTCGCGGCTGTCGGCGGAGTCCTGGGTGTTGTCCCCGAGCACCACATAGTGCCCTTCTGGAATCGGCCAGTGCCAGACCTTCACATTGTCCGAGAGGTAGTAGATGTCGCGGAAGACGCGCACCTCTTCCAGGTCCGCGCCGGCGCCGCTGGCGTGGATGGCGATGCCGGCGGCCTGGTTGGTGGCCGGCGGGACTTCCAGCTCGAAGAGCAGCTCGCCGTCCACACGCAGGCTGAGCAGGTCGTCCATGTTCTGGGCGTCGACTTCCACGGCGCGTCCGGCTTCCAGGCGGAAGGGGAAGTGGGCCGGGGCCGTGGACAAGCCGTCGGAGCCGTCTCCGGGATTGGCGCTCACCTGGGCCATGGCGCCGGGGGCCGCCGCGGGTCCGGGTAGGCTGAAGCGGTAGGAGCGGCGTCCTTCCTTGAACTCCAGCACCAACTCCTCCAAGCCGGGGATGGCCGTCAGCGTTGCCGCCAGGCGCAGGTCCCCCACGGCGTTTTGTCCGGAGCGCCCCGGGTGGTGGCGCACCTTGGAACCGGTCTTGCCGGGATAGCCGTCCGCGTAGTGATCCATGACGGCGGCGCCATCCCGTGGAAAGCGCATGCTGCCGTTGCCGCGGGCGCGGATCCCGTTCTCGGTGATACTCCAGCCACTGGTGCCGGAGCCCGGTTTCCAGTTGCGGGTTGTTTCGAGTTCCTTCCAGACTTCGAGCTGCACGGGGCGCGGGCGACGCAGAATGCTCCACTCGCCCCCCTCCAGCCCACGCGTCCAGAGATCCCCATGGCGGATCGTCAACTCCTCTCCGGGCATGCCGACGATGCGCTTGATGAAGTTCTTGGTGCGGTTTAGCGGGTACTTGAAGACCGCCACCTCCCAGCGCTCCGGGTCGCGGTAGTGGTATGAGAGCTTGTCTACGAGCACGCGATCGAAGACGCCCGTGTCCGTGTTGCCCATCAGGGTGGGCTGCATGGAGCCGGTGGGGATCTTGTAGGCCTCGACGATGAAGTACTTGAGCAAGATCGCGACGACGATGGCCATGGTGATGGCCTCGATGTTCTCCCGCCAGGGATGGCCCTGCTGCCTGGCCTTGGCGCTCACTTGTCGTCGCCTCCCAGGACCGACAGGAATGCCTTTTGGGGGATGTCGACATTTCCCACCTGTCGCATGCGGCGCTTGCCGGCCTTCTGTTTTTCAAGCAGCTTGCGCTTGCGCGAAATGTCGCCGCCGTAGCACTTGGCGGTGACATCCTTGCGCAGGGCGGCGATGGACTCGCGGGCGATGATGCGCGAGCCGACAGCCGCCTGCAGGCGTACCTCAAACATGTGTCGGGGGATCTCCTTGCGCAGCTTCTTGAGAATGGCGCGGCCGCGATAATCGGCCTGGCTGCGGTGGCAGATGGACGAAAGCGCATCCACCGGCTTGGCGTTGACCAGGATGGACATCTTGACCAGATCGTCGGACTTGTAGTGGGTGATGTCGTAGTTGAGCGTCCCGTAGCCCCGCGTGGCGCTCTTCAGCTTGTCGTAGAAATCGTAGATGATCTCCGCCAGGGGAATGTCGTACTCGAGCTGCACGCGCGTGGGGGAGAGGTGATCCTGGCGCACGAAGGCACCGCGGTGGTCGGCGGCGATGGTCATCATGGACCCGATGTGCTCCGTGGGCAACAGGATCGAGGCGCGCGCGATGGGCTCGCAGAGATCCTCGAACTTGTCAGGATCCGGCAACTGCCCCGGGGAGCGCACCCATTCTTCGCTGCCGTCTTCAAGCTTGATCTTATAGGTCACCGAGGGAGCCGTCTGGATCATGTCCAGGTCGTGCTCGCGCTCCAGGCGCTGCTGGATGATCTCCATGTGCAGGAGTCCCAGAAAGCCGCAGCGGAAGCCGAAGCCCAGGGCTTCGGATGATTCGGGCTCGTAGGACAGGCTTGAGTCGGACAGGGAGAGGGAGCCCAGGGCGTCGCGCAAGGTTTCGTAGTCGCCGGGGTTGGTCGGGTAGAAATCCGCGTAGACCATGTGCTGGGGTTCCTCGTAGCCCGGCAACATCTCGACCTGCGGGCCGCGATGGATGGTCATGGTGTCGCCGATGCGCACGTCACCGAGGCGCTTGATGTTGGAAACGAAGTAGCCCACCTCACCGGCCACCAGGGTCTCGTCGCGTACCATCTTGGGCGAGAAACGACCCAGTTCGACGGTCTCGTAGACCTTCTCCGTGCCCATCATCAGGATCGAGTCACGCTTCTTGATGGTGCCGTCCACTACGCGCAGGTAGACGATGATGCCGCGATACTCGTCGTAGGTGGCATCGAAGATCAAGGCCCGCAAGGGCGCCTTGGGATCGCCCGTGGGCGCGGGGATGCGTTTGACGATGCGGTCCAGCACAGCGCTCACGCCCACGCCGGTCTTGGCCGAAACGGCCAGGGCGTCCGTGGCATCGATGCCCAGACTGTTCTCGATCTCCTCAGCGATCTCTTCCGGGCGCGCGTGGGATAGGTCGATCTTGTTCAGGACCGGCAGTATTTCCAGGTCGCATGCGACGGCCAAATAGGCGTTGGCAACGGTCTGGGCCTCGACACCCTGGGAGGCATCCACCAAGAGCAGCGCACCCTCGCAGGCTTGCAGGCTTTTTTGCACTTCGTAGTGGAAGTCCACATGTCCCGGCGTGTCGATCAGGTTGAGTTGATAGCGCTCGCCGTCCTTCTCGTGATAGATCGTCACCGCGCGCGCCTTGATGGTGATGCCGCGTTCGCGTTCCAGGTCCATATCGTCCAGAAGCTGGGCCTGCATGTCGCGCTTCTTGACGGTACCGGTCTGCTCCAACATGCGGTCGGCCAGGGTGGACTTCCCGTGGTCGATGTGAGCGATGATGGAAAAGTTTCTGATGTGGGCGTGGTCCACGGCGCGGCTGGCTTGGCTTGCGGGTCAGGGAAGGAGGGTGGGCAGGGCTGCTGTGAAATCGCGCAGAGCCCGGCCACGGTGACTGACCGTGGACTTTTCATCGGCGGATAGCTCGGCAAACCCGCGACCCGTGGCGGCGAAACCTTCCTCCGTGAAGAGGAAGAGCGGATCGTAGCCGAAGTCCCCGGAGCCGCGGGGGGTGTGCAGAATCTGCCCGCGGGCACGGCCCTCAAAGGTGGCCACCAGGCTGCCATCCGGGGCGGCCAGGGCCAGGGCGCAGACGAAGCACGCGCCGCGTTGCTCGGCGGACAGGCCGGCCAGCCGTTCCAGTAGCAGGGCGTTGTTGGCGGAGTCATCTCCGTGCTGGCCGGCGAAGCGCGCCGAGTGCACTCCGGGGTCCCCGCCCAGGGCGTCGACCTCTAGTCCAGAGTCATCGGCCAGGCACCACTTGCTGGTGGCCAGGGCCGTCTCAGTTGCCTTTTTCTCGGCGTTGCCACGGAATGTATCCCGGTCCTCGCTGACCTCGGGCAGGTCCACGAAAACCTCCGGTGTCAAAAGGGTCACGCCGCTCTCGCCCAGCATGGCGCGCAGCTCCACCTGTTTCTTGGTGTTGTGGCTGGCGATCAACATTTCCACGGGATGCGTCACTCAGGCACCGGCTTCCAGGGCGCGGTTTTGGAGCTCGAAGATAGAGCGGATGGCGACCTCGCCAGTTTCCAGCATCCCGTCCAGCTGGGCGCGCGAGAAAGGCGCGCCCTCGGCGGCACCCTGGACCTCGATGAAATTGCCATTGCCGGTCATCACCAGGTTGAGGTCCACTTCGGCGTGGCTGTCTTCTTCGTAGCACAAATCGCAGCGCACCTCACCATCGATGACACCCAGGGAGACGGCACCCAGTTGGTCCACCAGGGGCCAGGCGCGCAGCAGGCGCTTGCCGTCCATATGGCGCAGGAGGTCACTGAGGGCCACGAAGGCGCCGCTGATGGCCGCCGTGCGCGTACCTCCGTCCGCCTGCAGTACATCGCAGTCGATCCAGATCGTGCGCTCGGTCATCTTCTTGAGGTCCACCACGGCGCGCAGCGAGCGACCCACCAGGCGTTGGATTTCGACGGAACGCCCATCGGTCCGCCCGGCGCGGTCGCGGCTCTTGCGGCCATCCGTGGAGGAGGGCAGCATCGAGTACTCGGCTGTCATCCAGCCCTGGCCCTTGCCCTTCAGGAAGTGGGGTACGGCGTCGGTGTACATGGCGGTACACAGGACCTTGGTCTCCCCAAAGCATGAGAGCACCGAGCCCGGGGCGCGGTTGGTGAAGCCGCGCTGGAAGCTGATCGGGCGCGTCTCGCTGGGGGCTCTGCCGTCGGGTCGTGTCATGGGATGGGTTCCTGGGGTGTGTGAGTGTCCGGACGCCGGGTGCCCGGGTGCGCCGGGCAAAACGGGCGGGCAGTATAGCGGCGGTGCGACCCGGCCGCGCCGAGCGATGCGGATGAATCCGCTCCCTGCCCGATCTGGGCAGGATCCCGTCGAATGCCTATCCTGGCGGCGATGAAGTCAACTGCCCCCTGGATGGTCGTGTGTGGTCTTCCCGCCCTGGCGCTCTGCGGGGCCTGTTCCGGAGATTCCGTGGCAGCCGGAGGCAGCGATCAGGTGGGCTTCCTGTTCGTGGATGTGGCCGCCGAGGCCGGCCTGGAGGTAGTCAATGTCTGCGGTGACCCGCGCCGCTGGTACATCCCCGAGAGCAACGGCTGCGGAGCCGCCTGGCTCGACTACGACGGCGACGGCGATCAGGATCTCTTCATTGGCAACGGCGCGCGTCTGTCCTACATCGACGACGGCCGACGCCTGGAGGTCGTGCCCGCTGGCCAGAGCCGCTTGTACCGCAACGAAGGGGAGCTGCGTTTCACGGATGTGAGCGCGGAGGCCGGTGCCGATCGTTTGGATTGGGTCAACTCCGTCACCGTGGCGGATATCGAAGGCGACGGGGATCCGGATATCTACCTGTCCTGCTTCGGGCCGGATGTACTGCTGGTCAATGAACGCGGCGTGTTCCACGACGGAACCGCAGCCGCGGGCCTGGGCAACGAAGCTTGGAGTGCGGGTGCTTGTTTTGGCGACTTGAACCGAGACGGCACCCTCGACCTGTTCGTCGGCAACTACGTGGACTTCGACCTGAATCAACCGCCGGACGGCGGGCGCCGGGTGCTTGTCGAGGGTGTCGAGGTGGGTTGGGGACCGGAGGGGGAGAACGGCCAAGGCATCAATCCCGGTGCGTCGAACCTCTATTACCTGGGCGCTGGTGCGGGCCACTTCCGCGAAGCTACGCAGGCGGCGGGCCTGCGCCTGGAGCAGGCGCTCTGCTCCTATGCGGTGGTCTTCAGCGATGTGAATGGCGATGGTGCCCCGGACATTCTGGTGGCCAATGACATGCAGCCGGCTAACCTGTTCATGAATGATGGCGCGGGCTCCTTCACAGATGCTGCGGTGGAACGGGGCTTCGCCTTCAATGGGGACGGGGCGCCCACCAGCGCCATGGGCCTGGCGGTGGCGGATGTGGATTCCGATGGTGACTTTGACTGTCTGCGCACGAACTTCGATTTTGAACCCAACAGCCTGCACCTCAACAATGGAGCCGGCCAGTTCCGGGAAGTCGCGGCGGCCGGTGGGCTGGCAGCGGGCAGCCTGGATCGCCTGGGCTGGGGAGGTGGTTTCTTCGACGCGGACAGCGATGGGGATCTGGATCTCCTGATCGCCAATGGCCATGTGTTCCCCCAGGCGGAGGAGATCGGCATGCACGCCTTTGCCCAGCAGAGCCAGCTGTTTGAGTGCGTGGGTTCTGCGGCGGCCGTGACCAGTTGGCGTGATGCCAGCGCCGAGGCCGGGCCGGGGTTGGCCCTGGCCCGTTCGGCGCGCGGCGTGGCCTTTGGCGATCCGGATGACGACGGGGACCTGGACGTGCTGATCGTCGACTTGGACCATGCGCCGCGCCTTCTGGAAAACCGCACACCCCGCCGCGGTGCTTGGTTGGGACTGGCCCTGGCTGGGCTCGGCGGCAACCGTGACGGCTTGGGCGCACGCGTCAGCGTGGAGGCCGGCGGGCGCACCTGGGTTCAGGAGGCCCGGCGCACCCAGGGCCTGTATTCCTCCCATGATCCGCGCCTGGTCTTCGGCCTGGGAGCCGCACGGACCGTGGAGCGCGTGACAGTGCTCTGGCCGGATGGCACGCGCCAGGTTCTGACGGGTCTGGCGACGAACGCCTATCACACCATTGCGCAACCGGCGCGAGGTGCCGGGACAGGTGGCAAGTAGTGAAGATTGCCCTCGTCTTCCCGCCCCAGGGCCACTTCACCCAGCCCTACCTCGCCCTGCCGGCGCTCCAGGCCTATCTCAAGCAGGAGGGCTTCCCCGATACCCATGTGATCGATGCCAACATCGAAGCCTACGAGCACTTCCTCTCTCGGGAGCGGCTGGGCAGCGCCCTGGAGCGCGTGCGCTCCTCCGGGCGGCTGGCGGCACTCGAAGGCAAGTCAGCCCTCGGCTACAGGGACATGGCCGCCTATCGCAACTTCAGCCAGGCGGAGTTGACGGGGGAGTGGGTGGTTGAAGGCATCGAGGACGCCAAGTCAGTCCTGCGTGACCCGGAGCGCTTCTATGATCGAGACGCCTACACCCGCTCCGCCCGCTGCATCGAGCAGGCCCTGGCGCTGATCTCCGCGGAATTCGCCCCTTCCTACTTCGCGCCCCACGGTTTCTCCATGCGGCATTCCGTGCAGAGCACGGACGAAATCCTGGCCGGGGCCGTGGATGAAGAGGGCAATCCCTTCCTGGAGTTCTTCCGCAAGGTGACCTTGCCCCAGCTCCAGGAGCTCGATCCGGATCTAGTGGGCATCTCGGTGACCTTCACCAGCCAGGCCATCCCCGCCGTAGCCCTGGCCATGCTGCTCAAGGCCTGGAAGCCCTCGCTGCACATCACCTTCGGCGGGGGCCTGATGGCCTATGTGGGCAAGAAGCTGGCCCGCCGGCCGGAGCTCTTCGATGTGATCGACACGATCGTGCTGCTCGAAGGCGAGTTGCCCCTGACGCGCATCGCCCGCGCCCTTGAGGGGCGCCGGGGCTTCGCTGACATCCCCAACATCATCTACCGCCAGCCCACCGGCGAGGTCGTCGTGGCCCCGGAAGCAGAACCCCTGCCCATCGACACACTGCCTCCCCCGGACTTCAGCGGCTTGCCCCTGGACCTGTATCTCTCGCCGGAGTTCATCATTCCCCTGGCCATCACGCGCGGGTGCTACTGGGGGAAGTGTGTCTTCTGCACGCTGCACAAGGTCATCGGGCCCGGCTATCGCGGACGTTCCATCGACAAGATCATCGAGGACATCCGCTTCCTCAAGGAAAAGTGGGGCTCGCGACTCTTCTACTTTCCAATCGAGGACCTGCCGCCGAACATGGTCAGGCGCCTGCCGGAGGCCATCCTCGAAGCGGAACTGGGCATCGATTGGTGGTGCGATGCCAAGATCGAACCGGAAGTCTTCACGGAGGAGGTCTGCGCCAGGCTGGCGGAAGCCGGCTGCAAGCGCCTGGCCTTTGGTTTTGAGTCTGCCAGCGCGCGCGTGCTGGAGCTGATGTGCAAGGGGTCTGAACCCAAGCCCGGTATGCAAGTCATCCGCCGCGTGCACGCGGCGGGCATCTCGGTCACGCTCTATGTAATGGTCGGCTTCCCCACGGAGACCGAGGCCGAGGCGCGGGAGACGCTCGCCATGTTGCTTGACAACCGCGACGCCTTCGAGGAAGTCAGCCTGCGCGTCTTCTACCTGGACGACATGTCGGAGGTGTACAAGCGACCGCAGGAGTTCGCCATCGCTGGAATCGTCGACGAGCCGGGCATGGACCTGCAGGTCTACCGGGATTTCTCGACGACCAGCGGCATGAGCCGCGCCCGGGCGCGGCGCGTCTACCTGGAGATGCTCGAGCGTCTGAAGAGCAACCTGCCCGTGTTCCAAAACGACAATCTGCTCTATCACGAACTGAAGTCCCACTACTTCCTCTATCTCGTTCACGCCGGTGGCGTGGGCGAGCTGATGTCCGGAGCCTTCGCCGAGCCACGAACCCTCGGCGGGGCAGACTGCCCGGAAGATTGGCGGCCGCGCGCCAACCCGGCGCTGCGCCGGTTGGCGCTGGCCTTCGATCGCGAGGAAGTGGATCGGGCGTTGGAGCGCGCCACCGATGGCCTGACCTTGCCGCGCTACCAGTTTGACCTGATCGGCGGGGCCGTGGAGGAGGGGCTCAACTCCAGCGTGGAGCCCCTCGCTCGCCGGGCGTCAACCCTGGTCCTGAACGGAGCCAGCGGCGAGATCAGCTGCCTCTCGCCGGATGGCCGGGCCCTGCTGGCATCCTGTGACGGGAGTGCTACCCTGGAGGTCGTCCTCGGCGAGTACGACCCCGACCAGCGGCCGTCCGTGCGAGACTTCATCGTGGAGCTCGCCGGGGCTGGCCTGCTCCAGGCGCCGCGGGCCGTTCCGTCCATTGCAACAGAAGGAGTTACCCCATGACCCAGGATCAGAAACCCCGAGAGGATGCGGAGGCGCGGACGAGCGCCGCGCAGCAATCTAACGCTGACGGAGCCCCCAAGCAGGCGGCGCCCGAGGCAACTGGAAAGAAGAAGCGCCCGCTGCTCTCCTTCAAGCGCCTGGCCGGACGTGACCCGCTGAAGTACGAGGATGTGGCGGACAAGTAGCGTCTAGGCCAGCTCCCTCACAGGGCTCTCTGGCCTGCGTTCGTTCACCCGAGTGGGTCAACGGCGTGCACAAATGGCAGGGGGATGCGTTGGCTCTCTCCAGACGCGTCTTCGAGCAGCAGGCCTTCCTCCCAGTTCAGCTCGCGCAGGATGCCGGTGGCGGTGGTGATTCCGTACTGTATGCACACAGGCGCGTCAGCCAGGCCAGCGCAGGCCACAAAGTCCCGGGCCAGGGCCGCCGCATCCTCCCGGGCCTGATCGAGGCGCCGGTCCAGGTGTTTGAGCAGGCAGCCCAGGACCTCTTCCCGGGGCGCCACTCCCCGCAGGAGTTCGAGATTGGTCACGATGCGCCCGCGCAAAAACTCCGCCGGCAGCTCGCGCTGGAGGAGGTTGAGCCCGATGCCCAACACGAAGTGGGGCGCCGCCGGATCGAGGCCCCGGGTCTCCACCAGGATGCCCGCCAGCTTGGCTCCGGCCACCAGCACATCGTTGGGCCAGCGTAGCTGGGCGCCTTGCACGCCGAGTTCCGTGACGGCCCCCACAATGGCCAGGCCGGCGGCGGCGGTCAACGTCTCCGGCGGAGGAGCCGGGGCGGCCGGCATCAGAACCAAGCTGGCGTAGAGCCCAGCGCCGGCGGGGCTGGCCCAGGTCCGTCCCAATCGTCCGCGCCCGGCGGTCTGCTCATCAGCCAGGTGGACATCCCCGTGACGGGCCGTTCCGGCGGCCACCGCCAGCAGGGCCTGCTCGTTGGTGGAGTCCACACATGCGTGGTGGATCAGGCGGTGGAGCGAGTCCTGGGGGGCTGTGGGGTCCTGGGGGAGCATGACCGGCGAGGATACCCGACCGGGGCCCGCACCGGTGAGGTGGCCTGGGCTGGGATGAGGTTCCGGGCAGGCCCGGGCAGGGGCTGTCGAGGGAGATGGTTTGTGCCAGCGCGAACTGGTCACCTTGTCAGAACATCTAAATATGGGGAATCGTCCAAGACAGCCTGAAAACACCATATAGGTGTAGGCTTCCAGGGGCCCCAAGGCCGCTGCCAGGTGCTTTCAGGTTCCCCAGATGCCTGCCCCAGGCTCCCCGCCCCTTCTCCCCAGCAATCGAGACTCCATGCGCTACAGCTACCTCCTTCTCATCCCCGCAGTCGCCCTCTGGTCCACTCCGACGGCGGTGGGCCAGACCTCTTCCACGGGCCTGGCGCCGGGCACGGCGGCGGCGGGCTCCGGCTTCTGTGCCGACTACATGGCCGACCAGGCCAATCCTGCCGCCTGCATCCAGGCCTCCACCACGCCCACAGCGGGCCTGCTGCTGCCCCTGGGGCAGGATTCTACGTCAGCGCCACCGGTGAGGTGGGCATCGGCACGATGACGCCGATTACCAGGCTCGGCGTGGACGGCGGCGTCCTGCCTGGAATCTTCGCCTCGACGGACGCCTTGGACGCCAGCGCCATCACGGGCTGGCGCCGGCCTCCACCGGGTCCTATGCCTTCGGTGTCTACGGCGAGAGCAACGGCTATGGGGGCACGGGTGTGCTCGGTTGGGCTACGGGCCTGACCGGCGGCTTCACCTATGGCCTCTACGGTCAAGCTGACTCGGCGGCGGGCACGGGTGTCTTCGGCTGGGCCACGGACCTCGCCGGTGCCACGGTGGGCGTCTCCGGCGAAGCGGACTCCGCAGCCGGCGCCGGTGTCTTCGGCTGGGCCAGCGATACCACCGGCGGCTACACCTCCGGCGTCTTCGGCGAGACCGCCTCGACCGCCGGCTACGGCGTCTTCTCCGGCGGCGACCTGGGCGCCACGGGCATCAAGTCCTTCATGCGCATGCGCGCAGGGCGCTGAGCGGCAGGCGTCAGCAATAACAAGAGGGGCACGCGTCGCGGCGCGTGCCCCTCTTATGCGTTCTTGCGAAGCGCGTTGCTCACATGAGCAGCGTGCCCTCTTTCTGGCCGAGCAGCCCCTTGAGGCGGCCCATGACATTGGAGTGGATCTGGCAGACTCGGCTCTCGGTCAGCGCCAGCATCTCGCCGATCTCGCGCATGGTGTGCCCCACCTGGTAGTACTGTTCGATGATGAAGCGTTCCTTGGATGTCAAGGAGCGCGTCAGGTAGACCATCAGGTCCTTCTGGTGCAGTTCCGAGATCGGGTCCGTGGCCTTCTTGTCCTCGATGATCTCGCTCTTCTCGCCGCCGTCCTCGCTGGAATCGTCCCAGCGTTCGGAGATCGAGAAGACCGCCTTGGCGGTGCCGCCGGAGATCTCCTTGGAGAGATCCCCGTGGGAGAGTTCGAGGGACTCGGCCAGTTCCGAGTGCGTGGGCTCCCGTCCGTACTGGCTTGTCAAGGCCTGCAGAGCCTTGTCAATGCGCGTGGCCTTGAGGCGTACCAAGCGCGGAACCCAGTCCTGGGAGCGCAGTTGATCGAGGATCGAGCCGCGAATACGCGTGCTGCAATAGGTCTTGAACTTGAAGCCGCGCTCCGGATCAAAGCCGCGGATAGCGTCCATCAGGCCGAAGAGTCCGGCGCTGATCAAGTCGTCTAGTTCAATGGAACGGGGCAGCGTTTGCTGCAGGCGTTCGGCGATGTACTTGACGAGCGGGTAGTGGCGCTCCATCAACACATTCCTGATCTTCTCCACCTCGTGGGCCTTCTTCGGGTCCGCCTCAACCGCCTGGCGGTAGTAGCTCCAGAGATCCTCTGTGACGACCTCATCGTAATCGGCCACGCGTTTTGGCTTGGGCCTGATGGCGGTGCGTTTGGCCTCTCCCGTTTCCTGCTGCTTATTAGTTGTCATGTTCCCCTTCCTCGCGGTACTGGTTTTCGTGGAGATAGCGGCAGGCTCTGATCTCTTGGTGTTCATGGGACAAAGCTCAGACATTCAGAAGGGCCTGGACCGGAATATCGCCAAGGCGTTCGCGGCCGGAAAGGAAGTCAAGCTCGATCACAAAAGCGCAGCCGACGGGGGTTCCACCTATACGGCGCACTAGTTTGAGGCCCGCTTCCATGGTGCCACCGGTGGCCAAGAGGTCGTCGACCATCAGCACCCGATCGCCCCTGGAGGTGGCGTCCGTGTGGATTTCGATGGTGTCGGAACCGTATTCCAACTCGTAGGACTGGGAAGCGGTCTTCCAGGGCAGCTTGCCCGGCTTGCGGATGGGGATAAAACCCTTGTTGACCCGATCGGCGAGGGCCGTGCCGAAGATGAAACCGCGCGATTCGATGCCGCAGACGATGTCATAACTGTCCGGGTCGAAGGCCTGGACGAGCCCCTCGATGGAAACCCTCAATCCCTCAGCATCCTGCAAAAGGGGGGTGATGTCCTTGAAGACGATGCCCGGCTTGGGGAAGTCGGGCACATCTCGAATCCACTGCTCTATGGTGATCTCCGCCATGTTCTTGGGTAGGGCCTACTCTTGGGGGTGGAAAGGGCGCTGTCGTAGGTGATCGGAGGTCCGGTGGCGATCCTTGAGGAGGCTTTCTACATCTCCTCGGGGGCGGCCACACCAATAAGTTGTAAGCCATTGCCAATAACCGACTTACAGCACTGGATCAGGGCCAGTCGCGCCCCGGTGAGAGCGCTTTCCTGGCCCAGCACGCGATTCTTGCCGTACCAGGCGTTGGTTTCGCGGCAGAAGGCCAGCAGCCAGCTGACCACCTCCGAGGGCTCAGCGTGCGCGGCAGCAGAGCGCAGAACCTCCGGATAGCGCAGGAGGGCCATCAACAGCGGGGCGGCATCCGCCAAGAGGGCGCCATCGATTTCCTCCGCCCCGCCGGGTGTCTCACCGGCCGCCGCCCCCTTGCGCAGGATCGAGGCCAGGCGCGCATGGGTGTACTGCACATAGGGACCGGTCTCCCCCTCGAAGGAGAGCACTTCTTCCCAGACGAACTCCACATCCTTGACGCGTTCGCGCTTGAGGTCGTTGAAGACCACGGCCCCCACGCCGACCTCCTCGGCCACAGTTTCCGCCTCGGCGAGCTCCGGGTTCTTCTCGGCGATGATGCGCCGGGCTTCTTCCACGGCCCGGTCGAGCACATCTTCCAGGAAGATGACGCGCCCGGCGCGCGTGCTCATCTTGCCCTCCGGCAGGCGCAGCATGCCGAAGGCGATGTGTTCCACGCGCGGCTCCCAATCCAATCCCATGCGCGCCAGAACTCCCTTCAACTGGCGGAAGTGCAACTTCTGATCGCTACCCACCATGTAGAGGCAGCGCTCGAAATCATAGAGATCGTGGCGGTGGAAGACCGCCGCCAGGTCGCGGGTGGCGTAGAGCGTGGTGCCATCCGTCTTGCGCAGCAAGCACGGTGGCATGTTCTTCTCGGTCTGCGAGAGATCGACGATCAGTGCTCCCTCACTCATTTCGGTGATGCCCGTCGCCTCCACGCGCGCCACAGCCGTCTCCAGATGTGACTCGTAGAAGGACTCTCCGCGCACCTCGTCGAAGGTCACACCCAGGCGGTTGTAGAGCTTGTCGAACTCCTGCAGGGAGAGCTCCGTCAGATGGCGCCAGATGGCGCGCACTTCGCCGTCTTCACCGCTCTCGAGCTCGCGGAAAGCGGCGCGTCCCTCCTCCTGCAGCGTCGGGTCCTGCTGCTCCTCCTCGTGGTAGCGCACATACAGGGCCAGCAGGGAGATGATCGGGTCGTCTTCCAGCTCCACCGTGTCACCCCAGCGGTTGACCGCGGCCACCAGCTTGCCGAACTGGCTGCCCCAGTCGCCGATGTGATTGATGCCCACGGTGGTGTAGCCGAGGGTGTTGAAGAGCCGCTGGATGGCGGCGCCGATGACCGTCGAGCGCAGGTGTCCCACGGACATGGGCTTGGCGATATTGGGGCTCGAGTAGTCGAGTACCACCGTGCGTCCGGCTCCCTCGTTGGAGCTGCCCCAGGGCGCATCGTTCTCCTGTGCCGCCTGGATCAGGCCCAGCACCGTGCGCCCCAGCGAGCCGCGCTCCACGCGGAAGTTGAGGTACGGGCCGGTGGCCACGACCTCGATGTCAGGCAGGGCGTTAGCCAGGTCCGTGGCCAGCTCGGCGGCGATGGCCGGCGGCGCCTTCTTCAGGGCCTTGGCCAGGGGGAAGCAGGGGAAGGCGTAGTCGCCGAGGGCGGCATCGCGCGGCGATTCCAGGCGCAGAGCGCTCTCCCCCAGGCCGGTCTGGCTGGAGAGGGCGGCGCGGATCTTTCCGGCGAAGGGGTCCAAGGTACGTGGGGGCGGGGCGTCTTTGAGGCGAAATCAGCTGAGCGAAGGAGCAGCATAGCCGTCCCGTGGCCCCGTTGCGACCGTGGCGCCGTTGCGACCGTGGCGCCGTTGCGACCGTGGCCCCGCTGCGCCTGTGCCGCCGCTATTGCAGAGGGACGCTACTACTTTGGGGCCGCTGTTGCTGTGGCCCCATTGCTGCTGTGGCGCCTTCGCTGCCGCGGCGCCATTGCGCTCCGCGACCATGGCGCTCCGCGACCATTGCGCTCCGCGACCACGGCGCTCCGCGCCCGTGGCCTTCCGTATCGGGGACAGTCGGATCCAAGGTGCCATGGGGCCTAGCCCCAGGATGCCCACTCGGTCTCGGCCTCCTCCAACTCCCGCTCACACTCGGCGATGGCGATCTGGGCCTCCTTCAAGGCCTCCGGATTGCGATAGACGGCTTCCTCCGCGCAGGAGGCGCGCAAGCCGTCCAGGCGTTCCTCCAGGGCCATGATGCGCTGCTCCAGCTTCTCCAGCTTGTACGGATTGCGTTTCCGTCGGCGTGGCTTTTGCGCCTGCTGGGCCGCGGCCCGGCGCTGCTCTTCCCGACGTTCCTGATCCTGTTTCGCCCGCCGCTGCTCCTGTAGTTCCGTGGCCTCCTCGGCCCGCTGGCGTCGGTACTCGCTGTAGTTGCCCTGGAAGAGGCGCACACCTGCGGCACTCACCTCCAGGATGCGATCACACAGGGCGTCCAGGAAGGAGCGGTCGTGGCTGACACACAGCAGCGCGCCCCGGTATTCGCTCAGCATCTCCTCCAAGGCCGTGCGCCCTGGCAGGTCCAGGTGGTTGGTGGGCTCGTCGAGGGCCAGCCAGGTAGGCGTTTGCAGCATCAGCCGCGCCAGGCACAGGCGCGCGCGCTCGCCGCCGGAGAGCACTGCAACGCTCTTCTCCACCTCGGCGCCCCGGAAGAGGAAGCGGGCCGCGTGGGAGCGCGCTTCGAGGTCCGTCATGTGCGGACAGCCACGGCGCACCTCCTCGAGCAGGGTGGCCTCGTCGCGCAGGGCGCTGGTGTCCTGGTCATGGAAGCCGCAGGACGCTCCGTGGCCCGTGCGCAGGCTGCCGGAGCGGGGCGCATCAATGCCCGCCAGAATGCGCAGCAGTGTCGACTTGCCGGTGCCGTTGGGGCCCACGATGCCGATGCGGTCGCCGCGCCCCACGCGCAGGTCCAGTTCACTGAAGAGCAAGCGTTCACCGTAACCGGCGCTGACGCCTTCAGTTTCCAATACCAGCTCGCCTCCGCCCTCCGCCGTCGGAGGCTTGATCACAGGCCGCCGCACATCGAGGTAGGGCTCCGGCAGACGCTTCAGGTTGCGCAACCTTTTCAGGCGTCCCTTGGCCTCGGCCGTGCGCTGGCTGCCCATGTGTTTTTTGATGAACACCTCCTCCTTGCGCACCTTGTCGCGTTGGATCTCAAAGGCGCGCCGCATGCTCTCATGGCGCTCGGCCTTGAGCGTCAGGTAGCGGCTGTAGTTGCCCGGATAGCGCACCAACTTGCCGCGCTCCAGTTCGACAATGCCGGTCATGGCGTTTTCGAGCAGCCGCCGGTCGTGGCTGACGATCAACAGCGCGCCGCGTAGTTCGCGCACCCAGCTCTCAATCCACTCGATGCCGTCCAGGTCCAGGTGGTTGGTGGGTTCATCCAGCAGCAGGATGTCGTGGCCGGCCACCAGCTCTCGGGAGAGGGCCGCCCGGCTGCGCTCCCCGCCGGACAGCGTGGCCGCCTCGCGATCCCAGAACTCCTCCGCCAGGCCGATGCCCGAGAGCACAGTCTCCACGCGCCGCTCGGTCTCCCAGCCCCCGAGGGCTTCCAACCGCTCGGTCAGCCGGTCGTGTTCGCGCATCAGCTTGTCGAGCGCCTCACCCTCGGCGCCTCCCATCTCATCGCCCACGACGGTGAGGCGCTCCATGGTCTCGCGGGCCTCTGCCAGGCCACCCTCCACATAGGTCCTGACGGTTGTCCCCGGCGCGAACTCCGGCCGCTGGGGCACATGGCCCAGGCGTGTTCCCTTGCGCAGGGTCACCGAGCCCCAGTCCGGCGCCTCCTCCCCCTCGGCGATGCGCAACAGAGTCGTCTTGCCCGTGCCATTGGCTCCCACCAGGCCGATGCGTTCACCGGGATCGATGGCGAAGCTCGCCCCGTCCAGCACCGGGGCCGCCCCGAAGTGCTTCACGAGGCCGTCTAGGATCAGAAGGCTCATGGTTGAAGCCGGAGAGCATACAGGGCCTCCACTGTCCCCGCGCCTCCCTGTACGGTGGTCCCGTGTATTCGTCCGCATCGAAGTTGCGCAGTGGAGCGCTGGCCGGATTGATCCTGGCGGCCTGTGGTCAGGAGCCGCCGCGTCCCACCTCGGCCCTCATCATCACCCTCGATACGACCCGCGCCGACGCGCTCTCCTGCCAGGGAGCTCCTCCGGGCGTCACGCCGCACCTGGATGCCCTGGCGGCGCGCGCCACGCGCTATACACAGGCCCGCACGGTCGCTCCGCTGACGCTGCCGGCCCACGCGTCCATGCTGACGGGCCTCTATCCGCCGCGCCACGGGCTGCGCGACAACGCCATCTCGCCCCTGCCCGCTTCCGCCTACACCCTGGCGGAGGCCGCCGCCGCCGGGGGCCTGGAGACGGCGGCCTTCGTGGCCGCCGCCGTACTAGACCCGGCCTGGGGGCTGGCCCAGGGGTTTGACCACTACGGCTCCGTCTCCGTGGGCGCCGGGACCGATGGCGCGGGCGTACACATGGCGGAGCGCCCGGCGCAGGAGGTGGTGCGGGATGCGGTGGCCTGGATGGAAGGCCGGACGCGCCCCTTCCTCCTCTGGGTGCATCTCTTCGATCCCCACGCGCCCTACGAACCGCCACCCGGCTTCGAAGACCAGGACAGCCCCTACCTGGGCGAGGTGGCGGCCACCGATCACGCCCTGGGCATCCTGCTCGCCGCCCTCGCTCGCACGGGGCGGGCGGCGGACACGCTGGTGGTCGTGGCCGCGGATCACGGAGAGGACCTCGGCCAGCACGGCGAGCCCACGCACTCGGTGCTGACCTATGACACGACCATTCGCATCCCGCTGATCATCCTGGATCCGGGCCAGGGCCCCGATGGCGGCGATGGCGACGGCGGCGACGGCGGCGGCGATGGCTCCGGCGGCGCGGTGGAAGAGGGCCCCGTCAGCATCGTCGACATCTACCCGACAGTGCTTGAAGCCCTCGACTTGCCACCTTCAAAGGATGGCCTGGCGGTGGACG
>DASCNH010000055.1:0-18468 GCA_036011365.1 Planctomycetota bacterium | reverse complement strand
GCTGTACCGCTGCCATGCTCGCCTGCAACGACGACGCCTGCGGCTTGCAATCGGAGACCAGCTGGTCGGCGGTGAACGGCCAGATGTACATCCTGCGCATCGGCACCTTCCCCGGGGCCATCGGTGGAACCGGGCAGGTCACAATCACAAGTGATCAACCCGTGCTGAACCCGGCGAACGGTCACTACTACATGTACATCTCCTCGCCCCTGGATTGGGCTGCGGCAGAGGCTGAGGCTCAGACTCTCATGCACCAGGGCGTGCCCGGACATCTGGTCACGGTAGCTGACGCGGCGGAGAACGATTTCCTTGTGAACACCTTTGGCCAGCGCTGCTGGATCGGAGCCTTTCAGGACTACGGCGCGCCGGGCTACTCGGAGCCTTCCGGCGGCTGGTCTTGGGTCACCGGCGAGGCTTGGACTTATGACTCCTGGGGCAGTGGAGAACCAAATGACTATGGAGCCGGCGAGGACTGGGCGGAGACCTGGGCCACGGGCGATTGGAATGACATGCCAATCAGCACCGGGAATGTGACCGGGTACTACGTGGAGTTCGACGGCGGCGGGGACCCCTTCGGCAGCAATTACTGCATCGGAGCACCGAACTCGACGGGAGCCGGGGCTGAGATGTCGGCCACGGGTTCCCCGAGCATCGCGAGCAACAACCTGACCCTGCGGGCCGAACCTGTTCCCGCCGGACAGATGGGTGTTTTCTTCTACGGTCCCGCCCAGATACTGGTGCCCTTTGATAAAGTCTACCTCTGTGCCGGAGCGGGAAGTGTGGGCCTGTTTCGGCTCTACCCGCCGATTCCAGCCAATGCCGCTGGGTTGCTCTCGCGCGCCGTGGACTACACCAGCCCGCCGCAGCCCGCCGCCCAGGTCGCCGCCGGCTCAGTCTGGAACTTCCAGGCCTGGTATCGCGATCCCCAGGCAGGAGGAGCGGCCTTCAATTTCTCGGACGGTTTCGAGATAACCTTCGATCTGTAGATGCGGAGCGGCGGGCGGCCCCCGGTTTCGGCGTCGCCGGCAGGAGTGCAGGCGACGCGTGCCTCTCGGGCCGGCCATGCGGCCGCCAGTTCGGGCCTGGAAGAAGTGAGTCCCGGAACCCATCGAGCAGTCATGGCGCCTGTCTCCGGTTCCTCCAAGAGAGGCCGGATTGTTTGCAACGATTGCCCCGACACCGGCGAGGGCTGGGTTGCGTCTGCCTTCAGGCCGGAAGGCCAGCCGCACGCTTGGGAGCTAGCCCACAGCCAGCGCGAGGCTTCACCGCAGAGCGCGTAGACGGCCGACTGCGCTTGCCCCCCGCCAGCTGGCCCGCGCAAGCCTGGAATAGCGCGCGCGGACTCTACGCGAGGCGCGTGAGCGCGCGCAGCAGTGCTTTGGCTGCGGGTGCGCGTGGATTTGTCAGGGGCGTGGATACATAGCGCCCAAGCTTCTCCAGGTGGTAGTCGATCACCATGTCATCGACGGCGGCGGCCAGGGGATAGGCGCCGTGTCCGGCGTGGACGGCGCGCAGCAGGCGCAGCAGGCCGACGCGTTTCATGGCTGCCTGGCAGGCGGTGAGCGTCGTGGGGGCCAGGACGCCTGATGTCAAGGAGCGCTCGGCGTCATCAAGGGCTTCCAGCTCGTCGCCGATCCGAATGGACTCCACGCAACCATTGGCGAGAACGGGGAGCATGGGGATCGCGCCCGTGGGTGGTTCCAGGCGGTCAGTCGCCGTGCCCTGGCTGCCGGCCAGGCTGATGTGGCCCTTTGAGTAGTCGCGCGGCTCGACGATCAGGGCGCGTGCGGAGTTGGCCAGGCCCAGGTGTCGCGCGTGCAGGCCGTCGGGGCCGCGCCGGCGTCGGCCGCCGGTGATGCGCTCGGCGCCCAGCATGGCCTTGGCCGTGGCCAAGCCGTGATAGGCGTAGCCGGAGCGGTGGAGCAGGGCCTGTTCCATCTGGCCCAGGGCACCGGAGAGGGCTACGCGGCGCAGGGGCGGCAGCCAGGGCAGGTAGGCGCAGTCCTCGGGCACCCAGGTGTTGCGGTAGCCCCTCAGCTTGTCCAGGTGGCGGAAGTGCTTGAAGCGCACTACCGGCGTGTCGATCAGCATGTCCGTCTGCCCCAGGTTGAGGGCGGCGAGGTGGTCGAGCACCGTGGGCACGGCGTCCTTGCCCACGGCCAGGTAGAGCAGGTCGACATCGTCCAGGTTGTTGAGTTCGGCAAGCGGATCAACCTGCCAGGTGCGTCCGGCGGCCTCGGTCGTACGTGCGCGTCTGCCGTGCAGGGAGCGCACCTCAAACAGGTCCTCCAGGGCGCGGAAGGCGGGCAGGACCGCCTCGCGGATGCGCTTGCCCACACCGATGATCGTGACACGCCGGCGGCTCATGCGTCGGCCTCGTCAGGTTCAGCGCCGGGCGCAGCGCCGCCGGGCAGGTGCTCGCGCAGATGGCGGGCCAGGCGAATGGAGAGGGCCACGATGGTGAAGGTCGGATTGGCGCAGCCGCTGGTCGGGAACACGGAGCCGCCGGCGCAGTACAGGTTGGCGAGGCCGTGGACGCGGCCATGCGGGTTGACGACGGAGAGCTCTGGGTCGCGGCCCATGCGCGTGGTGCCCATGTGGTGGGAGGCGTCCTGGTCGATGGGCCAGGGTGTTTCCTTTTCCAAGGTCGAGTGGAAGCGGCCGAGGCCGGCACGCGGCAGCTCGGCCTCAAGCACCTCGTGGAGGGCGAGCAGGGAGCGCCGGTCGAGTT
Source organism: Planctomycetota bacterium (assembly GCA_036011365.1). Taxonomy (GTDB): domain Bacteria; phylum Planctomycetota; class UBA1135; order UBA1135. The sequence continues at coordinate 15,737 of DASCNH010000055.1, read as the reverse complement.
CAGAGCAGCGATGCTGCACCAGCGGTACGGGTTGGCCGTAGGGGTCCTGCTCCGTACCCAGTACGACGCGGTTATCTGGATGCGGTTCCATCTCCATGAAGTTGCGCACGCGCACGCGGCGGATCTTGGGCTTGGCGCCGGAAAGGCGGTAGAAGGCGTAGGCGCAGACGCTGGGCAGGTGCAAGGCGATGCGCGCCACCAGCCCCAGAGCCCCCAGCAGGCCGCGGCGGGCCAGGACGGTATCCGCATCATCGCCGGTTTCACTGTAGTCGCGCAGGGAGACGACCTTGTCGCCCTGGCTCTTGCGCCAGAAAGTCAGGACGCCACTCGAGCGTTTCACAAGTTGGACGAGGCATTCCACCCCGTCGTTGTCGGACCAGGGGAAGAGCGGTTCGAAGCGCACATAGGAGTTGAGCAGTTCGCGCTGACGTTGCTCCGCCAGGGGCAGGCGCAGCCCCGCGTAGCCGGCGGATCCGCGCACCAGGCAGCCGAAGAAGTAGGGCGCATCTTCTACCGGGCTGTCCAGCTCCAGAATGCCGTGGTAGTTCTTCGGGTGGTTCATCAGGTAGCGGCCGACCTGATCGTGTTCGTTGCCGAGGGCGGAGTTCAGCAGGAGGCGTGCGTTCTCTATCCCGCCGGTGGCCAGGACAAAGACCTTCGCATGCAGCCTCACCTCGCGACCGCCGCGCGTGCGCAGGGTGCCGCTGGTCACACATCCGGCGGTCTCCTCCAGGCGCAGCAGAGTGGCATCCGTGTAGAGCGTGACCGCTTCACCGTCATAGGTGTCGAGCCATTCCCGTCCGTAGTCCTGGGCCCGGGCGGCGGCCAGGAAGATCTTCTCCTCCAGCCCCCTCCACTCCGGCTGCAGTTGACCATTTCCGCGCAGGGCGGCGAAATCACCGCTGGGGCTGAATAGCTCGGGGGCTGGGAAGCGATAGCGCTGCGCGGCCTGCGAGTACAGGTCAGCCAGCTCGGCACCGCCGATGGGCCAGGCACAGGGGCGCAGATAGGGCCGCTGCTCCAGGTCCACCGGGTCCAGCGGGCTGGAGAGTCCTGACCAGGTGGTGGAGGCGCCGCCCACCACCCGTTCGCGGGAGTGGGGCTTGATGTGGATGCCCTCGCTTTGCACTCGCCGCAGCATGTCCCCGTGGGCGGTAGGGGCGCGTTGACCACTCTCCAGAACGCAGATGCGCAGGCCAGAGTCCTTCAGCTCCCGGGCCAGCGTGGCGCCGGCGGGCCCGGAGCCGATGATGGCCACATCGATGCCGGAGAGTTCAGCGCTCTCGCTCTGGTCGAGATCGGCGATCATGGGCGCAGACTACCGGACAGGGATGCGGAAGTTGTATCCGGATTCCCATTCCTGTCATCAATCGCCGTCCACTTCCCCGGCGTAGCCGAGGGCCTTCAGCATGTCCTCGGTTTTCTTGGCGGCTGGCTTCACCCGTATCGGCTCCCACTCCATCCAGGGACGATCCTTGAACTCCTCCTGGAAGGCATCTTCCATGGCCTGAGCCTGTTCGAAGGCACGGCTAATACCATTGCGTTCCCCAGGGTCCTCGACGAGATCGAAAAGGCGCCGCGTGTGTTCACCGCCGAATATCTTGTGAGGCCACTGGAAGCGGGCGTAATGGGGGGGCTTGGAGGAGCGCACTACACGGTCCGGTGGCCGCTGGCCAAGGAGTGAGTAGCCGGGGAGTTCCGGGGCTGGCTCCATACCCAGGCCGGCCAGGATCGTCGGGGCGATATCCACTTGATGGACCATTTCGGTCACATGGGTGCCGGGGGCCGGAGCACCTGGCGTACCGTCGGGATAGCGCACCAGAAGGGGCACATGCAGGCCCTCCTGGTACAAGCCTCCGTGGCCCTTGAGTGAACCACGGGAAGCGAGTGATTCACCGTGATCGGCAGTGATGACAACCAGTGTGTTTTCCATGAAGCCTAGCTCGTCCAGTTCCCGGAACCACTTGCCGAGCAGGGAGTCAATCCAGGCGATGTTGCCGTCATAGAGGGCCGTCAAGGGTGGGATAATGTCCTCTGGCACCGGATTGTCCCGGTCCTCGCGAACCTGATCGAAGTTGATGCCCTCTAGCTGTTCGCGGGCATCGGCCATGAACATCGTGTCGAAGGGCGGCGGCGGATCGTAGAAGGGGTCGTCCGGCTCTTCGAGCCTCTCGGCGTGAATGTCAAACAGATGCAAGAAGAGGAAGTAGGGTCGGTTGTGGCTGACGTTGGCAAACTCTTCCCGCAGGTGCTCCTCAGCCTCCAGCGCATCCATGTGGGAGCGCCAAACGTCGAAGCCGCTATTCATGCCGAAGCGTTCGTGGATCCAGCCTTCGTAGAAAAGTGAAAGGGTCTGGTAGCCGCGGTCATAGAGGCGCTCGGCGATCATTGGGACCTCCGGCGAGAAGCCCCGCCGTTTCTCTGTTACGCCGTGCTGCTCAGGGTAAAAACCGCTCAACATTGAAGCATGGGAGGTCAGCGTCCAGCAGGAGCTGGAGATGGCGGTGTCGTAGACCACGGCCTGCTCGGCGAACTTCTCCAGCTCCGGCGTTGTCTCGCGCTCGTAGCCGTAGATGCTCATGTGGCGTGCGCGCAGGGTGTCCAGGGAGATCAGGATCACCGAGGGCGGCTGGACGGAAGGAGCCTGGCCGCAGGCCAAGAGTGGGAGCAGGAGGAGGGCGGAGAGGGTGGCGTTGGTGTGTCGTTTGGTCATGGGAGTTCCCATTTGATCGGCAGGGAGTGCTGCCTTCATGATAGATCCGCGGATTCAAGGCCTAGGGAGCTGTCCCAGTCGGGCTGTCGGCCTCCCGTTGAATAACGGGGCATCCTACACCGTCGTGCGATGGATGAGGAAACGCAGCAGATTGTCCCGGTCGTCGGTGCCGATGCGCAGGTGCTTGTTGTCCAGGTCCAGTTCCACGCAGTCCCGCCCGTAGATGTTCCAGATCCAGCCCCGGGGGCCCAGGTGGATGCCCCAGCCGGCCATCAGGCTCGAACGGGCGGCGCGCACTGCCCTGATCGAGGCATAGGGGACGCGCTTGGCGGGGATCAGGTGCAGGGGGCCGAAGCGCACCCGCAGATGATCTCCACGATTCTCCACGGTGAGGTTGCGGAAGCTGGCGGCGAGCAGCAGTAGGAGCACGGCGTCCAGCAGCAGGAAGGCGCCCAGCCAGGAGCCAAACCCGATGAACCTGACGGCGATCAGGGCCCCCAGCCCGAAGACGATCAGCATAATGTGCCAGGGGCCATTCTGCGTGTGGCGGTAGGTGGAGTGGTGCATGTGGGCTAGTCGGGAGCCGATGTGCCGCGTTGGTCAGCCTGATCCGAGCTGGGAGCATGGCTCCACAGGGCCGCGCCGGCGCCGAGCCAGAGTGGGGCTTGCGGATCATGTGATCGAGCGGGGGCCAGGTATGAGTTGGCGAAGACCTGGTGGTAGAGCAACCCGTCGGCGGCGGAGAAGATCAGGAGTTCGCTGCGCCGCTCGGTGGCGCCCAGGGTTCTGGTCAGGGTCAGCTGGGAGCCCCGGGAAAGCGCGTGGGAGACCGAGTGCCCGGAGCCGGGCAGGTCCCATGAGAGGAGCAGGTCTCCCCGGGGGCTCAGAACATCAAAGCGCACTCCCCGGTGCGTCACGCCAATCAGCGGGCCAGCGGCCAGGGCCGGCCAGTTGAAGAGCGTGAAGTGACCGTCTTGCCGCCCCACAGTCCAAAGCACTTCCCCTCCGGCGTCGCGGACCACCAGGCCGTGTCCGGTGGAGCTGTGGATCAACTCGTTCCCTCCGTCGCCATCGAGGTCGCAGATGGCCGCCGAGAAGACATTGCCCGCCCGCCGCCACCAGATTGTGCGGCCCCCATGATCGACCAGCTCCAGGCCTCCGGAGCCGTTGTAGCCAATGGCAAACTCCAGGTCTCCGTCGCCGTCCAGGTCGCCGCTCGCCAGGCAATCCGCGCTCGCCGTATGCTCTTGTCCGGGGCGCGTCCACAGGGTTCTGCCAGCGCTGTCCAGGAGGTCAACGTTGGCCCAGCCGCCCCCCAGATCTGCGTAGTGGGGCTCGACGGATCCAGGCGCCCTGACCGCTCCGGCCTTCCCAAGCCAGAGGGGCACCGCGTGGGCCTGGGCCTCGGCGAACTGGATGCGATCCTCGAAGGCGCCGGCGGCCGTGCGCCGCACCGCACCGCGCTCTCCGCAGATGAGGAGGTCGCCATGGTCCAGGGGCGTCAGGGAACGGATGCGGCCGACGCCGCAATCCGCCCGCAGCGGCCCCAGCGTGAGGCCAAGTCCATTCACGGCCACGCCCACCGGCGCCGGAGCGCTGGAGCAAGCGGCCAGCAGGCCGAGGAGCAGGCTAGCGCGGAGCACGTCCCTGCTCCTCTCCGCTGGCGGGCAGTCCGGCCCAGACCTCGGCCAGCAACTGGGCGAGCCGGGGATCGTGCTCCATGAGTTCGGCGCGCACGAAGGGGTAGAAGTCGTTGGTGCCCCACCAGGCCTCGGAGGCCTCTGCGAAGTACTCCTGCACATTGTTGAGGGCATAGGCTGGCTTGCGCTCACCGTGCACATAGAGGACCTCAGCGTAGATACCCTGATCCTTGGCCTCGGTGTAGGCGCTCAATAACCCCGTGTGGTCGTAGCCCAGTACCTGGTGATGCCAGGCATGGGTCAGCTCATGCATGACGAAGCTCGGCTGCGTGTGGACCCAGGAGAGGAAGTTGCGCGCATGGCCGAACTCGATGCCGCCGGCCCAGGCCGGATCGAGATCGTGGTCCGCGAGCCACTCGGCGGAGGGGTGGTAAACGCCGCCGGGGCAACCTTTGCGGTCAAGGTGCATGCGGAACGGCACCTGGCGCAGGCGTGTCACGACCTCGGAGGGCAGGCGCGTGTCAACTTCACGCAACTTGGCTTCCAAGAGCTCCAGGACAGGGCCGCGCAGCTCCGGTTCACGGGACAGGTCAGGACCTATATGCACTGTCCAGCCGCGCAGTAGCACCGTGTCAGGGCTGTTCGTCTCCCCGGGTTCGGCGGGCGACACACAGGCGACAAGCGCAGCGGCGGCCAGGGCCAGGTTTGCCAGGGGGCGCATGTGGGCAGGATCCCGTGCCAGCGCGGCGCGGTCAACCGTGCGGTGTTCCGGTCGCATGCTGCTCATGGAAGGGGCAGGCCGACGACCTCCAGGTCGTAGTCCGTGTAGGTGCGCAGGTGCCCGCGCAACCAGAGCAGCACGCGGGGTTGGCCGGGCGGGATGATCGGGCGCAGCTGGTCCTCCCGCGAGTTCTCGGTGATGGGGGTCCAGTTCCAGCCGCCACCATCCGGCGTCGGGCGGCCCCGGAAGAGCTCGCGGTGCCGCTGCCCGTCCGCCGTACTCATCAGGGGCTCTCCAGTTTTGGGGTGGGCATCGGTGGAGATGACGAGAGAGGTGGGGTCTTGGGGGTCGATGGCCCCGAGCCCCGTGTAGTCATCCTCGCCGGAGTACAGGCGCGTGCCGGCGAAGGCGATCTCCTCTGTGTGCCAACGAGAGCCATCGAAGCGCCCGTAGAAGAAGCGGTGATCCCGGCCGCCCTGGCCGCGCGGTTTCCCCGCGCCGTCTACCTGCACTGTGAACAGGCTGACCGGGTGGCCCCCGGCGTCGAGCTCCAGGTCTGCGGGCCAGGCGACCGCAGCCGGGCCGCCCCTGAATACGCAGGTCAGGTCCGCCGGCGAAAGGGGTGTGTCAGGGCCCACCCGCCCGCGCACCTGGCCGGTGGAATCACAGACCTCCGCGCCACTCAGGAAGCCGTGATAGAGCCCGTTGTCGAAGTCGCGGGGATGCTGTTCAGTGGCCACGAAGTGCAGGCGGTCGCGACCATTGCCGGCGTAGCGCAGGTAGGGGCGTCCAGGCCCGCCGAGCAGTCGCCCGACCCAGGTCCAGGTCCGGCCGTCGTCGCCGGATTGCAACACATTGGGATCCCAGCCGACGCCACGAAACATGTTCAGCAGGCGGCCCTCGTCCGCCAGGCGGTAGAGGTTGGAGTAGGTCACGCCGAAGCGAGCCTGCTCGCGATCCACGCTGAAGACCTGCTCCGGGCCCCAGCTACCCTCGGAAACCGGACTGCCGCTGCGCCGCCGCCGCACCTTGTGGTCCTGGCCGTGGCGCGCATACACCGCCAGCACTCCGCCGTCATCCAGCTCGATGAAGGCCGGGGCATTGTGGTCGTCCTGTCCCAGGCCTTCGGCTAGTACCAGGCGGCGCGTCTCTCCGCTGGCCGGTTTCCAGAGCACCGCTTCCACATTCCCGGCCCGGCGGCTGTCGCAGCGCCCGCTGGCGACGGAGCCGACGATGACGCTTGTCCCGAGTCCCAGGGCGCGCTCGTCCTGGAACCAACACCAGCCACCGTCGTCGTTGATGACGACCGGAGCCGGAGCTGGAGTTGACGTGCTGCGCATCTGCCGCGGTGCGGCGCAGGCGGCCAGCAGGCCGGCCACAAGCAGAGCCTGGATGATCGTCATGCAAGCACTCTAACCCATCTGGCTCTTGTGCCCTCAGTCCTTGGACGGCACGGTCTCCCCATGCGGTTTGTAATCATGCTTGCCTTGGCCCTTGTGGCCCATGCCTGTCGAACCGAAGCCGGGCTGCCGGCGCCGGTGGTCGTTGCACCGGAGCGCGAGCCGGTGGCACAGGAAGATGCCGGCTGGATCGATCTACTGGCCGCGGGGGAGGGGGCCTGGGCCGCGACCTCATTCGGTGGTGAAGGCGCGACAAGCTTCAATCGCGAAGGCCTGCTGCTGGAGGCCGGCACGCCCCTGACCGGTGTTTCCTGGCGGGGCGCGGAATTACCCACCAGCGACTATGAACTCCAGGTTGTCGCCACGCGCCTGGCCGGTTCTGACTTCTTCTGCGGCCTGACATTCCCGGTGAATGACTCCTGGCTGACGCTGGTCCTGGGCGGCTGGGGAGGCTCCCTGACCGGGCTGTCATCCTTGAATGGTCTTGACGCATCTGAAAACGGCACGGCGAGCTATGTGAACTACGAGGCCGGCCGCCCCTACTCGGCGCGCGTGCGCGTGGACGGGACGCGCCTGCGTACCTGGCTGGACGGCGAGCCCTTGCACGACATCGACACCCTGCGGCGCGCACCCTCCCTGCGCGTCGAGGTCCTGGCCTCGCGTCCCCTGGGCCTGGCCAGCTATGACACGCGCGCGCACATCAGCAGCCTGCGCCTGCGGCCTCTGGTGCCGGTCTGGAGCACGGACTTCAACGGCGGCGCCGCAGGGGCGTGTCTGGAGTACTCCGATTCATCCGCTTGGAAGCTGGACCGCGACGGAGACCAGGCCTGGCTCGAACTCGCGGGCGCATCGAAATATACGCCGCCGTTTCGCTCGCCCCACTCCATTGCCCTGGTGCGAGATCTCGTTCTGGATGACTTCACCTTCACCGTGCGCGCCCTGCAAACCGGAAGGGAGTACGGTCACCGAGACCTGTGTCTGATTCTGGCCTGGCGTGACCCGGCGCACTACGCCTATGTGCACCTGGCCTCCCAACCGGATGACCACGCCCATAACCTCTTCCTGGTGGACGGCGCCGCGCGGCGCCGTTTGGGCGTTGTGGGGACGCGGGGCGTGGAGTGGGGCACGGATGTGTGGCACGACCTGCGTCTGGAAAAGGAGGGGGCGCGCGTGCGCGTGCTCTTCGACGGGGCCGTGGCCCTGGAAGTGGACACCGGCACGGCCCTGGCGCCGGGGCGCGTGGGGCTGGGTTCCTTTGACGATACGGGTCGCTTCTCCGCCTGGCGCATTTACGCCGCGAACCCGCATGCAGGACCGACTGCGGCGGCTTTTGACTAGCCCGTATCCAGCACCGAACTTCACCCCATGACGCGCAAGCTGCCCCCTGGCGGTACGGCGGAGCAGTTGTGGTCCTCTTCCGGGGGAGCCGAGCTTGCCCGTCCCCGTGGCGCGCAGCCGGGGGCTTGCCCTTCGGCGGCACCTCCGGATCCGGGCCCTCAGTTCTCCGTGGCCACCAGGCGCAGCAGGTCCGCGCCATAGCGTTCGACCTTGGCGGGGCCGATGCCGTGCAGGGCCAGCAGCTCAGCCTCGCAGCGTGGCTGGGCGGCGACAACTTCGGCCAGGGAGCGATCCGTCATGACCACGTAGGCTGGCACGGCCAGGAGTCCGGCCTGTTGCCGGCGCCAGGCGCGCAGGGTGTCTCCCAGGTCCGAGTCCAGGAGTGCGGCGCGTTCGTCAGCGCTGGTGGGCGGCGCCTGGGCCTGGCCGGCAGAGCTTCGGCCGGGGGCCGCTGGGCCGGAGCGTGAGCGTCGCCGGCCGCTCGCCGCGGCCGTGGGCCAGTTGAGCTTCAGCGGCCCGTTGCCGTCGATGGTCTTGCGCCCGCTCTCGGTCAGGACGAGCAGCGGGTACTCACTGCCTTCAAGGGCCACCTGATCCGTGTCGAAGAGGCTCTGGAGCAGATCTTCGATGATGGCGAGCGGCACCTGGCCGAGGCCGCCGTGGCAAGCGGCCCAGGTCGGGACTCCCTGGGCCTTGCTGCCGCGCAGGGTGGCGGCAACCTTCTTGCGGCCGAAGCGTCCTTTGAGCTCTTCCACGCCACCGAGCAGGGTCAGGGCGATGGTGAGTTGCTCCCCGGCCAATTCCTCGGCCGGTGGGGCGGGGGAGGCGCAGCGTGAGCAGGACTCGCAGTCATCGCCCAGGGCCTCGGCCTGGGGGTCGCCGAAGTACTGCAGCACCCGGCGCCAGATGCAGACACGGCTGCCCATGGCTTCGTAAATGCGGTGCAGGCGGCGGCGACCGCTCTCGATGACGGTCTGGTCCGCTTCACCCTCGCCGCTCCACTGGCTGACGAGGAAGTCATTTGTGCGGTAGTCGCCCCGGCGCCACAGGAGCACCGCCCGCGAGTCAAGGCCGTCCCGCCCGGCGCGCCCGAACTCCTGGTAGTAGTCTTCGAAGGACTTGGGCAGGTGAATGTGCACCAGCAGGCGGATGTCCGGCTTGTCGATGCCCATGCCGAAGGCGTTGGTGGCCACCAGGGCGTCCAGGCGGTCTTCGAGGAAGCCCTCCTGGGCGCGCGTGCGTTCATCGGGGGTGCAGCCGGCGTGGTAGTGGGTGGCCGCCAGCCCGGCCGCGCGCAGTTCCGCAGCGGCAGCTTCACAGGCCTTGCGCGTGGCGCCGTAGATCAGAGCCGGAGCGTCGCCGGGGCGCTCCTGGACCAGGCTGACGAGGCGCGCCAGGCGCTGGCCGTCTGCGTCCATGCGCTCGGTGACGAGGTGCAGGTTGGGGCGGTGGAAGCCGCGTACGAATACGGACGGGCGCGGCATGCACAAGGCCGCGCCGAGCTCCTCGCGCAGTTCCGGCGTGGCGGTGGCCGTAAAGGCCGCCAAAAAGGGCGGGCGCGCTGCCGCCAGGAAGGGTGGGATCTCCATGTAGGCCGGCCGGAAGTCGTGGCCCCAGCGCATGACGCAGTGGGCCTCGTCGATGGCCACGAAGGGCACGCTGACCCAGCGCAGCAGCTCCAGGAAGCGGGTCGACGCCAGACGCTCCGGCGAGACATACAGGAGCTTCAGCTGTCCGCCGGCGAAGGCCTCCTCGGCCGCCCGGCGTTCGTCATAGGACTGGTTGCTGTCCAGGCTGGCGGCGGGAATTCCCAGGCGTTCCAGTGCCCGCACCTGGTCGCGCATGAGCGCGATGAGCGGTGAAATGACGATGCTGGTGCCCGCGAAGAGCAGCGCCGGCAGTTGATAGCAGAGCGACTTGCCCGCCCCCGTCGGCAAAACCGCGATGGTCTGCTCCCGGGCCAGGATCGAGCGCAGCACTTCCGCCTGGCCCTCGCGGAACTCGGTCAGGTCGAAGACCTCGCGCAGCACGGCGTAGACCTCACTGCGCGAGTAGACGCGCCCGAGTTCCGGCTCGGCGGCGGAGGCCGGCGAACTCGGCTCGACTGGTGCCTCCCCGGCGAGCAGCGGTGTCTCATCGATGGTCTGGCCGGAATCTGCGGGGAGCTGAGACACGGTCGGCGAGTCTACGGGCCGCGACAGGCCAATACCCGCCCCACGCCGGGCAAACCCCGTGCGCCGCAGGGGCGTCGTACGCCGCAGTCCACCGCCACCCTTCCTTTTGCCCTTCTGGTCCATGCTTCGGAGTCCACCCTATCCAGACGCGGGACCGGTCTCCAGGTCGCTGCCAGTTCGGTGATTATCCCGGAGACCTGTCCGTGGCCCGCACACGGGCGGTGGCCCGCGCACGGGCGGTGGCCGGCACAGGGGCGGTGGCCGGCACAGGGGCCTGGGTGGCGGAGTCCTGCGGTGATGGGGGGACGGTTTCCACGCCAGGGCCCAGGCCCTAGGGTTGGGGCATGAGCACCGTCCAAATCCTGTCGCCCGTGCCCGCCTGCCTCGCCCTGTGCATGGTCGGCGGCCTCTTCTTCTCCCAGCAACGCAAGCTCGGCTACGACGACACACCACGCCTGCCGGACTCCCCCTGGCGCGTCCACGACGGAAGCCGCCCCCAGCCGCCGAGCGTCTCCCCGGGTCCGGCGGGCGGGGCGCCGGCAGATGCCCTGGTCCTCTTTGACGGGAGCAACCTAGGCGAATGGAACGGCGCCTGGAAGACAGATGGCGAGCAGATGACTGTCAACGGGACCGGGTCCATGACAACCCGCCGCTCCTTCGGCGACTGCCAGCTGCACCTGGAGTTCGCCACGCCCGCCGTCACCGACACGGCCGACCAGGGCCGTGGCAACAGCGGCGTCTTCTTCATGAACCGTTTCGAGATCCAGATCCTCGACAGCTTTGACAACCAGACCTACCCCGATGGCCAATGCGCGGCCCTCTACGGCCAGTGCCCGCCCCTGGTCAATGCTTGTCGCGCAGCGGGTGAGTGGCAGACCTACGACATCGTCTTCAAGGCGCCCCGCTACGAGGGTGAGACCCTGGTGCGCCCGGCCTCGGCCACCGTCCTCCACAACGGTATCTGCGTCCACGCTGACAAGCCCTTCATCGGTCCCACAACCCACAGGGCGGTGGCCGCCTACTCCGGCACCGACACGACCGGCCCGATCCAACTCCAGGACCACGGCAACCCCGTACGCTTCCGCAACATCTGGGTGCGCGAGCTGGGCGCATACGACAAGCAGTAGCGCGGCTCATCGACGGCCGGTCGTAGTGCCTCGCCCGCATCGACCCGCCCTTGCGCGAAAGACACGGTGCGACCGGAGAGCCGCCTGCCGAGGAGGGCAAGCTCTTCCCCCCCGGACAGTGTCTGCGGTAGCGCGCCGCTAGTTGGACCGCGACGCCCCCTCCTGGAATAAGCGATTGAGTATCTGATTCCAAACTCCGAGGCCGGGCTCGGAGTTACAGAGCAAGACAACACCCAAGAAGAGATAGGCCAGAGAATGAAAGTGGCTGCCATCACGAATGAGAGTTGTCCCTTCAAGTGGAGGCGGGGGATCCCGAAGCCGAGCAGTACAAGGGCACACAGGCCGCCAAGCAGGAGCCAGCCGCACAGCACTTCCTGGTAGGGAGCCATCGAGTGGTAGATACCCAGCTAGAGGTTGGGGGCAGACCCTCATATTTGCCTCAGAGTTCACACGCGAGGCTTCTTGTAGCTCGCTCAAACCCCTCTGAAGGCATGTTGGCGGCGGCGGGAGGATTCGAACCCCCGCTGACTTGCACCACGCTGGTCTTCAAAGCCTGTGCTCGGTGAGTTTGAATGAGCGGAGGGACCACGCTAGAATACGGTCATGGTCAACTTCGAGAAACGACCGGTTCAGGTTGGGGCTTTACTCGGGCTCCTAATCGGACTTGTCAGCGGGATGTTATTTATGGACTCCGCCTTTGGATCCTTCGCTTTCATCTTTGGAGCCATATTCGGCGGGGCCATTGGCGAGGCGTGGTCACGGTGGAGGCAACGATAAGCACACCGGAACTTAGTATTTCAAAGCCTATGTCCCTCGAGCTCGTGTGAGTTCAAACACTTGGTTTCAGAGGTGCAAGTGAGGGTTGGCTTGGAAGGTGAGGCCTGATTTGCCTCGGGTTTGCCTTGGGGCTGGTTGAGGGGGCAGATGGCTGCTACTGACTTGTGCGATCCCAGCTGAAGTCGCAGGCTCTATGGCTGGGACGAGGAAAGAAGTCGAAGTCAATGAGCGAGATTACAAGACGAGACCTTATCAACGGCACCCTGATGGCGGTGGGGAGCTCCATGCTGCCGTTGGGCGCATCCAGCCATGCTGCCATGGCCTTCCTGGATCCCTCCTATTACCCCCCAGCACTTACGGGACTCAGGGGGAGTCATCCGGGGGCAAATGATCACGCGCATCGCCGAGCATGGGCCAATTTCTCGGACTGGGGGCCCACCACGAAGCTCTCGGAGACCTACGACCTGGTCGTGGTAGGCGGAGGCCTCAGTGGTCTGGCCGCGGCGTACTTCTTTCAACAGAAACATGGCGCGGACAAGAAGGTGCTCGTCCTCGACAACCATGACGACTTCGGAGGCCACGCAAAGCGCAATGAGCATACGATCGATGGCGACACTCGTATCAGCTATGGCGGTTCGCAGACGCTCGTAGAGCCGAGACATGCGAGCAAGATCGTCTTGGATCTCCTGGAAGATCTAGGGATCGATCTGGAGCGCTTCAAGACGGCCTATGACACGGGCTTCTTCAAGAGACACGGACTCGGCGCTGTCACCTACTTCAACAGAGAGGTGTTCGGCGAAGACAAGGTGGTCCAGCATCCTTACTGCAACTATCCGAACTATGTAGAGGGCCTCTTGGGTGCGAAGCTGTCCAACGAAGAGGCGGCTAGCCAGGCGCCATTGAGCGAGAGGGGGAAGGAACAGCTGCTGAGAGTCCTCAAGGGCGGACTGCATGTGTTGGATGTTCCGAAAGAGGACCTAGAGGAGTACATCGACTCTCACTCCTACTTCGATTATCTGAAGAAGACGCTGAAGGTTGATGACCCCGACGTGTTGAGGATGGCGAGAAACTCCGGCCTCGATTGGGCGAGCACGGGGACTGACTTGATGAGCATCGCGACAGCCAAGAGCTGTGGTGCGCTGGGATTTGCGACGGTCGCGGTCTACGACGAAGGGAATCCCTACATCCACCATTTCCCAGACGGCAACGCCAGCGTCGCGCGTGCGTTTGTGAAGAAGCTGATCCCTGACGTCGCCAAAGGTGACAACGCTGAAGAGCTTGTTCTGGCCAGGTTCAACTATGACGAGTTAGACCAGCCCGACAGCGCTGTCCGCATCAGATTGAACAGCACAGTGGTCCATGTTGAGCATGGTGGTGATCCGCAGAGTTCCAGTGAGGTTGCGGTCAACTACATCCATGACGGCAAGCAGTATCAGGTGATCGCCAGGGGTGTCGTCATGGCCTGCTACAACATGATGATCCCGCACATCGTCTCTGGTCTCCCACAAGCGCAGGCTGATGCGTTGAAGCTTCAAGGGAAGAGCCCTCTGCAGTACACGACGGTCGGCCTGAAGAACTGGAGGGGGATGAAAGAGCGGGGGATCGGCCTGGCGATGTCACCTGGAAACATGCATCAGGCCGTGCTCATGGACTTCCCGGTGTCGATGGGTGGCTATGAGTATTCGAAGACCCCCGACGACCCATGCGTCCTTCAGATGATCAGTTGTCCCTATGGAGGCACAGTGGGCGCACCTCGAGTTGAGCAGTTCCGTGAGGCCCGCGGGAGGATGTTGGCGCTGCAATTCGAGGACTATGAGCAAGAGGTCAGGGATCACCTCAACGGTATGCTCCCCGAGGAGCTGTTCGAGTTCGACAGGGATGTGTCGAGCATCTCGGTGAACCGCTGGGCCCACGGTTACACGGTCGGTGGCCCGGGGAATTCGACCCGTATAGGCCGCCAACCCTTTGGTCGGATCACCATCGCCAACGCTGACTCCGCCCCCGGTGCGGATGCGAAGACCGCGATGATGATGGGATATCGAGCGGTCACCGAATTGGGGTGAGCCTACGACTGACAAGGAACGGGTGAGGACTCAGCCCCTGGCATGATGTGGCAGGCGGTTGTTTTTGGTCTTAGGGGTTTGAGGAGGATGCACTCCTCGGGTTGAATGTTCTCAACCCGCTAGGGATCACTCGCTCCGTCCTTGCTCGCCCCCAACCAATTCATTTCATGTCGACGATATCCACCCCCGCGGCTGCTATACAACTTTACATTGACGGGGTCGCTGACGGCGACGCAGCAGCACTAGAGTCTGCCTTCCATCCAGACGCTCGGATGTTCGGCGCCTTAGGCGGCCAGCGTGTGGACATCCCTATTGCCGAAATGATAGCCATGGTCTCGGCGCAGCCCGCGAACGTCGACGGCACTTTTAAAGCCACAGTGCGATCTATCGAGGAGCACGGCGACGTGGCCTCGGCGACGGTCGACGAGGAAAACTTTTGGGGTAGCGTCTCCTTCACCGACGTGTTCTCTCTAGCTTGCTTCGACGGCAATTGGCAGATCGTCGGCAAGATCTTCACCCACACCGGCGGCGCACCTCCAGGCGCCTGATCCTTCGGCTCGACATGCGACTCTACTGCGTCATCATTCTCATCATCGCGACGGCTGCGGTAGGTGCGCACTCCGACGAGCCCGTCGACACGAGCGCGCCGATTGAACGGGACCTTCGCGTGCTGGTCTGGAACGTCTTGCACGGTGCCAACGATGTCGACAAGGGGGCTGAGAAGACCCTGGCAATCATCCGATCCGTCGAGCCCGACATCGTGCTGCTCCAGGAGAGCTATGACATCGATGGGGACCGACCTCGCCTCGGTGAGTGGCTGGCAGGTGAGCTCGGCTGGAATCAGCACCAAGCGAAGAGCACCCACCTGTGCGTCTTGACGCCGATGGAGCTGGAAACGACCTTCTTCCACCACGCATGGCATGGAGTGGGGGCCCTGCTGCGCGATTCACATCAACGGGAGCTCTTGGCGTGGAGCATCTGGATCGACTACCGCGCATACATCGGCTACGAGTTGCGGGACAACCCCACCATGAGCGACGAGGACCTGCTGGCAGCGGAATTCGAACGGTCGAGCCGACTGCAGCAAGCCACGGCGATCATCGCGCACCTGCAAGAGGCGGGCCAGCTCTCAGCGGATGTCCCGCTGCTGGTCGGTGGTGACTGGAACACACCCTCCCACCTGGACTGGACCAAGGACACGGCGAGCATTTACAAACATCGTCGGGACCTCGCACTGCCCGTAAGCAAAGCCATGAATGATGCCGGCTTCATGGATACCTTCCGAGCGGTGCATCCGAATCCCGTTCAGCACCCAGGGATCACTTGGTCACCGATGTTTCGGGGCCCTGCTGTCGGTGAAGAAGGAACACCGCAGTCCTTCCACCGCATCGATCGCTTGTATCTGAAAAACCCTGCCGACGTATCCGAGAGGTGGTCACTGCGCTCGGTTGCCGGAAAGGTGCTCCCGCTCGTATGGGAGGATGATTCGATCCCCGTCAAGGAACGCACCTTTCCCTCGGACCATGGCGCACTCTTGATGGATCTCGAGTGGATACCACCGAAGTAGTCGGACAACACTTCGAACTTAGTATTTCAAAGCCTATGTCCCACGAGCTCGTGTGAGCTCCAACACCTGGTTTCAGGGGTGCTGTGAGGGTTGGCTTGGAAGGGGAGGTCTGATTTGCCTCGGGTTTGCCTTAGAGTCCGATCAGGTAGCAACTGACAAGGAACGGTTGAGAGGTGGTGCCCTCATGTGAGGGGATATTTTAAATGATGGAGGTGCT
>DASCNH010000054.1:0-15122 GCA_036011365.1 Planctomycetota bacterium | reverse complement strand
CATAGTAATGAGACCCGGCAGCTCCGGCGGGTTACTCGAAGACCGGCCCGGGCGGGAAGGACTCCCCCAAACCGGCGTCACAGACAAGTTACATGCCCATGAAAACCTCCAAGCACTTCATCATCACCTGCGCCCTGATCATCCCGGTAGCGGTCGCTGCCATGTCTGCTCCTGTTCCGGCAGCGCCGGTCAGCGGCCTCGCCTTTGAACCCCAGGAGCCTCCGCCGCCCCAGGACAAGCGCAAGGAGGTCAAGGAACTCTGCGACACATTCGGCGATCACATCAAAGCCAAGGGCAAGGAGGACCAACTGGCCGTCGCAGTACTGGACAAGCTGCTCAAGGAGTTCGAGGGCTCCGGGCCCAAGGACCGGGCCTCAATCGCCAAGGCCATCGACAAGGCCTTTGACCAAAGCCGGCGGGAAATCGAGGAAGGCATTCCCAACAACCAACTCAACCTGGCGGCGGCCGTGGCCCTGGGGGACATGGGACCGGAGAGCGCCAAGCTCCTGGCCAAGCGCATCGGTCACAAGAAGCTGAAGGACGATGATGCCGTGCGGCGGCGCCTGATCCTGTCCCTGGGGCGCACGAAAGACGAAAGCGGGCTCAAGACCCTGCAGGATCTCCTGGTGCACCGGCGACCCATCCTGCAGGGGGCTGCGGCGGAAGCCCTGGGCGAATACGTGAAGCTCAAGCTGAAGAAACGCAAGGATGTCTTCGAGGACATCCTGAAGGCCCTGGACTCCGCCAAGGCAGCGGTGGATGCGGATGTCACCGATCCCATCGCCCGGGATCGTTACGACACTGTCTCCGCGCCCATGATGACCTCCCTGGCACGCCTTTGTGGAGAGCGCGTGAACTCGCCGGAGGAGTGGCGGCGCTGGTGGAACAAGAACAAGAAGGCGGATTGGGACGCGGGGGACGATTGAGGCGATCTGAGTTCCTCGCGGGATCGGCGGCGGCGCTGCTGTTGCTGATGGGCGCCGGCTGCTCCCACCAGGCGGAGGAGCTGCACGGGGAAGTCTCTCGGCTGGAGACGGAGCTGGAGGGACACCAGCGCATCATCGTCGCCCTGCGCCAGGACCTGGAAGTCCAGGAGGAGGCCCATCGCAAGCGGGAGGAGGAGTGGCTGTCCTATACAAGGGCCCTGGCCAGCTTGCCCGTGCCCGATGTTCCGTCGCCGCCTGGGTTTATACCGGTGAAAGAGGATGAAGGGGCAGCTCCGGCGCGTAGCTCGGAGGAGCTGGCCCTGGAGGAGGAACTCAGGCGCGTGCGCGTTTTGGATGAGGAGGTTTGCACACAGTTGGGCGTGTTGCTGCGGGCCGAGCAGGTTTCCGGCTACCGGTTTCTGACCGTGGGATCCCCGGGGGAGGGATTCGCCGGGCCGGTGGTGGTGCGCCTCTCCGATCAGCGTGGACGGCCCCTGGGCAGCCTGCACGCGGAGCGTTTCCATCTGGAGGCCAGCCACGCGGGGAAGTCCGTGACCATGGTCTTCGAAGAAGGTGGCGAGAGCCATGGCGGGCGCCCGGAGGTTCCCTTTGAGGGTGGCCGGCGCCGGGTTCCGCTGCTGGGCGTGGCCCCGGAGCCGTGGCTGGAAGCCCTGCCTGGGCTCTTTCCGGAAGATGAGCGCACGGGCCCCCGGGCCCAGGCCGACGAGAAGCTCGCCCGGCGGGCAAAGGCCCTCAATGAACTGCTGCTGGAGGACACCAGCGACGGTTATTGGCGTCTCAAGGATTGCGCCAGCCTGGACGGGCGCATATTCCGCGAAGTGCAGCTGGAGCACCGGGGACGCGACGGGAAGCTGGACAAGCGCCTGTTCACGGACCAGCTATCCGTGCAAGCGGGGGAGCAGGACGCGTCCAGCGGCGTGATCCTGCGCCTGTCGGAGGGCGTACAGGACGTTCGCGGCGAACTGCGTCCCTTTCTGCAGGGTCGTTTCAGCATCTTTCTGCCCGGGGCGGATGCAGGGGCCTGGCGCGGGGCGGGGTTGCTGCGCTGAAGGCGGCGGTACCTAATCCGTGTCGGGCGCCGCGCTTGCCTTGACCCGCGGGCCCGGGGCGGCGATAAACGGAGCATGGCGGCTTCCTATGTCCAGCACTCCCTTCCCGAGCCGGAGGAGCGTCCGTTGCCGGAGGTCCTGACGGTCGGGCAGGTCACCAAGCGCATCAAGGAGACCTTGGGGGGCTTTGGGCGCGTGGCCGTGGAGGGTGAGATCAGCGGTTTGAAGCGCGCCGGGTCCGGGCATGTGTACTTCAGCCTGAAGGACGCGGATGCCGTGCTAGCCTGCGCCCTGTGGCGCAGCCGCGTGGCCAAGGCTGTGCGGTTCGAGCTCCAGGAGGGCATGAGTGTTGTCTGCCACGGGAAGCTCGATGTCTACGCGCCCCGCGGTGCCTACAACCTGAGCGTGGAGCGCATGGAGCAGCGCGGGATCGGCGAGCTGCTGGCGCGGCTGGAGGAGCTCAAGGCAGAGCTCAAGGGGCGCGGTTGGTTCGACCGCACCCGCCCCCTACCAGATTTGCCGACCATGGTGGGCATCGTCACCAGCCGCTCCGGAGCGGCGCTGACTGACTTTCTGCGCACGCGTAGCCGCCGCTGGCCCCGCTACCCCGTGCGCCTCGCCCATAGCACGGTCCAGGGACCGGGGGCGGCCACGGAAATCGCCGCGGCCCTGGACAGGCTCGTGGAGAGTGGTGTCGATCTCGTCGTTCTGGCCCGAGGCGGGGGATCCCTGGAGGATCTGTGGGCTTTCAATGAGCTGCCGCTGGCGGAGGCCATCTGGCGCTCGCCGATTCCGGTGGTCAGCGCCGTGGGGCACGAAAGCGACTTCACCTTGGCGGACATGGTGGCGGATCATCGCGCACACACGCCGACGGACGGTGCCCAGCGCGTGATTCCGGAACGGGAGCTGCTGTTTGAGGGCCTCGACAGGTTGGGCGGGCAGCTGGCCGATGGCCTGGGCCAGGGGTTCCTTGTGCGCCGGCGGCGCCTGGATGAGCTGGGGCGCGTGCGTGTCCTGGCAGCACCGGATTGGCTGATCAGCGATCGCCGCCGGGCCCTGGGAGGCGCGGGCCAACGCCTGGGCCTGGCATCCCGTGCGGCGCTCCTGCGAGACCGCGGACGCCTGGGAGGCCAGCTCCAGGGCCTGGCCAGGCACACCCCGGCCCTGGAGCTGGCCCGGCGGGGTGCGCGCCTGGCGGCCCTTGGGCCGCGCCTGACAGCCGCTGCGAGGCGCTGTCTGGAGCTACGCGGCTCGCCCCTGGGTGCAGTGGGCCGGACCCTGGAGGCGACCTCGCCCTATGCTGTCCTGGCCCGGGGCTACTCGATCACCCGCGCCGTCACCGCCGACGGCGGCGAAAAACCTCTGGCCGCGGCGGGGGCCGTGGAGCCGGGCGCGCAGCTGGAGACGGTGCTGCACCGGGGGCGGCTGATTTCCAAGGTGGAGGCCGTGTTGCCGCAGGGCGACCGGGACGGCAGGCCAACCGCTGAAGACGGGGAGCAGGTGAAAGGAGCCGGTTTCTGATGGAGAGCGGCTCGAGCGGCGTTTCCCTGGGAAAGGTCTACGCGGTCATCGCCAACTGGAATGGCGGCCGGGAAAACCTGGACTGTCTGGAGTCCCTGGTGGCCGAGGGGCTGGCGGAGCGGAACATCGTCTTCGTGGACAACGGCTCGACTGACGGATCCCTGGAGCAGGTCCGGGCGGCACACCCGGCTCTGCGCCTGATTGCCAACGGCGAGAACCTGGGCTTCGGGGCGGCGGCCAACCAGGGGGCCGGGCTGGCCCTGGAGCTGGGGGCTCGGGAGGTGTTCTTCGTCAACAACGACGTGGTGCTCCTGCCCGGTGTGCTGGGGCGCCTGGTGGCGGAGCTGCGGGGGGATAGCAAGCTGGGGATTATCGGGCCGCGGGTCCTGTGGCGCAGCGAGCCCGAGCGCCTGTGGTGCGCCGGTGGCATGCTCACCTGGCGTCAGAACCTCTCTACCCTGATTGGCTTCAACCAGGCCGACGGGCCGGACTGGAAGGTGCGCCGAAGGGTGGACTACGTGGCCGGTTGCGCCATGCTCGTGGAGCGCGCCGTGTTCGATCAGGTCGGTTTTTTTGACGACAACTACTTCGCCTACACGGAAGATGTGGACCTGTGCATGCGTGCCCGCTGGCGGGGTATCGAGGTCGTTTGTCTCGGTGAAGTGGCTGTGCTGCATGAGTCGAGCAGCAGTACCGGCGGAGGCTACAACCCTCGGCGCAAGTACATGATGGGGCTCAACTCAGTGCGCTTTCTGAGGAACCACGGTAATGCCAGCCATTGGCTGCGCTTCCTCTTCTTCGATGTGGCCAGCCTGCCCCTGATCGTCTTCACGGGGCTCTTCAGCGGCCGCCGCCGGGCGGCCCTGGCCAAGGCCCTGGGTATCCTCGACGGCCTGCGTGGGCGGCGCATCACCGCCGAGCGCATTAGGCCCGGGGGCGGGCCCTTCTGGTAGAGCGGGAACTGTTTTCCGCCTTCTTGCCCCACAGACCCCATTTTGCGGGCCTGGCTGTTTTTTTGCGGGCCTGGCTGTTTTTTTGCGGTTGCCCTTCAGAAAGCCGGGTCTCCCCCGACAACCGGGGTGCGGACCGCTTCGGTGCGCAGCACATGAGACGCAATCAAGCAAGAAAAGTGAGGTAGGCCGTGGGTCTGCGGATAAATACAAACATAGCATCCATGAGTACCCAGCGCTCGCTGGCACGAGCCTCGGTGAACCTGGGTGACAACATGCGCCGATTGGCCAGCGGCCTGCGCGTGAGCACGGCCGCGGACGACGCGGCGGGGCTCGCAATCTCAAACCGGATGCGCGCCGATGCGCGCTCCTGGGGAGCCGTGGAGCGCAATGTGCAGGTGGGCATCGATGTGATCAGCGTGGTCCTCGGGGGCCTGGGTGAGCAGCAGGACGCCATGCAGCGCCTGCGCGAACTCGCGGTCCAGTCGCTGAACGGCATCGCGTCAGATGACGATCGCGCCGTCATGGACATGGAGTTCCAGCAGCTGTTGGAGCACATTCAGCAGATCGCCCTCAGTTTGGAGTTCAATGACATCAAGCTGCTCAACGGGGACGTGCCGCGCCTGCGCGTGCATGTGGGCGTCGCCGCCACGGATCAAATGGATGTCGAGCTGCCGACCACGCGTACGCCGGCCCTGGGCATCGACAATCTGGATATCGCCACCGTGGCGACAGCCCAAAACGCCATTGACACGCTTGATCCGGTGCTCGACACCATGTCGCGCTTCCGGGGACGCCTGGGTGCCCGCCAGAACTCCCTGGACAGCATTCTGCGCCAGGCGCGCAACTCGCGCGAGCAGGTCAGCGCCGCCGTCAGCCGTATCCGGGATGTGGATATCGCCTCTGAGACCGCGGACATGACACGCAACCGCATCATGCAGGAGGCCTCGACGGCCGTCTTGGCCCAGGCCAATGTCCAGCCGCAGCTGGCCCTCGAACTGCTCGCCTAGGGTCTGAGCCCGGAGCGGGGAGCTCTTGCTTCCGGGCGCCCGGTGGGCGATCCTCTGGGCCAATCCAGCCCGTTCCATAGCCCGTCCCCGCAGCCCTCCGTCGCCCAGCACCATGAGCCAGTTCAACGCTTCCGCAGAGGCCGCCTACTCCGTCCAGGACTACGGCGGCAGCCCCTCCATTGAAGGCGTCGAGCTGATTCCCCTGCGGCGCTTCAACGATGACGGCGGCTCGATGACCGAGCTGGCCCGCCTGGACGGCGGCGCCCATGAGGCCGTGGAGGGTTTTGACGCGCGGCAGATGAACTACAGTGTGCTCGAACCCCAGGCCATCAAGGCCTTCCACCTGCACCGCCGCCAGACCGATGTGTGGTTTGTGCCGCCCAGCGACAAGATCATGCTGGTGCTGGCGGATGTGCGCGCCGGCTCAGCCTCAGAGGGTGTCGTTCAGCGCATCATGCTCGGCGATGGCAACTCGCGTCTGGTGCGCATTCCCCCGGGCGTGGCCCACGGTTGCCGCAACCTGCGCCCGCATGCCCCCGGAGCGATCATCTACTTCGTCGATGTGCAGTTCGCCGTGGGGGAAGATTGCGACGAGGGCCGCCTGCCCTGGGATCACTTCGGTGAACAGGTCTGGGAAGTGGAG
This sequence comes from Planctomycetota bacterium, assembly GCA_036011365.1. GTDB lineage: Bacteria > Planctomycetota > UBA1135 > UBA1135. Next base: position 9,002 of record DASCNH010000054.1, on the reverse strand, counting down.
CGGGCCTGAGGCCCTAGCCCTCGACCACGGCGATCATGCGCTCCAGGGAGAGGCTCGCTTCGGCGATCAACGTGGCGCGTTCAGCCTCCGGCAGGCGGTCCAGTTCGCCGGTGATTTCGTCCACCGCATCGCCGGCCAAGACGCGGTTGGACTCCGGTGCGGCGCCCCGGCGCAGGAGGTCGAGCAGGCCGGCCAGGTGGGGGGGATCGTTGCGGCTCATGGTGGCGCAGCCGCAGCCGGCGAGGCCCAGGTTTTCCTCCGGGATGTCGGCGAGATGCATGACCTGCACCCCGCGCAGGGCGGCTTGCTCGCGGGCATTGGTTACGAAGTGGCCCTCGGTGCCAATGACAAGGCGCGCGCCGGCCGGGGCTTCCATGACCTCGCGCCAGAGATAGGCGGTGCTGCCGGCGCCGTCGGCGGCATTGACCACCTCCAGGGGCGACTCAGGATGGACCAGGACGCGCCAGCCGCGCTCCTGCCACCAGGTGACATGGTCCGGGCGGAAGAAACTGTGCACGCCGCAGTGGGAGCCCCAGAGCAGGAGCTCGGCCTGGTCCAGAGCAGCCAGGCCTCCGGACACCCTCTCCAGGGGGTAGGCCCCCGGGAAGACCTCCGGGTTCGGCAGGGTCAGCCAGCGGGCGGGGTCGAGCCCGAGGCGCGTGGCGGCGTTGCGCCCCAGGTGTTGGTCCGGCACGAAGAGCACCTTCTGGCCGTCCCGGCGCGCCCAGGCCAGCACGCGGTCCGCGTTGGATGAGGTGCATACGGCGCCGCCGGTGCGGCCGGCCAGGGCCTTGATGCGCCCGGAGGTATTCATATAGGCCACCACGGTCAGCTCGTCCCCGTAGCGCTCGAAGAGTTGATCGGCGATGGGCAGCACATGGTGGTCCTTGGCCAGCATCTCCATGGTGCAGCCCGCCTTGGGGTTGGTGATCCAGATCTCCTGGTCCGCAGCCGCCAGGATGGCCACGGACTCGGCCATGAAGTGCACTGCGGATTCGACGATGATCTTCTTCTCGGGGTGACGCGCCGCCTGCAGAGCCAGGGCGTAGCTGTCGGAGACGGCGCCTCCGTAGCGCTCGACGAGTTTGACGATCTCGCCTCCCATATAGAAATGGGCCAGCAGCAGCAGGCTCTCCCCGAAGTGCTCCTGGGCTGGACGCACATAGGCGTCAAGCCATGGAAGGATCGTCTCCGGCCGACGGTCAGGCAGGGCCAGGTACTCCTCCGCGTAGGGCTTCAATTCCTCCTGATACCAGTCCAGGGGCAGGTCGCTCTGGCAGAGCGGCAGCTCCGGCCTGAGGCGCAGGCCGGAGTTGGGGAGCGGAAGAGGCGATGACATGGGTGGCGTGAAGGGGGAAGAGCATAGGTGGCCCGGTGACGGGTGACAACGGCAGCATATGTGGTGTTTTTTTAAAATGTCGGTCCGGATTGCCGCGGTTTATACCTAATAGGGTTCCGGTCAACTCAACTTGGTTTACCGGTCCGACTTCACGCACCCCTAGGAAAGACCTTAAGTATGAAAACCAACCTGCTAGTTCCCCTGATCGCATTCACATGTCTTGCGTTGGCCCCTGAGGGGCATGCCCAGGACAGCAAGCTGTCCTTTAGCCTCTCCATGGGCGAGGGGTATATCGATGAGCCGGATATAGACGAGGACTACACCAACATCGGAGTGCGCTATGCCCAATCAGCCGGGCCAGCTGCCGAGTGGGGTGGCTTCTACGAGATTGCCACCGATGATCTCGAAATCGATCTCCTGTGTGGCTTCTATCGCAACTACCTGCAGCCGGAAGGTACGCGGGCCTTCATCGAGTTCGACTTCGGCCTGGCCATGGGCGATGAGGACACCGAACTGGCCTTCGGCGGGATGCTCGGCGTCACCCATGACCTGAACGAGCAGAACTCCCTGGATCTAGGGTTCCGCTATATCTTCACAGAGGATGACTACACCGCGTACAACCTCAGCTCCCTGGTGCTCAGTTATTCCATGTCAATGTGAGCCAGTAGGTCGCGCTCTTTTTGAGCAAGTAGGGACCCGGGGCCCGGTTTGATAATGGATGGGGCTGGTCCAGCGCGACTTGTTTGGATGGCCGCATCCCGACTCCAGCGTGTGTCGGTGATGCGGTTATCTTGTGCCTGACTACTCCGCGTCCATGGACGGGTAGCGGTGATCCGTGGGCGGGACCAGTGTCTCCTTGAGCGTGCGTTGGCTGGTCCAGCGCGTGAGGTTCAGGATGGAGCCGGCCTTGTCGTTGGTGCCGGAGGCCCGGGAGCCGCCGAAGGGCTGCTGGCCTACCACGGCGCCGGTGGGCTTGTCATTGATGTAGAAGTTGCCGGCGGCGAAGCGCAGCTCGTCCGTGGCCCGCTGCACCGCGGCCCGGTCGCGGGCGAAGATGGCACCGGTCAGGGCATAGGGGGAGGTGGAGTCGCACAGGTGCAGCGTCTCCTCGAAGCGCTCGTCCTCGTAGACGTAGACGGCCAGGATGGGGCCGAAGAGCTCCGTGCGCATCAGGTCGTGACGCGGGTCGCTGACGCGGACAACCGTGGGGTGTACGAAGTAGCCTTCGGAGGCATCGGCCTCGCCGCCCAGGACGATCTCCGCCGTGCTGTCCCTGCGGGCGGACTCGATGGCGCCGGAGAGCTTGTCGTAGGAGGACTGGTCAATGACCGCTCCCATGAAGTTACGGAAGTCGCAGATGTCACCGACGCCGACGGTGCCGAGGGCCGCGGCCATGCGCTCGCAGACATCGTCCCACAGGCTGGCTGGGATGTAGGCGCGGCTGGCGGCGGAGCACTTCTGGCCCTGGTACTCGAAGGCGCCGCGCACCAGGGCCGTCGCCAAGCAGGCCGGATCAGCTGACGAGTGGGCCACGACGAAGTCCTTGCCGCCGGTTTCGCCCACGATGCGCGGGTACTGGGAGTAGCTCTCGATGTTCGTGCCGATGCGGTTCCAGATGCCCTGGAAGACAGCCGTGGAGCCGGTGAAGTGGACGCCGGCCAGGCGTCCGTCGGCCACCACTGGATTGCCGACTGTGCCGCCGCTGCCGGGCAGGAAGTTGATCACGCCGGCGGGCAGGCCGGCCTCTTCCAGGAGCTCCATCAGGTACCAGTTGGAGAGCACGGAGGTGGAGGCTGGCTTCCACAGACAGGTGTTGCCGAGCAGGGCCGGGGCCGTGGGCAGGTTGCCGGCGATGGAGGTGAAGTTGAAGGGCGTGATGGCGAAGACAAAGCCATCGAGGGGACGGTGTTCGAGGCGGTTCCAGCAGCCCGGGGAGGAGACCGGCTGTTCCGAGTAGAGCTGTTCCAGGAAGTGGGCGTTGAAGCGCCAGAAATCGATCAGCTCGCAGGCGGCGTCGATCTCCGCCTGGAGCACGGTCTTCGACTGGTTGAGCATCGTGGCGGCGTTGATGCGATCACGCCAGGGACCCGCCAGCAGGTCAGCGGCGCGCAGGAAAACGGCGGCGCGTTCATTCCAGGGCATGGCCTGCCAGGTGCTGCGGGCGGCGGTGGCGGCGTCGATGGCCGCCGCCACCTCGCCCTCTCCGGCCCGGTGGTAGTGGCCGAGCACATGACCGTGGTTGTGGGGCATGACCATGGGGGCCAGGTCGCCGGTGGTCACGCGCTGGCCGCCGATAACCAGGGGCACCTCGACGGTCTCTGAGGCCTGGGCCGCCAGGCATTCCTTGAGGGAGGCACGCGTGGCCTCGCCGGGGGCATAGGCGCGGACGGGCTCGTTGGCAGGCAGGGGAGTCGTGAAGGTACCGTGCGTCATGGGGAGTCCTGGGGAGGAGGTGCCCGCGGAGGAGGGCGTGAGGGGTTGGGGGCGGGGCCGGGAGCAGGACCCGATTTTGGGCAACAGTATCCCACGGGCGGACACCCTTGTCGACGGCCGGGTATGATAGCGGGCGCGCTGAGCTTTGCTCACGATTGCCCCGGCCACCTCCCTTGCCCCTGATTTACCTATGAAGCTGATCCAAGCCGCCACCCTGCCCTGTGCCCTGTTGCTTCTCCCGTCCTGCATTTTCTCCGCCGGCAGTCGCCAGCCGCGCAGCTGGGATAGCGGGGAGGAGCAGGCTGCGGACGGGGCCCGGGATGGGGACGAGAGCGAGCGCGCGCACCTGGCCATCGAAATCGCCCAGCTGGCGGCCGCGGCGGATCTGGCCGAGGCGGAGCTGGAGAAGGCCGCGGCCCGTCGGGACCTGACGAGCGCCCGGCAGGATCTGGAGGTCTTCCTCAACCTGGAGCGCCCCCTGAAGCTGGCGGAGCAGGAGCTGGCGCTGACCGAGGCGCGCGGCCAGCTGATCAGCGCCGAGGTGGAGCTGGCGGAGCTGGAGGAGATGTACGCTGTGCATCCGGCGGATCCCAAGACGGCGGAGCTGGTCCTGGCGCGTGCCCGGCGCGCGGTGGAGGAATACGGCCAGGGCCTGGCCGTGGAGGAGCAGCGCCTGGACCATCTGATCGACGGGGAGTTGCCGGGTGAGGAGCGGGGCTATCGGGAGGCCGTGGACGAGGCCGAGGCTGGCCTGGAAGCGGCCCGCTGGGCGCTCAAGCTGGCGCGCCAGCAGACCGAGCTCGACCTCTTGGATGCCTGGGAGGAATCTGGCCTGGTCCGGGAGGATGCTGCAGCTGGGGGCGGGGAGGACGAGTGAACGCAGGGGATCTACCGCTGTTGTTGGCGCTGGCGCTCCAGGGGCCCGGCGCTCCCGTTAACACGGGGGACACGGGGGACACGGGAGCCGGGGCGGCGGTGGATCCGCAGGTCGGAGAGGCCCGGGCCCGGGAGGCTCGGGACGGGGCCCTGGAGTGGCTCGTGGAGACGCAGAACGCTGACGGTTCCTGGGGCCTGCGAACCCTGGCGGGGGTCGTAGAGGGCTTCTGGAAGTCGGAGACCCTCTACGCTTGGCAGGTGGCCGCCGTGGCCATCGGCAGCATGGCCCTGGACACGGGGCCGGCGGCGGGGGACATGCGCCTGGCGCGCCGCCGATCCCTCGGCTGGCTGACGGAGACACCCTTGCCCCTGCGCCCGGACGACTGGGACACGGACCATCACTGGGCGGCCCTCTACGGGTTCGTGGCCATGGTGCGGGCAAGTGCTGACGGGGGGCTGATGGAGGGCGAGCTGGGGCGGGCCATAACCCGGCGCGGGCAGGAGTTCTACGCCATGCTCGAGCGCGGCCAGTCCGTGAACGGTGGCTGGGCCTACTACGACGGGGGCGCGACGGAGGACGTGCCCATCACGGTGGTGCCCACCTGGGATACGAGTTTCTGCACGGCCCTGGTGCTGCCTGCCCTCCTGGCGGCGCCGGAGGAATGGGGCGTCGCTGGGCGGCGGGTGGCCAGGGCCATCAGCTATCTGCGCCGCTGCGCCCTGCCGGGAGGAGCCTACTCCTATGACCTGACCGCCGTACCGGCCCTCCAAGGCTTCCTCGATATCAACTGCACCCAGGGCAGCCTGGCCCGCACCCAGGTGGCCAACTGGGCCCTGGTTCTGGCGGGGGATCGAACAGTGACGCCGGATGTCCTGCGCGGCGGGCTCGATGACTTCTTCAAACACCACGTCTACCTGGACATCGCCCACCAGCGGCCCATTCCCCACGAGGCCTGGTTCGACAATTCCGGCTACTTCTACTACTTCGGGCACTACTACGCCGCCCTGGTCATTGAGCTGCTTCCCGAGCAGGAGCGCGCCGCCTACCATGCACGGCTCAGGCCCCACCTCCTGCGCTATCAAAACGAGCGCGGCTGGGCCTGCGACTTCAACCACACCGACTCCCTACGACTGTCGAGTACGGCCTTTCTCGCCCTGGCATTGACGGCGGGATTGGAGCACTAGACCGTTACTCAAGAGCGTGACTACGACCCTACCGCAAGACACCGTCGACCCGCTGCAGGCGCGGGCCCTGTTCGCAGACTGGCTCGCGCCACGGCTGCCGGGCGAAGCTCTGGCCACCTTCGAGTCCTGGACGACGGCGCTGGCCTCCGGCGTCTCCCACACGGACTTCTGCGTGCTGCTCTCCCGCGCCTGTCGCCTGGCAGGCCAACGGCCCCTGGCGCCGAGCGCCGCCGAGTGCGCGGCGGCGGAGAAGTCTCTGCCGGGGCTCAACCCGGAACGTTGGACGGAGCTGGAGACCCTGCGCGTGGCCCTCGTTCTCGCCCGCAACGATCTAGACGAAGACAGCGCAGTGGACGCCCTGGAGGAGGCCTTCCGCTACGCCGACATGGGCGAGCTCTGCGCCCTCTATCGTTCCCTGGCCTGGCTGCCCGCCGGCGGGCGCTTCGCCTGGCGCTGTGGCGAGGGCCACCGCACCAACATGGTCAGCGTCTTCGAGGCCAACGCCCTGGATACGCCCTATCCGGCCACGCATCTGGACGACACGGCGCTCTTTCAGATCGTCATCAAGTGCTTGCACCTCTCCGGTCCCCTCTGGCGCCTGTGGGGGCTGGATGGTCGCGTCAACGGGGAGCTGGCGCGCATGGCCTTGGATCTGGCGGACGAGCGCAGCAGCGCCCTGCGCCCGGTGCAGCCCATGCTGTGGCTGTGCTTGGGGAAACAGCCTGGCGAGCGCGGTGCCGCCTGGCTGGCGCGGGAGTTGAGCGAGGGGAGCGCGCCGGGACGCCGGGGAGCTGCCCTGGGCTGCGCCCGGGCCGGCCGGCCGGAGCTCCTGGAGAATGCCCTGGACCGGGAGACAGAGCCGCTCGTGCGGGGGAGCATCGAACTGGCCCTGGCGGGAGCGGTGGAGCAGGGGATGTTCGCTGCGCTCGAAACTGACGACGAACACGAAAAGGAATCTTGACCCATGCGCTTCTTCGATCCCCATGTCCACATGACGAGCCGCACTACGGACGACTACGAGGCCATGGCGGCCGCGGGCGTGCGCGCGGTCATCGAGCCGGCCTTCTGGTTGGGGCAACCCCGGACGCAGGTGGGGACGTTCGTGGATTACTTCTCGAACCTGGTGGGCTGGGAGCGCTTCCGCGCTTCCCAATTCGGCATCGCCCATTACTGCGCCATCGGACTCAACTCCAAGGAAGCCAACGACGAAAACCTGGAGCGGCCGGTCCTCGAGTTGGTGCGTCGTTTTGCCTGTAAGCAGGGTGTGGTGGCCATCGGCGAGATTGGGTTTGATGACATCACCGCCGCAGAGGAGCGTGTCTACCGCGAGCAGTTGGCCATGGCGCTGGAGTTCGACACACTGGCCATGGTGCACTCGCCACACCGGGACAAGAAGGAAGGCGTCAGGCGTTCCCTGGAGATCGCCTTCGAGGTGGGGCTGGCCCCGGAGCGGCTCGTGATTGACCACAACAACGAGGAGACCGTGGAGGATGTGCTGGAGAGCGGCGCCTGGGCGGCCTTCACCATCTACCCGCACACCAAGATGAGCCCCGTGCGCATGGCGGATCTGGTGGAACGCTACGGGCCGCAGCGCATCATCGTGGATTCCTCGGGCGATTGGGGCATCAGCGATCCCCTGGCCGTACCGCGCACGGCGCACTTGATGCTCTCCCGTGGCATCGCTCCCGCGGCGGTGGAGGCGGTCACCTGGGGCAACGCCATTGCGGCCTACTCCCAATCCGGGCAGATCGACGTGCAGGCCCTTGGGGAGACGCCAATCATCGATCAGCGGGCCCTCTTTGAGGACAACTCCGTGTTGCGCGGCCAGGTGCCGCGAGTTGAGCAGGCGGTCGAGCTCGACGGTGTCAAGAACTGAAGGAGGGCCGCCCAGGGGGCAGGCCCTGACCCGCATCCATCACCATTGTCTGGCGGCCAGGCTTGCTCTGGCGGAAGCTGCAGCAGAAGGCGCGTCTGCGCCTTCTGAGGGGCCGGCTAGTGCTGGCCGAAGGTGCTCGTGCTGAAGGCCAGCTCGTCGGAGAAGTCGCGCTCCGGGCAAGCGAAGTGGCGCTGTTCCGCGGGCAGCGTGGGCCTGGTCTCGAAGGCGGTGAAGCCCAGGACGAAGAACTCGCGTTCACCCACGCAGCCGTAGTTGCCGTCCTGATGGACGACGTAGCGGTAGTGGTGGACCTCGTCATTGATGGGGTCCGCCAGGGGCTCTTCCAGGAAGCCGGCCTCCATCAGACGCGTCAGGAAATCGGCGCTGTGGGAAGCCTCCCAACCGCCGAGCCAGGCATCGGCCCGGGCTGGGGGGTAGTGGCCGAGGGAGGCGTGGTGGGCCTCAAGGGCCGCGCTGATGGTCTGCATGTGCTCAAGGCGCACATTGTCCCGTTCGCGGGCCGTGGTGCGTGAGAGGCCGGGAACCAGAGCCGAGAGCAGAATCGAGACGACGGAGACGACGAGGACGCCGTCGGTGATCGTGAATCCAGCTCGCTTGGTGGTTCTCATGTTGCGGTGCCCCCTGCTCTGAAGGGTGCTACCCGGCGCAGCCGGGATGGGGACAGACCTTGTGTTGGTCCTATCGGGTGTCGGGGCTGGGGTCTGAATCTGAAACGGCGTGATTTCGACGCTTTTGGATGATCCACAGACACCCGGCGGCAGGGGGGCGTGCAGCGCTGATGGCGGCGCTCGGTTTGGGATGAATCGAGATGTGGGGATCCTCTTCCGGGGCCGCAGCGTCTCAACAAGGCAGTCCATGCGAAGGGCTCGGCGTGGTCCGGATGGCTGGATTGCCGGGGCCGGGCTCCCATAGGCGCGGCGTGGAGAGCGTGCTAACCTGCTCCCATGGAAGCCTGGTCCATCGCCATCGCCAAGGAGTACCTGAAGTTCTCCGCGGCCCATTTCCTGATCTTCCCCGACGGAGAGGCGGAGCGTCTGCACGGCCACAACTACCGGGTGGCCGTGGAGGTGGGGGGCGAGTTGGGCGAGCACGGGTTGGTGCTCGACTTCAACCAGGTCAAGCCCCTTATTCGCGCCCTGGTGGATGCCTGGGACCAGCGCTGGTTGGTACCGGGAGAGCACGGGGAGCTCAGCGTGGCGGAGGTGCCTGCCGGGGCGCAGAACCTGCCGCACCGGGAAGTCACCTATCGCGAGCGCTGCTACCGCGCTCCGG
>DASCNH010000053.1:0-10445 GCA_036011365.1 Planctomycetota bacterium | reverse complement strand
GGTGGGGAGGGGAGGCGGGGGTGCGGCGGGGGGCGGGAGGGGGCTGGGGTGGGGGGCGGCTCAGGCTATGGGGGGAAACGGTCGAAAGGAGAGGCGACGAACCCCCGTTCCCTCCCCTGGAACGACCTACACCGCTCCCAATTAACATGAACGACAGCAACACTTCCCTCTTTGGCCTGGTGCGCACGGATCTGGAACAGGAGCGCTTTAGCGCGCTGCACTGGGAGGGGTCCTTTGCGGATTACCTGGAGATACTGGAAGAGACGCCGCGGGTGACGCGCAATGCCTGGCAGCGGCTGATCGACATGGTGGACAGCCACGGCAGTGAGCTGGGCGAGGACGGGGAACGGCGCTGGAGGATCTTCGATGATCCTTTCACCGAGGGGCGTGATGCGGTCTATGGGCTGGATGCGTCCCTGGCGCGTCTGGTGCGGACGCTGCGGGCCGGGGCGCGTGGGTTGGGCCCGGAGCGGCGCGTGTTGCTGCTCCACGGGCCCGTGGGCTCATCGAAGAGCACCATCGTGCGCCTCTTGAAACAGGGGCTCGAGCGCTACTCGGCCACGGAGGAGGGAGCGCTCTACACCTTCTCCTGGCGCGTGGACGGGGAGACGATTGCCTCGCCGACACACCAGGATCCCATGCTGCTCATCCCGCCCGCCAGTCGTGGCGACGTGCTCGCACGCCTCAACAAACGCTTCCGCGGGGAATACACCCTCGGCTCGGAGGGGGAGTTGGATCCGGTCGGCCGCTTCTACTATCGCATGCTGATGGAGCGCCACGGTGGCGACTGGATGCAAGTCATGGAGCATGTGCGCGTGCAACGCCTGGTGCTCTCCGAGAAGGACCGCGTGGGCATTGGCACATTCCAACCCAAGGACGAGAAGAACCAGGACTCCACGGAACTGACCGGCGACATCAACTACAGGCTGATCGCCGAGTACGGTTCTGACTCTGACCCACGCGCCTTCAACTTCGACGGGGAGTTCAACATCGCCAACCGCGGCCTGTTGGAATTCGTTGAGGTCCTGAAGCTCGATGTGGCCTTTCTCTACGACCTCCTGGGGGCGACCCAAGAACACTGCATCAAGCCCAAGAAGTTCCCGCAGACGAGCATCGACGAGGTGATCATCGGGCACACCAACGAGCCCGAGTACAAGAAGTTGCAGAGCAACGAGTTGATGGAGGCCTTCCGGGACCGCACGATCAAGATCGATGTGCCCTACAACCTGGCGGTCTCCGACGAGGTGGAAATCTACCGCCGCCAGTACGGCCGGCGTGGGATGCCCGGGCGTTCCCTCGCTCCGCACACCCTTGAGATGGCCGCCCTGTGGGCGGTGCTGACGCGGCTGGAGGACCCCACCAACCCCAATCTGACGCTGACCCAGAAGTGCCGTCTGTATGACGGTGGCGAGGTGCAGGGTTTCACCAGCGAGCAGGTGGGCGAATTGCGTGAGGCGGCTCCCCGGGAGGGCATGCTCGGTATCAGTCCTCGCTATGTGCAGGATTGCATCGCCGCCTGTCTGGTGGCGGACAACCCCGTGGTCGGGCCTCTGGATGTGATCGCTGCCCTGGAGACCGGCCTCAGGCATCACTCGTTGATCCCCAATGATGAGGTGCGCAAGCGCTACCTGCAATTGATCGCCCTGGTGCGCGAGGAGTACGAGGAGATAATTAAACGCGAGGTACAGGTGGCCATTGCCGCGGACGAGGAGGCCATCGATCGCCTGTGCGCCAAGTACCTGGACAACATCAAGGCCTATACGACGCGCGGGCGCGTGCGGGGCGAAGGCGGCGAAGAGCGCGATCCAGACGAGCGCCTGATGCGCTCCATCGAGGAGAACGTGGATATTCCCGAATCACGCAAGGATGATTTCCGCCACGAGTTGATGAACTACATCGCTGCCTTGACCCTGGAGGGCAAGACCTTCGACTACCGCACCAATGAGCGTTTGACGCGGGCCCTCGAACGCAAGATGTTCCGTGATCACCGGGACACCATCCAACTGACCTCCCTGGTTTCAACGGTGGTCGACCCGGACACCCAGGAAAAGATCGCCGTGATCCGCGGACGCTTGATGCGCCAGTTCGGCTACGACGAGCTGAGCGCGGAAGCGATCCTGCAGCATGTGGCCGGCCTCTTCGCCCGGGGCGAAGCCCGCGAAGAGGCCCAGGAGGCGGCCTAGGCGCGGGGCGGGCCGGGCGCTGAACACCATGGGCCAGGAGGTCTACAGAATCGAGCGCGACCGGGCGCGCTTCCGCGAGATCGTGCGCGGCAAGCTGCGGCGGGATCTGCGCAAGTACCTGTCCACCGGCGAGTTGATCGGCCGCCAGGGTGGGCATTCGGTCTCCGTGCCCGTGCCGCAGATTGAGTTGCCGCGTTTTCGCTACGGTGACAACTCCAAGCAGGGCGTGGGTCAGGGGCCTGGAGAGGAGGGCGAGCCTGTCTCCGGGGAGGCCGGCGAGGGTGAGGGAGCCGGTGCCGCCGGAGAGGCCGAAGGGCAGCACATATTGGAGGTGGATGTGGAACTCGAGGAGTTGGCGGCCATGCTCGGCGACGAGCTGGAACTGCCTGACATCAGGCCCCGGGGCGCTCGGGAGGTGCCCGCTGAAGGTGGGCGCTACACGGGCATCCGCCAGGCCGGACCGCGCTCTCTGCGGCACTTCAAACGCACCTACAAGCGTGCTCTCAGACGCACGATGGCCGCCGGTGAATGGGATCCGGCACGGCCGGAGGTGGTGCCCGTGCGCGAGGACGAGTTCTACCGTATGCACCGCTCCTGTCCACGACCGGACTCTTCCGCGGTCATCTTCCACATGATGGATGTCTCCGGCTCCATGGGGCGGGAGCAGAAGGAAATCGTGCGCATCAAGGCCTTTTGGATCGATACCTGGCTGCGCAGTCAGTACGAGAACCTGGAGGTTGTCTACATCGTCCACGATGCCGTGGCCAAGGAAGTGGATCAGGACACCTTCTTTCACCTGCGCGAGTCCGGCGGAACGAAGATCAGCTCCGCCTATGAACTCTGCCTGGAACGCATCCAGAGCGACTACCGCCCGGAGGACTGGAACATCTACCCCTTCCACTACTCCGATGGCGACAACTGGTCGGCGCGGGATACGGAACGCTGCGTGACTCTGTTACGCGATGAACTCCTGCCGCGCGTCAATCAGTTCTGCTATGGCCAGGTGAAGAGCGCCTACGGTTCCGGACAGTTCAAGAAGGACCTGGACGGAACCCTGGGCCAGGAGGAGGCGCTGGTGACGGCGGCGGTGAACGACCGCCAGGAAATCCCCGATGTGGTGCGGGCCTTCTTGGGCAAGGGGCGCTGAGATGGCCGCTGATACGCGCCTCACCCCCGAACTCGCCCGCTGGCGCGAGGAGATCGAGAGCCGGGCCCGGGAGGCGGGGCTGGACTTCTTCGATGTGGTCTTCGAGATGCTGGATGCCCGCGATGTGAATGCCCTGGCGGCCCTGGGTGGTTTCCCCGTGCGCTACCCCTCCTGGCGTTTCGGCATGGAGTACGAGCGCATGCAGAAGGGGTATGCCTGGGGGCTCTCCAAGATCTACGAGCTGGTGATCAACAACGATCCGGTCTACGCCTATCTGGTGCGCGCCAACTCCACCATGGAGCAGAAGCTCGTGATGGCACATGTCTTCGGCCACGCGGACTTCTTCAAGCACAATGTGTGGTTCTCACCAACTGACCGTCGCATGGTGGACACCATGGGGCGCCATGCCACGCGCATGCGCGAGCTGATCGACGCCCACGGGCAGGAACGCGTGGACTGTCTGCTCGACTCCGCCCTCTCTCTCGACAACCTGGTGGATCCCTACCAGCCCCTGCGCGAGTATCAGAGTGGCGAGCGCCGCACCCTCTTGGGCCCCAGCCTGGCGGAACGGGCGGAGCAGGCCTTCGCGGCCTCGGCCCGTCCCCGTGAGGCGCAAGGGACCCCCGCCGATCACCGACCTGACATGGCCCTGCCCACCTGTGATGTGCTCGGTTTCCTGGCCGAACGGGGGCGCCTGGGGGATTGGGAGCGGGAGGTCTTGCGCATGGTGCGCGCCGAGGCCCTCTACTTCGCGCCACAGAGGCAGACCCAGGTCATGAACGAGGGCTGGGCCTCCTTCTGGCACAGCCGGATCTTGACCGGCGGCATCCTCAACGCTGCGGAGGTGGTCGACTTCGCCGATTGCCACGCGGGGGCCACGGCCACCCAACCCGGGCGCGTCAATCCCTACAAGTTGGGCATTGAGCTCTTCCGCCATGCGGAAAGCGTGGGCCGGGACATCTTTAGCCTGCGCGCCACGCACAACGATGTCAGCTTCATCGATGCGGTGGTGGACGAGGACTTTGCCGAACGCCACGGCATGTTCGTCTATGAGACCAACCCGCGCACCGGACGCCAGGAGATCGCCGACCGCAACTGGCGGCGCGTCAAGGATCAACTGCTCGAGGGCATGGCCTGGGGCGGTGTGCCGCAGATAGATGTCATCGAGGAGGATGGGGATGGCGGCCTGCTCTTGCAGCACTGCCACAAGGGACGCGATCTACAACTGGAAGAGGCCGGGAGCACACTGGCTCACATCTCGACCCTGTGGGGTGGTCCGGCACATCTCCTGACGGAAGAGGGGGGTGAGGGACGTCGCATCATCGCCGACGAGGACGGCGTGCGCATTCTGGAGACGGCGGAGGTGCCGCCTTCAGCCCTGCGGACAGAAGCGGAGGGGGATGATGGAGCTCGGGGGCAGCGCAGCGCCTGAGTGGCGCGCCTGAACAACCGGCCGGACTAACGACTTGCCCCCGCGTTGCGGCGGGAGTTGAAGAACAGGATCAGGGCCAGGGCTGCAATGCCCACCCAGGCCAGCAGATCCGCCGCCAGGGACGGCAAGTGGAAGAACTCGAGGGCCTCCTGGCGGAAGCCGAAGAGGATGCCCAGGCCGAGCAGTAGCTCAAAGGCAGCGGCGCCCGTGATCATGCCGGCGGAGGCCAGGATCGACTCGTGGGTGGCACCTTCGTCGGCGGCGCTCGGCCCCTCGGCCACACGCCGGGCACCGGCGCCGACCAGGATGCCAAGACCGATGAAGGCCGGCAGGTAGATGCCCACGGCCAGGGCCATGGAGGGCAACATGAGGCCGCGTTTGGCGCCGAGGAGTTCCATGGCGACGGCGCCCAGGCCCACCAGGAGACCGACCTGGATCGGCGCCCAGGGCAACTGGCTTTCGAGCAGCAGGCCCTCCACCAGCGTGGCGAACATCTGGCCCTGGGGGGCGATCAGATCATCGCTGCCCAGGGTGTATGCCTCGTGGGCCACGTAGACGACCACGGGGACCACCACACAGCCGGCCAGGGTGCCGAGCAGTTGGGCCAGGAAACCGTCCTGCACACGCACGCCACAGAGCTGCAGGGTCTTGTAGTCCTGGCTCGAGTCATTGGCGGCGCAGACGGCGACGCAGGCACCCACCAGAAGCGGAGTCAAAAGGGCCACATCGTCGATGGACTGGCGTGCCAGGGCCAGGGACACCAGGCACAGGACGAGGGTGGTGACGAAGATCGTGCCGGAGACCGGAGAGGCGGAGGAACCGATCTGCAGGGAGAGAATCGCCCCCAGGGTGACCATCAAGGTGGCCATGAGGAGCACGGTTCCTCCCATGGCGAAGGAGTAGGTCCCCAGGCCATCGACGGCGACGATCCAGCCGAAGATCAGCAGGGTGCCGAGGGCGATGGAGAGTTTCAGCCAGCGCTGGATGGAGGGCGCGACGGTAAGCACGCCGGCGGCATCCTCCGCCTGGTCCCGGGAGAGTTTGCCGGCCCTTCTGAACTTGATCAGGGACCAGGCCACGGCCACGGTCATGGCACCACCGCCCACCCAACGCATGGAGTTGTCCGGCCAGGTGGCGGCTGAGGCGCTGCCCTCGGAGACGCCGGCCAGGCCCCAGTCTCCGACCAGGCGTAGGGCGCTGCCAGAGAAGACCAGGAGGGCAGTGGGCAAGGTCAGGAGGCCGCCGATGCCCAGGTAGATGGGGTTGAAGGGCATCTCCAGGGAGAAGAGCCGGGAGCCGTTCTTGCGCGTGAAGAGCACGATGTGCTCGTGGACCAGGCCGAGTTTGGCCACCAGGGGGGCCAGGAAGCTGGCGGTGAGGCCCAGGACAAGCGAGCGACCCAGGCGTGGACGGTCCTCCGGTCGCGCGACGGCGGCTTGGATCATGGTCTCACAGGCGCGCGCCTCCGGTGCCGGCAGCGACTGATCGCTGAGGAACTTCCGGGTGGCCAGGCCGACGAAGCCGATGCCCAGCAGGCTGCCCGCCACGGACAGCAGCATCAGCGTGGGGATGTCCACGGCCGGAGGCTCGAGGCCCCGGCTCGTGTAGAGGATCTGGAGCAGGGGCGCCGTGAAGATCACCCCGGCGGTCACTGACATGCCGCCGGAACCTGCCACCTGGGCGATGTTGAGGAAGCGCTTGCCGCGGGTGCCGGAGGCGTGGGACGTGAAGGCACCCCAGGCCACCAGGATCACAAGGGGGCTCACCCCGGGGGTGATGCCCGCCTTGAGGCCGGCGATCACGAGGGTGCCGGAGAGCAGGGCGGAGATCAGGACGCCGAAGAGGAGGGAGAGACGGTCGGAGTGCATGTTTTGGGGGCTGGGGAGTTGGGACAGGGCAGTAGACCCCATGGTTCGGGGGTGTGGCAACCACCGAGAATCAACACCTCCGTCGGCGCTTCCCCCGGGCCCTGTGCCCGCTGGGAAATGCCACTTCTCTGGGCGGGGAAGTTGAGCCGACGGGTGTTGGGAAGCTTGCTAGCGGCCGATAGGAGAGGTGCCCCCCATGACCTCCCCCCGCTTCTCAATCCTGATCCCGACTCTGAACGGGGAGCGGGACCTCAGGCGGCTGATCCCCGCCCTCCAGGCCCAGCGCTTTACCGGCGGGCTGGAGATCTGTGTGCAGGATTCCGAGTCCACGGACGGCACCCGAGAGTTGCTGCTCGCCGCCGGGGCGCGTCTGGAGACCATTCCCCGGGAGCGCTTCCACCACGGCCTGGTGCGCAACCTGCTCGCCGCCCGGGCGCGGGGCGAGTTCCTGATCTTCCTCTCCCAGGATTGCCTGCCGGCCCGGGAAGATTTCATCGAGGAGCTTGTGGCCCCCTTCATCGACCGGAGGGTGGCCGGAGTCACCGCGCGCACCCTGCCCAACCCCGGAGATGATGCTCTGACCAGGCGCACGGCCCTGGCCCTGCCGGAGGCTTCCACCCAGCCCTTCCCCAGGGATCTGGACGGGTTGGCGGGGATCTGGGAGCTCGACGCGGCCACGCGCGTGGCCTATCTGCGCTTCAACAATGTGGCCAGCGCCGTGCGCGCCTCTGTCATGGCCGAGCTGCCTTTTCCGGAGGTGCCCTTCGGAGAGGACTTCGCCTGGGCCTCCCGGGTGCTGACCGCCGGCTGGCGCCTGACCTCCGCCCCGGCCAGCCTGGTGTACCACGCCCATGCCTACGACCTCCGGCCGGCCTTTGAACGCTACCGGGTGGATGCCGCCTTCCATGTCATGTCCCACGGACACCGCCTGCGCCCGGGCCCCTGGGCAGCTCTGCGCGGCTTCTGCTATGAGGTCAGCCGGGACCTGGCCTTCATCTGGTCCGCCGGGGAGCCAGCTCCCGCGGCCTGGGCCGCCGCCGGCCGCTCCCCGCTGCTGCGCGGGGCCCAGGTGCTCGGCCAGTTGTGCGGCAGCCGCGGCTGGCTGGGGGGCCTGGGCGAGGCCTGGCGCGGCACTCCAGAGGACGCCGGCCCGCCCCCGGCCCCCGCGCCGCACTAACCCGCGGATTAGCGCAAGGAGGCCCCTTTCTCCCCGCAGGAAGTGGCCTCTTTTGGCCGAAATAAAGGGTGCGCACCCGGCCTCCGGCGGCCATCCTCAGCCGCTCCGGCCCGCACGGCCCCCCCGCACTACCCCCGCACGGCCCCCGCACGGCCCTCCGTGGCCCCGCCCATGCCCAGACCCCGGTCCATTTCCATCCTGATGCCCTGCTGGCAAGGGCTGGAGTTCCTCGGGCGCGTGCTGGAATCCCTCTTGGCCCAGGAGACCGCGATCCCCTGGGACTTCCTGGCCGTGGACTCCGGTTCCACCGACGGCACCTGGGAGCTGCTCGGGGAATACGCCAGGCGCGAGCCGGAGCGTATGCGGCGCAAGCGCATCGATCAGATGGAGTTCGACCACGGGGACACGCGCAACCTGCTGGCGGCCGAGAGCAGCGGGGAGCTGCTGGTCTTCCTGACCCAGGATGCGATTCCGGCTGCGCCGGACTGGCTGGAGACCCTGGCCGCCAACTTCACCGCTGACTCCGTGGCCGCCGCCTGCTGCCGCAATGTCCCCCGGCCGGATGCGGCCGCCGTGACGAAGCTGCTTTCGGTCGGCGACCCGGGTTACGCCGAGCAGCGCCGAGAGGTGCGCCTTGTGGATGTGCCGGACTACGCCGCCCTCGGCCCCCATGAGCGACGCCTGCTCTACAACTTCAACGATGTGGCCTCGGCCATCCGGCGCTCCGTCTGGGAGCTCCATCCCTTCCCGCGCACGCCCTTTGGCGAGGATATCCTGATGGCCCGCGCGCTGCTCGAGGCCGGTCACACGGTGGTCTACGATGCACAGGCCCGAGTAGAGCACAGCCACGACTACGACCCGCATGAGGTGCGCGCACGGGCGCGTATCGACGGCGAGTTCAACGCCCAGTGGCTGGACCGCGTGTGCGTGGCGGCCAAGGCGGACATCAAGACCCTGTGTGCGCGACTCGCCAAGGAGGACGACGCATCCATCGCTGCCTTGGGACTGGCGCAGAAGGACGCCGATGATCTGGCGAGCCAGGCGGCTGCCCTGCGCCGGGCTGCCTTCACAGGGCTCTACGAGGGCGGGCGCACTGATCTCCGGCGGCCGGCGACGAGCATGCTCGAGCGCCGACACCTCAAGATCCTCTTTGTGGTACACGGCTTTCCGCCAGATACCTGGGCCGGAACTGAGATCTACACATTCAACCTGGCCCAGGAGCTGGCCCGCCGCGGGCACGAGACCGTGGTCCTGGCCCGTGTGCCCGCGAAGCCGGATGCGGCCGGCCAGGAGGCACCGGATTTTTCCGTGGAGGAGACCGAGTTCCAAGGTCTGCGCCTCTTGCGCCTGACCCATCGGTTGAACCACGCTTCCCTGCGCGAGAGCTATGACCAGCCCCAGGCGGAGGCGGCCTTCCGGCGCGTCCTGCGCGCTGAGCAGCCCGACCTGGTGCACTTCCAACACCTCATTCACACTTCCGCCGGTCTGGTGGCCGTGGCCCGCGAGGCGGGCCTGCCCACGGTGATTACCTGCCACGATTATTGGGCCATCTGCCCCCGCGTGCAGTTGATCCGCCCGGACGGTGAGCTGTGCCCGAAGAACATGGGTGCCGGCTGTTTTCTGTGCGTCAAGGAGCAGGGCCTCAAGCACGTGGCGGCGGCCGCGAAGCTCGGCCGGGCCACGGGGCCGGCGCTGGAGCTGGTGGCCCGGGCGCTCAAGGGGACGGACACCAGTCCCGGGTCGCGTTCGCGCATCGCCGCCGAGTTCGATGATCTGATGGCGCGGCGCGATTTCGTGGAGGGGGCCTACGCGGCAGCAGACCTGCGCATCAGCCCGAGCCGCTTCCTGCGCCAGGTCCTGGTGGAGAGCGCCGGCTTCGATCCCCATACCTTCCTGTTTTCCGACAACGGCATGCGCATGGACCACATCCGGGCCCTGGAGAAGCGGCCTGACGAGGCCGGGCGTGTGCGCTTTGGTTTTGTTGGGTCCCTGGTGTGGTACAAGGGCGATGAAGTCATGATCGAGGCCATGGAATATCTCGCCGGGAGCGCCGCCGTGCTGAACATCTACGGGGACTTCCGTCCCGAAGAGGATGAACACCACCGCGCACTGGCGAAGAGGGCCGGGGACAATGTGGTATTTAAGGGACGCTTCGACAACGCGCGCCTCTCGGAGGTCTACGCGCAGATCGATGTGCTTGTCGTGCCGTCCGTCTGGTACGAGAACTCGCCCATCACTATCCACGAGGCCTTTCTGACGGGCACGCCGGTCATGGCCAGCAACATCGGCGGCATGGCTGAGTACGTGAACGATGGCGTGGACGGCCTGCACTTCAAGGTGGGGGACGCGCGTGATCTGGCGCACAACATGTCGCGCTGCGTGGATGAGCCCGAGCTGATCGGGGAGCTCAGCCGGAACTTCATGGAGATCAAGACCATCGAGCAGAACGCGGCGGAGACGGAGTTTCGCTACCGCTCACTGGTGAGCGTCGAACGCCAGGGGGCAGGCGCGGGGCCGCGAACTCTGCTGGATTGCTGTGCCCGGGACGCGGTGCTGCGCGAGGGCCCGGTGGAAGAGCAGGGGGCGGACATGTTGCTCCTGCGCCCGGGCGGCGGGGCCCTGGAGTTCGCCCTCGATG
>DASCNH010000052.1:0-12745 GCA_036011365.1 Planctomycetota bacterium | reverse complement strand
GGCCGTCTGGCGCGCCCACCAGGCAGGTGCCGTGTGTGTCCTAGGATCGGCCACACCTTCGCTCGAGAGCTGGACCAATGCCCTCGAAGGACGCTACGGACACCTGGAACTGCCGCAGCGCGTGGGTGGTGGACAACTGCCGCCGGTGGAGGTCGTGGACATGCGCGAGGAGAAACCGCAGCCGGGAGGGGGCGGCGGCCGGCCGCTCTTCTCAAGGCGCTTGTGTATGCAGCTCAAGCAGACCTTGGAGCGCGGGGAGCAGGCGATCCTCTTTCTGAACCGCCGCGGATTCGCGCCGGTCCTGTGGTGCTCAGAATGCAAGCAGACAGTGCGCTGCCGCCAATGTGATGTGAGTCTGACATTCCACCGCCGCATTCGTCGCGCCGTGTGCCATGCATGCTGTGAGGAACAGGTGCCTCCCAAGGCCTGCCCGACCTGTACCGCGCCGGCCCTGCGCTACATCGGCATGGGCAGCGAGCGCGTGGAGGAGGTGTTGGCCGGGCTCTTCCCCGCTGCGCGTGTGCGGCGCATGGACTCGGACACCATGCACCGGCGGGAGGACTACGAGGAGACCTTGGCGGCCTTTGGCCAGGGCCAGGTCGATGTGCTCGTGGGCACGCAGATGATCGCCAAGGGTCTGGACTTCCCAGGCGTGACGTTGGTCGGCGTCATGTCCGCCGACAGTACCCTGCACCTGCCGGACTTCCGTGCGGCGGAGCGCACCTTCCAGCTCCTGGCCCAGGTTTCCGGGCGCGCCGGCCGCGGGGAGCGGGCGGGGCGCATCATCGTCCAGACCATGACGCCGGAGCACCCGGCCGTGCGCGCGGCGACGCGCCACGACTTCCCGGGCTTCGCCGGCGCGGAGGTGGCCCTGCGCAAAGAGCTGGGCTATCCACCGGCCGGCCGGCTCCTGCGCGTCATTGTGGAGGACAGCCAGGAGCACCGCGTGGAGGCCTGTGCCCGGCACCTGGCCGCCGTCCTGGAGGCGGTTCTTGCTGAGCACTCGGCGGGCCATGCGGTCCAGGTGCTCGGCCCTGCTCCGGCGCCCATGGCGGTCCTGCGCGGCCGCCACCGCCAGCACCTCCTGATCAAAGCGCCCCTGCGCGAGGCGAGCTTCTCTCGCCTACGCGCCACCCTGGTGGAGTTGGCCGCTGAACAGGCGCGTCCGCGGGTCACGATCGATGTGGACCCGGTCGGTCTCCTCTGACAATCCAGAGCGCTTCTCAGTTCCCGGGCTGTCAGCGCGCGTCCGCTACGCAGGCGCGAAAGCGCGCGAAGAGGTGCGTTGAGTCCAGGGGGCCGGGGGCGGCTTCCGGGTGATACTGGACGCTGAAAACCGGCAGGGACTTGTGTTGAATGCCCTCCACCGTGTTGTCGTTCAGGTTGATGTGCGTCAGCTCGACCGCGTCGGGCAGGCTGTCCTCGACCACGGCGAAGGAGTGGTTCTGGGAGGTGATCTCCACATGGCCGGTCAAGAGATCGCGCACCGGGTGGTTGGCGCCGTGGTGGCCGAAGGGCATCTTTTCGGTGCGGGCACCCAGGGCCAGGGTCAGGATCTGATGGCCGAGGCAAATGCCGAAGATCGGGATGCGCGGCAGTAGATCCGCCACCGCGTCGGTGGCCCCGGTGACGGCGGCCGGGTCGCCGGGGCCGTTGGAAAGGAAGACCGCCTCGGGCTCCAAGGCCAGGGCGGTGGCGGCCGGCGTGTCCGCGGGGACGACGGTGACATCGAAGCCGCAGTGCACCAGGCTGCGCAGAATGTTGCGCTTGATGCCGAAGTCGTAGGCCACGCAGCGCAGGCGCTTGCCGTCGGTGCCGGCCAGGGGCGTCGGGTAGGAGCTCTGGTAGCCTTCGACCCAGGTGTAGGGCTCGGCGCAGGTTACCTGCCGCGCCAGGTCACGGCCGTCGGTGGCTGGGGCAGCGCGGGCCTTCTGCACCAGGGAGTCGGTGTCGGAATCCGTTGAGGAGACAACGCAACGCAGGCAGCCGGCCTCGCGCACGCGGCGCGTCAGGAGGCGCGTGTCCACGCCTTCGATGCCCACCACGCCGTTCTTCTCCAGCCAGGCGGGGAGCGAGCAGGAGGCCCGGTGGCTGCTCGGGCGGGGTGCGATCTCCCGGGCCACGAAAGCCTCGGGCCAGGCCCGCGGGCTCTCGGCATCCTCCTCGGCCACGCCGTAGTTGCCGATCAGGGGATAGGTCATCAGCACCACCTGACCGCAGTAGGAGGGATCCGTCAGGATCTCGTGGTAGCCGGTCATGGCCGTGTTGAAGACGAGATCGCCCCGGGCCTCGCCGCTGGCACCGGTGGAGTAGCCACCGAGGACGGTCCCGTCCTCCAGGGCGATCCAGGCTGTGTGGGGGCCGGTTTTCACGGTGGGTCAGGTGCGCGTCAGGGCTGGTGAGGTGGCCGGGAGTATGCCGGGCGTCAGCCGGGCCGGGCGGGGAGTCTACCCGAATACCAAGCGCACCGGACAGGCGTCCCCTGGGCCCGGACGCTTCAATTCGGACGGACATCGAGTTCCAGGCCGGCCAGGCGGTCAGCGGCCAGCAGGTGGTGGCCGAGGCCGGCGATCATCACAGCGTTGTCTGTGCAGTGCTCCGGTGGCGGGAAGAACGCCCTCTGATTGCTTTCCGCGGCGCGTTGGCAGAGCTCTAGCCGCAGGCGCGCGTTGGCGGCCACGCCGCCGGCGACCAGGATGCGCTCCAGGCCCTCGGCCTCGGCGGCGCGCAGGGTGTTGTCCACCAGGGAATCCACCACGGCCTGTTCGAAGGAGGCGGCCACATCGGCGCGGGCCGGGATGTCCTCCGGTGCCGGAGTTGGGGCCAGTGCGTCGCCGCCCCGCAGGTGGTAGAGAACCGCGGTCTTCAGGCCGCTGAACGAAAAGCCCACGCCGCCCTGCTTGGGCCGGTGGCGGGGGAAGCGGATGGCGCTGGGATCGCCGGCGGCCGCCAGGCGTGAGATGGAAGGCCCGCCGGGGTAGCTGGTGCCCAGCATCCAGGCCACCTTGTCGAAGGCCTCGCCGGCCGCGTCGTCCAAGGTGGCTGCCAGGAGGGTCAGGGACAGGGGCGAGTCGGCGCGGTAGAGCGCCGTATGGCCGCCTGAGACGACCAGGGCCAGGCAGGGCCAGGGGGGCTCGTCGAGATCCATGGCGGCGGCGTAGACATGGGCTTCAATGTGGTGCACGCCGACAAGCGGCAGGCCGCGGGAGTAGGCCAGACCCTTGGCGTAGGAGGCGCCCACCAGCAGGGAGCCCACCAGGCCCGGGCGTGTGGTCACGGCCAGGCCTGATAGCTCGTCCTCCGTCAGGCCTGCCTCAGCGAGGGCGCGTTCAACCGTCGGACCAATGGCCTCCAGGTGCGAGCGTCCGGCAATCTCGGGGACCACGCCGCCATAGACCGCGTGAGCCTCCACCTGGCTGACGATGACCGAAGACAGGACCTCGCGGCCGTCGCGAACAACCGCCGCCGCCGTCTCGTCGCAGGAGGACTCGATGCCCAGGACAGTCAGCGAGCGGGGATCTGAGACCATCAGCGCGCGGTGGCCTGCTTCAGCAGCCGTTCAAGTACGGTGATGGCTCGCTCCAGTTGCCGGTCAGGCGGTTGCTCCGGCAGGAGAGAGAGGCCGGCGGCCTCTTCCCAGGCTTTCAATGCGGCGCGCTGGGTCGCGGGCGGCGAGTAGCGCCCGAGCCAGCGGTGGATGTGCTCCCGCTCCTCGTCGGTCAGCTCCACGCCGTGGTCCGGCAGCAGGCCGTAGTCCCGCTCCGGGTCGCTGGAGCGTTCCAGGTTCCGGTGGGAGGGGGTGAAGTAGTGGGCGCTGGTCACCTTGGCCACCGTGCCATGGTCCCTGAAACGGCGGATGGTCTGCACTGTGCCCTTGCCGTAGGTAGGTGTCCCGACGAGCTCCGCAGCGCCGTTCTCCTGCAGGGCGGCGGCCAGGACTTCGCTGGCGCTGGCGGAGTCCTCATCCACCAGGACCACGAGTGGCAGACCGGCGTAGGTGGCCTCTGCTGGAAGCGCTTTGAAGACCTCCACCTCGCCGCGTCCTTCGGTGCTGACGATGGTGCCCTCGGCCACAAAGCGGCGGGCGATGGCCACCGCAGCGTCAAGTACACCGCCGTGGTTGCGGCGCAGGTCCAGGATCAATCCGGTCATGCCGCCCTCTGTGAGAGAGGCCAGGGCACGGTCCACTTCAGCCGGCGTCTTCCGGCTGAAGGAGAGCAGGGAGAGGTGGGCCAACTCTGGCTTGTCCGCCAGCAGGCGCTGGCGACGCACGCTGGGATCGGTGAGTTTTTCCGGGACGATGCTAGCTTTCCGCCGGCCTCCGGACAGGTCCTCGAGCAGCAGCTCGACAGCCTCCTGGCCCGGTGTATTCAGGCTGGCACGCAGGCCGGGCAAGCCGAGCTCCTCTATGGTCGTACCGTCCACGGCGACGATGCGGTCACCGACCTCGAGGCCCGCCCGTTGGGCCGGCGTCTCCGGCAGGGGGAAGAGGATCTGCCCCCGGAACTCGTCCGCCGGGGTGTCCCGGAACACAACGCCGATGCCCTTGAAGATGCCGCGCGTCTCGCGCTCCATGCGCAGTGATTCCTGCGGTGGGTAGTAGCGCGAATAGGGATCCAGCTCGTCGAGCATGCCCACCAGGGCCGACTGCAGCAGCTCATCGCGGTTGGTGTCGCCGGCGTAGGTCTCCTCCACGAAGGCCCGCACCTCGCGGTAGTGGGCCAGGTCCTCTTCTCCCCAAAGGCGCAGGGCGATGAAGGCCAAAAGGACGACGATCAACGTCCCGTAACCCAGGGTAATGCCCAGCAGTATGCGCCGGGATCGCGCGGGATCGGTTCCCAGGTGGCGGCCCTGCATGCCCGGAGCGCGTGTCGCTCAGCCCGCGGCGAGTTCCGCCAGGGCGCTGGCCGCCTGCTCGTCGTCGGGGGCCACGCCGTGCCAGCCGGGCTGGTCTTCCATGAAGGAAACGCCCTTGCCGATGGTCGTGTGGCAGATGATGGCACTTGGGCGTTCGCCCTCGGCCTGGGCGTCGCCCAGGGCGGAGTGGATGGCCTCGATGTCGTGGCCGTCCACATCAACCGCGTGCCAGCCGAAGGCCGCGTACTTTTCACGCAGATCGCGCACATCCATCACATCACGCATGTGGCCGTCAATCTGCACATTGTTGAAGTCCACCATGACGGTCAGGTTGCTGAGATCGTAGTGCGCGGCGGCCGTGGCGGCCTCCCAGATCTGTCCCTCCTGGCTCTCTCCGTCGGAGGAGGCCACGAAGATGCGGCTCGCATAGCCATCCAGGCGCGCCGCCAACGCCATGCCCACGCCCACGGAGAGGCCGGTGCCCAGGCTGCCGGTGCTCATATCGATGCCCAGGTCGCCGCTTCTGTGCGGGTGTCCCTGGAGGCGCGACCCAAACTTGCGGAACTCGAGCAGCTCCTCGCGGGGGAAGAGCCCGCGCTGGGCCAAGAGGGAGTAGTAGCCGGCGCAGGTGTGCCCATTGCCGAGGATGAAACGATCCCGGTCGGGTGCGTCTCGGTTCTCCGGCTTCAGGTTCAGGTGCGCCACGAAGAGCGTGGCCATGAAGTCGGCCATGCCCAGGGGGCCGCCGGGGTGGCCGCAGCCGGCGGCGTTGACCATGCGGATGATGTCCTCGCGCACACCACGGGCGGTGTGTTCGATCTCGTGCTTGAGTTCCTTGGAGAGCACCATGGTCTAGGCCTGCCCTTTCTTGGCAGTCGCCAGGGAGGCGAGCATTTTTCGAGCACTCTGGGCGATGCCGGAGGCATCGAGCCCGTGGTGAGCCAGGAGTTCCGCCGGCGTTCCGCTCTGGCCGAAGGTGTCTTGTACTCCGAGTTTTTGAATGGGCACCGGACAGCGGGCGCCGACCACTTCCCCGACGGCGTCACCCAGTCCGCCACAGACTTGGTGTTCTTCAACGGTCATGAGCGCGCCGCATTCCATCGCCGCCGCGCAGATCAGTTCAGCGTCGATGGGCTTGATGGAAGGCATGTCTATCACGCGGACCGAGGCGCCTTCTTGCGCCAGCAGATCGGCGGCGCCCAGGGCCTCCACGACCTCGACCCCGCAGGCGACGAGCGCCAGGTCCGTGCCGTCACGCAGCAGGTGGCCCTTGCCGATGGCAAAGGGGTGGTCTTCGGGGAAGATGACCGGTGTGGACGCCCGGGAGAGGCGGATGTAGACCGGGCCGTTGTGCTCAGCGGCGGCGCGCACGGCGGCGGCGGCCTCCGTGGCATCGGCGGGCACCAGGACTGTCATGTGTGGCAGGACGCGCATCAGCGTGATGTCCTCCAGCATCTGGTGAGACTTGCCGTCCTCGCCCACGGTCAGGCCCGCGTGGGTGGCGCAGATCTTCACATTGAGTTCAGGCACGCAGACCGACTGGCGAATCTGCTCCCAGGCCTTGCCCGTGGCGAACATCGCAAATGAACTGGCGAAAACGGTCTTGCCTCCGGTGGCCAGGCCCGCTGCGATGCCGAGCATGTTGGCTTCAGCCACGCCGCAGTTAAAGAAGCGCTCCGGGAAGGCTTGGGCGAAGTACTTCGTGCGCGTGGATCCGGAGAGGTCCGCGTCCAGGACCACGATGTCCTCGCGACCCTGTCCCAGCTCCGCCAGTGTCAGTCCGTAGGCCTCGCGGGTGGCGACCCGCGGCGCTTCGCTCAAGTCCAAGGTAGTGGTCCTTCCAGTTGCCGTCAGCACAGTTGTCAGTTCAGGGTTGGGGTGGGGGGGGGAGTCGGCCGGTGCCGGGCGCCAGGGGATGGCCAGGGTTGAGGTGGCAGGGGATCGCCTGGGTGGGCCGAAGCCGGGGATGGACTGGTTTACACACCGTCTGCGGATCCTTCAAATGTCACAGCCGCAATCCGCCTGATAGCCCGCCAGATGTCCTCGCAGGCGACCTGGGGCTGTCCCTTGGCGTGGACGCTGGGCTCCTGAATGCCCCAGGAGAGATGCCATTGGTCCCCGGGGATGAAAACGGGAGGGGCCGCGTGTTTGGCACGTTCCTCGCTAGACTGGTGGCGCGTGGGGTCGTGTGCCCCGCCACAACAACAACGCCATGAAGATCACCCACCTGCTGCCCATCCTCATCCTAGTCCTGCCCGCCAGCGCCCAGAGAGGCGATGTCTCCACGGATCTCACCCGGGCCCGGGCCGCCTTCAACGCCGCTGACCGCAACAAGGATCGCCAGCTGAACACCCGCGAGGTCGGCCTGGCGGGCATCCCGCACAAGGAGTTTCTGGCATCGGATGACGGGGACGGGGAGTGGTCCTGGACCGAGTTCCTGCTCTATTACCGTGGCCTGCTGGTCCAAAGCGGGCAGGCGGTGCACGCGGACCTCGAAAAGGAGGTCACGCGCCTGCGCCAGACCAAGAAGGTCAAGGCGGCCAAGGGCCAGGGAGACCAAAAACAGGGCGGGGCGGGCCAGTCCAGCGAGGCCAAGGGTTCGAGCAACAATGAAGCCCTGCGCAAGAAACTGAACGAGGCCAAGCGGGGCATCAGCGAACGGGCCGTGGCTGGGGGGGCCACGCGGGCGGATCAACGGGCCGTGGCCGGTGCCGGGGACAAGGTGGAGAAGCGCGCGCAGAGCGCCGGCGGCGTGAGCGTCTCATCTGGTGATGCGCCAGGAGCTGGCTCAGGAGCGGCCGGCCGCACCCAGCGAGAGCTTTTGGCCGGCAAGATCCTGGACGCCCAGAAGACCCTTCAACGGGTCGTGAAGGCCGGGCGCCTCAAGCCCGAGGAAGCGCGGGACTTCTACCAGGTCTTCCTGGGCCGGGGAGTGAATGCCCTGGGCGGTAGGGGGAGCGGAGTGGCCGGCGAAGCGGCGCCCAGCCTGCGCGAGCGCATCACCCGCCTCCAGGGCATCCTGCAGGTACACATTGACTCTGGCCGCGTCACGCCGGCGGAGGCCCGCAACATCAACGGCATCCTGGAACAGCGGGCCCGGGAGGCTGCGGCGGGCAACCGCTCGGGCAGCGGTGGTGGGACGGGTGGACAAGCCAGTGGTGACAAGGGCAGCGTGAGTGTAAGCGCCGGAGGCGGCCAGCGGACCCTGCGCGAGAAGCTCAAGGACGCCCAGCGGCGTCTGCAACAACGTCAGAGCACGGGCGGGGCCGATGCGGGCCAGGCGAGAAAAGCCGCGGAGTCACTGGAAGAGCGAGCCCGGGGCGCCCAGGGCGCTGCGGGCGGCTCCGGCGAGACGGGAGCAGCGCGCACTGCCGGTTCCTCTGGCAAGATCGTGGAGAAGAAGCCTCTGGAGAAGCCCGCGCCGGTCAAGGTGAAAAAGGAACGGACGAAGGGCGAGCAGGGCGCAGATCCGGAGCGCAAGCGCGAGACGCCCCTCTAACGAGAGCCCCGGTCACGGTGGCCAGGGGTTGCCGGGAAGCCACCATGCAAGCAAGCGGGCCGCCCCTGGTTTTTCCAGGGGCGGCCCGCATCAGGAAGGGCTTGATTCTCTCTGTGCTCCCTTGCTCAGCGGTTGCTTGTGTCCGGAGTGCGCGTTTCGATGCCTACCTCACCGGTTTTCCAGGCGTAGCCGCCGGCTAGCTGTCCGTCGTGGCCGGGGATCAGGATGCGATAGGGTTGGTCCTCGTCGAAGACGCAGCCGAGGCGGTTGATCTCCTTGCGGCAGTGGCGGAGTTCCCTGCGGTGGTTCATGAGAGAGGCTTCGAGGCGCTGGCCGGGGCGAGCGGTTTTCTCGGTGGCGTCCATCTCGCGCAGGTTGGCTTCTGTGAGCGCAATCGCTTGGATGCGGTCGGAGATTTCCTGCATGATCGAGTTCAACAGGGGGATGAGGCGTGAGGCGTCTTGTTGGTCATAGTTCTTCATGGGGTAGCTCCTTCAGGCTGTCCTCTACAGCCGGAATTGGATGCGCACCGAAGTCAGGACTTCGAGTTCTTGCCGGGGAGACCCTTGAAGGTGCCCCTGGCTTGTCCCAATGCGCCCCAGGAACAGGCCCCATGGCCCACTTAGGGGCGTTTTTAAGTTAGATTCTGGGGCCCGGAGTTGCCCCGTCATGTCCAGCCCGACACTTTTCATCACCCACCAGAGCGAGTTCGCCGCCGCCCACCGGCTACACAACCAGGACCTCTCTGAAGGCGAAAACGCACGCCTCTACGGGCCCTGTAACAACCCCACCGGGCACGGGCACAACTACGACCTTCTGGTTACCGTGGCCGGGCCCATCCCGCCGCGGACCGGCATGGTCATGGATCTCAACTGCCTGGCAGCGCTGGTGAGGGAGGAGCTGATCAGTCGCGTGGACCACAAGAACCTGAACAGCGATGTACCTTTCCTCGCCGGTCTGATCACGACGGCGGAGAACATGTGTGTCGTTTTCTGGGAACACCTCTCACCCCTAATCGAGGACTTTGAAGGATGCCGATTGCACCGGATCAGGCTCTACGAGAATCGGAGCAGCTTTGTGGACTACCACGGGCCGCTGAGCTGAATACACCCGATCTAATCCGCCAGTTGCTGGTCAACATCGGCGAGGACCCCAGTCGCGAGGGGCTGGCGGCTACCCCCGAGCGCGTGGCGCGCTCCATGGCGGAGCTGACTGCCGGCCAGAACATGACCGTGGCGGAGGCAGTGGGCGACGGGCTCTTTAGAGAGGACTGCTCCGAGATGGTCGTCGTCAAGGACATCGAGTTCTACAGCCTCTGCGAGCATCACATGCTGCCCTTCTACGGTCGCGTGCATGTGGCCTACATTCCCAACGGACGCATCATCGGGCTCTCCAAGGTGCCACGCATCGTCGAAGTCTTCGCCCGCCGCCTGCAGGTCCAGGAGCGCATGACTTCCCAGATTGCGGAGGCCATTCGCGAGGTGTTAGACCCCAAGGGCGTGGGCGTGGTCGCGGATGCCGTGCACCTGTGCATGATGATGCGCGGGATCTCCAAGCAGAACTCGTCGACCATGACCTCC
Organism: Planctomycetota bacterium; assembly: GCA_036011365.1. GTDB lineage: Bacteria > Planctomycetota > UBA1135 > UBA1135. The sequence goes on along the minus strand of DASCNH010000052.1, from coordinate 2,809 downwards.
TGCCTGTTGGGCGGTTTCCGCAGCGACCCACGCACGCGGGCCGAGTTCCTCGGGCTGGTGCGCAACTTCGGGTGAGCCGCTAGACCGCTGCTTCGCCCATAGCGGACATGTTCGGCTTTTTGTCGATAGTCATGCTGTGTTTCGGGTTTTGCGGTAGGCGCTCCACGCGGCTGTTTCCGGTCGTATCATCCCGCCCATGACCTGGCCCCCCCTCGCCACGCAGTTCTGCCTGGAGCTCGCCTGCGGCACGCTGCTGGCGCTGGCCTGTGTACATCCGGCACCGGTAGGCCGCCTCTTCTACCGCCTGCTGGGAACGACGGCTTGCCTGCCTCTCTTTGGCGAGTTGCTGGTCAGGGCAACGGGTGATGGGGAGGCACTCTGGCGCCAGCCTGTTGGCCTGTCTGTGCTCTTGGCCGTTCTTGGCTACCCGTTGATCTCCGGCGGGAAAAAGGCGAGCTGGCGCCTGGCGGCCATGGCTTGGACTTTCCTCTGGGCTGCCATCGGTTTGGTGCTCTCCCTGGGTGGGACAGGGGCCGCTGGCACCGGGCTGTCATGGACCCTGGCGAGCCTCACAGCCCTCAGTACCGGGGCCGTGGCAGGTGGAGTCGGCCTGGCCATGGTCCTGGGCCACTGGTACCTGACCGTGCCCGATCTGGCCGTTGAGCACCTCCGCCGCCTGAACCTGGTCACTGGGCTGGCGATGGCGGCCAATCTAGTCCTCCTGGGGGCCTCGACCCTGCTCTTCAGAGACAGCCTGATCGCGGCCCGCACACCCCTCCTGGAACCCTGGGGCCTCTTTCACCTGGGAACACGCCTGGCTGTGGGCCTGATCCTGCCCCTGGCCTTCGCTTTCATGGTGCGCGGCTCCCTGGCCTACGGGAACACCCGCTCTGCCACGGGCATCCTCTACGCCTCCACGGTCCTGGTGCTGATTGGCACCGCCCTGGCTCTCTCACTGCAGGACAGCTACGGGGTGCCTCTGTGAGGCCCGTAGTTGCCCTCTCCTGCCCCGCCTGTGAACGGGATGTACGCGTGGAACTCAGCCTGCCAGAGGCACCAGAGAGGCCGCTGTGCGCCTCCTGTGGCGAAGCCGGTCCCTGGAATCCCACTGGCCTGACGGTCGACGGGGGTCTGACGGCCTGCCTGGCCTGCGGCCATCAGGAACTCCACACGGCCAGGGATTTTCCCCAGGCCCTAGGAATCGGGATCGTCGTTCTCGCCGCCCTCCTGGCCCCCTTCACCTACTACGCGAGCCTGGCGGTGGCTGGCCTCCTGGACGCCCTGCTCTATCGCTTTTCGCCGAATGTGGTGGCCTGTTATGTCTGCCAGGCCGCTCACCGGGGGTTCAATCAGGTGCCGCGTCACCCGGCCTTCGATCGCACCATCGAGGAACGCCTGCGCTTCGGCGAGCGAGCAGTCATGGGCAGCCCCATGCGTCCCGGGGGCACCGCCGGGGCAGCGGAGCCGGAACACTGAGGCACCTCAGAAGGAGAGCATGAGGCCTACGACGAGCCAATCCGTCTCGCTGTAGTCATCCTCGTGCTTGGCGTAGTTCACCTGCCACTTGAAGTCGTGGCCGTCCACATAGTAGTTGAGGCCCAAAAGGGCTTGTGTCTCCCCAACGGGGTCCGATAAGTCCTCGAAGCGCAGGGCGAGCTCGGTGCAGTGGGTGCAGAGCATGTAGCCCACGGTCCAGCTCCAGGGCGTCGTGTTGCCGACGGACCGGCCTTCGAAGGGGCCGGTGGCGTCGTCGTAGCCGGAATCGTAGCGCACCACTTCGCCGGCGACGCTCCAGCGCCTGTGTGCGAAGGAGAAGTCGAAGGCCCGCGCCCGCCCCCGGTCTGATGCGCGGTCGTCGCTCCAGGCATAGCTGGCGTTCAGACGCTGGTTGCGGCCGGCGCCGTAGGCGCCTTCGTTTTCCAACCGGCCGTCGCCGATGAGGTCCACATCCACACGACCGGTTAAAAGGGCATCGTCACCGCCCGCATCGGCGCCGTCCTGTACCGCGCAGGAGAGTTCGATGTGCCTCTTCTTCTGGGACACCATGACGCCCCAGTCACGCACGGAGTAGAGCAGGCCATTCCAGGAGCGGGTGATGAACATGGTGCGGTTGGCCTCGATCAGGCCACTTTGGAGCACGGGCTTCTTGAAGAGGCCGAAAGTGGTGGTCACATCCCCGAAGAGTGGCAGGCGCAGGTAGGCGTCGTTCAGGGTGGGCACATCGCTGTTGGCCTCGATGGAGATGCGCCAGTCATAGCCGGAGTTACCGCCGTCAGCAGTCAGTCGCAGGGCGTTTATGTAGAACCCCTGGCGTATGTCTGTTGAGTCGGGGTCGTCGTTGTCGGCGTGGAACATGCTCAGGTAGCCGGAGAAGCGCGGCGCATCATCCTGCACATCCAAGGCAGCACCCAAGCGCGCCAGGTCGAGGTCCAGCCCAGACCACTTGTCCAGTTGGTCTTCAGTGTCGCCTCCATTGGCGAGGGGCTCAGCCGAAAGGAAGCAGAGGGGCAGGAGCGTTGCCAGGATGCGGAGGGTGTTGCTCATGGTGATTCGGTGGGCGGACAGTAGGGGAAGTGCGGTCAATGTGCCCTCTGGGCCTACTACTTGGAAGGGGCAGGTCAGAGGAATGAGGGTCCAGGACGGGGCTCAAGACGTCGACTATCGCTAGCCTCCCTCCGGCACCGAAAGAGCGGCTACAAAAAAAGGGCCCCGCGACGCGCGCGGGGCCCCGTTCTCTGTGACCCGCGACGCGCGCGGATCAGGAGTGCTTGACTTGGATCAGAAGCTGACCAGGAGTCCTGCCAGCATC
>DASCNH010000051.1:0-19120 GCA_036011365.1 Planctomycetota bacterium | reverse complement strand
GCTCCGGCGCGGGCGTTTGTTCCGGTTCGGGCAGCGGCTCCGGCGCGGGCGTTTGTTCCGGTTCGGGCGGCTGCTCCGGCGCGGGCGTCTGCTCCGGTTCGGACAGCGGTCCCGGTTCGGGCGTTGGTTCCGGCGCGGGGGGCCGCTCCGGTTCTGGCAACGACTCCGCTTCGGGGGTCTGTCTTGGACCGCGGGGCGGTGTCTGCTGGGGGGAGGGTTCGGGCCCCTGCCCGGGTTCGGGCCCCGGCCCGGGGCTGCCCTGCCCCGGCGGTGCCGCTGCGCACATGACGCACGCGATGCAGACTGCCAGGACCAGCGGCGTTCCAGCGAACCTCACGGGCGCACCTCCCGTTCGACGGCGCGGCAGCCGGGGGCGGAGGCGCGCAGGGTAAACACGGATCCGGGAGCCGCGCGCAGCAGCCAGACTGCCTGGGGACCGCTGCTCCCGCCGGGCAGGCTCTCCAGCAGAACGCGCGACTGCCCGGCCAGGAGCTCAGCTCCCGTGGGGATCACGAGTTCCAGGGAGACCGGTGCAGAGGCGAGGGAACGCTCTCCCGTGCCGGCCCCGTCCCGGTTGGCGGGAGCTCCCCGCAGCTGCTCCCCGCCGGGCGCGGGGGCGGGTGGCGCGAGGGCTTGCACCGGCCTCCCATCCCAGCGGCCCGTGGGCCACAGGCGCGTCGGCAGGCTGCCCTGGTTTTCCACGTGAGCCGCCAGGCGAACCCATTCGCCATCACGCTCAACCCCGGTGATGCGCACGGCCAGGCGTGGCAGGTTCCCGGCCAGGTCGGCCACGAACTCACCCAGGCCCTCCGTCGCCTGGCCGAGCTTCTCGCCCGGGGGGTTCAGCCGCGTGCGCGGCTCCCAGCCCCCCACCAGAACACGCCGCCCAGCGCCCCCTTCCCCCAGGTTCACGGGATGCCAGTCGATGAAGCCGATGCCACCGCGCACATTGTCCAGCCAGTGGGCCCAGGCACGGTCCTCGGCCGCCGGTGCCGTGCCCTGGTCAGCGCCCGGCGCGCCTGGGCCGCCGCCGACATCCAGCGACCCGGAGAGGGCCCGCCCGCCGCCGGCCACCAACATGCGCGGGCCCCAGGGGGAGAGCTCCACGGCCAGCACGCCCGCCACGCCGTAGATCCAATCCAAGGCCGCCCCGGGCCGCTCCGCTCCGGCCAGCTGCGCCAGGTCGCCGCCCAGGGCCAGCTGGCCCACCGGAGACAGGCGTGCCCGCCCGGTGGCCCCGGCGAAGTCGGCGGTCAGGCGCTCCCAGAGAGGCCCATCCGCCCCCGCCGGCCAGGGTGGGGCAGCCATCCCGCCCGGGAAGGCCAGGCCCCCATGCTCACCACCGAAGAGCACCACGGCGGCTGTTTCCCCTGCCAGGATGTGATCCACCAGGGCCCGACTCTCCGGCGCCGAGAGCGGCAGCTCCCCGGCCAGGGGATGTCCCCGGGGGCCGTCCCACCCCAGGGGGAAGTTCATGTCCGGACGCACTCCGCCGGCGCCATCCTCGTTGAACCTCCCATCCCCGTCATCGTCATTTCCCTCGGGCAACAGCAGGTAGCGCGGGCCTTCACCCGGTCGAGCGGGACGCAGGAAGCGCTCGTCCGCCGAGAGCACCCAGGAGCCTGAGTCGTCCGCCAGCAGCATGGATGAAATACGCCCGTCGCCATCGAGGTCATCGGGACCGTCTTCGTCCAGCTGGCCATCGCCGTCGTTGTCCCAGGGCGTGCCGTTCGCTCCGCTGGAGTCCTGGCCCAGGCGCAGGCGCACCAGGCCATCGTGGCCCGCGAAGGGCACGGACACGAAGACGAACTCCGGCGGCAGGTCCGCCAGGCGCTCCAGGAGCTCGCCGGTTACGCGCAGAACAGCCTCGGCTCCGGCCAGGGATCGGCCGTCGAGGGCGCCGATCAGATAGATGCGCGGACGCGGCGCGCGACCGTCCACGCCGCTGCCTGGTTCTGCCCCGGAAGCGGCTGTGTCCAGGGGCCCAGCGGCGAACTCCAGGGCTTCGAGGGCAACCCCGGAGGCACTCAGGCCCCAGGGCAGGACCCGTGCGTGGAGCGGGTCAGCGGCAGCCCAGGCCGCCAGCAGCTCGCCGCCCTCCCGTGGTGAATGGTAACGCGCGTCCCAAGCCGCGGGCTCGCTCGGCGCCTTCGGCGGCGTCGGCGGCATCGGTGCGGCTTCATCCCGGGGCGCATCCAAGGGCGGCGGCTCCGGGGATGTATCCCCGGAGCCGCCCGCGTCGCCTTCCGGGTCTGCGTCCTGGCCAAGGCCCTGATCGGCATCATGATCGGCACCAGGGCCCCCTCCGCCCACGGCCACCGGTGCCGATTCCCGCGGCGTTGCCCCGGAGTCATGGGCCTCCGGACCGGTCTGGACCGAGGTCGCTGGCCACACAAGCGCGGCCGCGGTGGAAAGCATGAGGGTGAGGAAAAACACGAAGGAGGAAGCTCCGGGGACACCTGGATTCTATCCGGCCGCGGCTCCTGTCCCGCGCCCCAGACGTGGCAAACGCAGGGCGACGGCCACAGTTGGCGTTGGACCGCAGGGGAACGGGGCAGCCGCCCTGTCCGCTGCGCGGCTCCCTCAACCCTCGCCGGAATCCACCGTGGGAGCGAGGCTGACCGCACCGGAAGCATCAGCCTCTGGCGCCGCTTCCGACTCGCCGGCGGCTGCCAACTGGGTGCCCACGCCCGGGGCCGGCTGCAGTTCGACCACCGGCTCGCCGGACTCCTGGTCCAGGGCCCGCCCAGGCGCGCCGTCAGGGTCGGCGCTGCCATCCTCCAAGGCGGCCCCCTGGCCTTCAGCCGTCCCGCCGCTGGCTTCCGGGACGAACTCGTCCACTTCGCCCAGCTCCACGGTCACATGGCAGGAAACACCCTGGGTCTCCATGGTGATGCCGTAGAGGCAGTCGCAGGCGGTCATCGTGCCCTTGTTGTGGGTGACGACGATGAACTGGGTCGAGGCCCGGCGGAAGCTCTCGATCATGCCCAGGAAGCGGTCGATGTTCACATCGTCGAGGGCCGCGTCAACCTCGTCCAGCACACAGAAGGGGCTCGGACGCGCCTCGAAGACCGCGAAGAGCAGGGCCAGGGCCGTCAGCGTTCGCTGACCGCCGGAGAGCAGGTCGATGGGCAGGAGCTTGCGCCCCGGCGGCTGGGCAAAGATCTCGATGCCCGCCTCCAGGACATCCACGCCCGGCTCCAGTTGCACATCGGCCTTGCCGCCCCCGAAGAGCTGGCGGAATATTTGCTGGAAGTTCCCGCGCACGGACTCGAAGGTCTCGCTAAAGAGACGCCGGGTTTCCTCGTCGATCTTGCGCAGCGTCTCATCCAGACTCCGGCGCGCGCCGGCCAGGTCCGCGTGCTGTTCGTCCAGGAAGGCCAGACGCCCGGAGACCTCCTCCAGCTCGCTGACCGCCTCTGTATTGACGGGTCCGATACGGTCGAGCTGTGCCTTGAGCTCCGCCACGTGCTTCTCCAGGGCGTCGAGGGCACCCTCCGCCGCCAGCTCCGCCTGCGGCTCGAAATCCAACAGCACCGCACCCCGATCCAGCTCCAGCTCCTCCAGGGCCCGGCGCAGCAACTCGTCCCGGGCCAGCTCCAGGCGTTGCTCCTCCAGGCGTCCCCCGGAGAGCTCGTCGGCTAGTTTTTCCAGACTGCGGTGAATCCTATCTGCTCGCCGGCGGGCCTCGTCGATACCGGCGCGTCCGGCCTTCTCCTGTGTACGGAACTCCCCCAGCCGCCCTTCGACCACGCCGCGCTCCTCCAAGAGGCGCGCCCCGTCGTCCCCGAGCTGTGCCGCTTCGCCCTCGGCGGCGTCAGCACTGCGCACCTGACCCGCGGCCCGCTCCCGGGCCCGCCCGATCTCGGCCCGGGCCTCCTCCAGGCCCCGCTCCAGATCCGCCACCCGGCGCATCAAGCCCTCGCGCTGCTCCCGCGCCTGGGCCAGGGACACCCGCGCCCGACTCTCCTCGGCGGAGAGCCGATCCCGTTCCTCCTCCTGGCAGTGGCGCTCCTCCTCCAGCCCGCCGAGAATACCGTTCTCCCGGCCGAAGTCCTCCTCGGCCCGGCGCCGCTCCTCGCCGGCCAGGACCAGATCACGCTCTAGCTTATCGAACGCCTCCCGGGCCTCGCGGGCCTCCGCATCCGCGGCCTCGGCCCCGGCCCGCAGATCAGCCCGGCGCGCCTCAGCCGCCGCCGCCGCGCTCTCCGCCTGGCCGAGGGCGGCCCGTGCCTCCTCGAACTCCTGGCCCAGGGATTCCAGCAGCGCGCGCCCCGCCGCGCGCCGTGACTCAAGCTCCGCCAGGGAAGCGCGCAGCCTCTCAAGTTCCTGCCCGAGAGCCACCAGGCGCTCGCCGAGCTCCGCCGCCCGGGCCCGCCGGCCCACGGCCCCGGATGTGATTTCCGTGCAGCCCACGGTCAGGCCAGCCGCATCCACCAGTTCCCCGGCCAGGGTCACAAAGCGCAGCTCCGGGTGCTCCGCCACGCAGGAAAGGGCCGTATCCAGATCGTCCACGAGCCACACATCGCCGCACAGAAACTCCACCAGGGGCGCGTAGGCCACCTCGGCCTCGACACGATCCGCCAGGGGGCCGAGGACACCTGTGCCGCTGACCTCTCCCGCGCGCCGCCCGTGGCGCAGGCCCAGGCCAGCCAACACCGTCAGGGCCGCCTGGCCCTGGCGGGTACGCTCCTCGCTTCCATTCTGCTGCCCAGCCTGCTCCAGCCAGCCAGCCACGGCCCGGGCGGCCCCCCCATCGGCCACCACCACGGACTCGGCCCGGGCGCCGAGGACCGCGTCCAGGGCCCGGGCGTCCCCGGTGGCGGAGGAAATGTGGTCGGCCAGCAGCCCCGCCAGCGACGCCCCGAGACCCGGTCCCGCCCCGGCCTCTTCCGCCTCCAACAACTGCCGCGACCCGGCCGCCAGATCCGCCGTGGCCCGCTCGCGGTCCAGCAGGGAATCGCGATGGCTGGAGGCCCGCGCCTCTTCCACCTCCAGCTGCGCCAGCTGGGTGCGTTCGGTCACCAGGCTCGCTTCCATGTCGGTCAAGGCCGCCTCCGATTCCGTGCGCCGCGCCATGACCGCATCCAGCCCACCCTGGGCGTGTTGCAGCTCCCGCAGGGCCTGGTTCCCGCTGGCCTCCAGCTCGCTGACCCGCTTCGCGGCCTGCGCACTGCGCTCGGCCATGCGCGCGTGACGCCCGCGGGCCGGCTCGACGGCCTCCTCCAGGTGCCGCAGGGTGTTGCCCGTCTCCGTTTTCCGGTGCAGCAGGGAGAGCACCTTCTCATTCTGTTCCTGGGCCCGGCGCCGGGTATCGCGATACTCCTTGACGGCGGCGGTCACGCCCCCGGTCAACTGTCCCACGCGCTCCCGGCGTTCCCCCAGGCCCCCGTCGAGGGCCTCGGTTTCCGTGCGCAGCTCCGCCAGGACCTGGGCCCGCTCCCGGGCCTGGGTCTCCAGCTCGCTCTCCCGTGAGCGGTCCTCCTCGGCCCCGGCCCGCCACCCGGCCACGCGGGCCGTGGTCTGGGAACGGCGCTCGTCCACCGCCCGGCACTCACCCTCCAGACGCGCCGCCTCACTCGACAGGCGTTCGATCTCCGCCAGCAGCCGATCCCGTTCGTCCTCGCGCCCGCTGGCATCCTCCTCGAAGCGCGTTCGCTCCTCGCGCAGGGAGCTGGTCTGCTGCTCAAGGGTCGCCAGGGCCGGCGCGCTCTGGCCCAGCTCGGCTTCAAGCTGGTGCACGCGGTGCTGGAAGAAGCGCGTCTTCTGGCTGCGGTAGGCGTCGCGCGCCGTCACGAAGCGCTCGGCCTTGCCGGCCTGGATCTTGAGGGAACGCACGCGCGTGCGCAGTTCGCTGAGCACATCGTCCAGACGCGCCGTGTCCTGGAGTACCCGCACCAGACGCAACTCCGTCTCGTGGCGCCGTTGGCGATAGCGACTGATGCCGGCGGCCTCCTCGAAAATCGAGCGGCGTTGGAGCGGGTTGGCCGAGAGGATGGCGTCGATGCGTCCCTGTTCGAGCACCGAGTAGCCGCGGCTGCCGAGGCCCGTGTCGAAGAGCATGTTGCGCACATCCTTGAGGCGCACGCGGTCTCCATCGATCAGGTACTCGCCCTCGCCGGTCTTGAACACGCGCCGGGTGATGGACACCTCGCTGCCACAGCCTTCGAGCAGGCCCGCGTCGTTGTCGATCACAAGCGACACCTCGGCCACGGAGAGGGCAGGGCGGCTGGCGGAGCCCTTGAAGATCACGTCGCTCATCTCCGCGCCGCGCATGGAGGTCGGGCGCGTTTCGCCGAGCACCCAGCGGATGGCGTCGACGACGTTGCTCTTGCCGCAGCCGTTGGGTCCGACGATGCCTGTCAGGGAGTTCTCTCCGAACTCGAGAACCGTGCGGTCGGCGAAGGACTTGAAGCCGAAGAGCTCAAGGCGTTTGAGGCGCATCTAGGGAGGTGGTGGTTGGCTGGGTGGTGAACCGGGGAGGTTCGTGGGGAAGGGCTGCCGTGTGGTGCTGACTCAGTTGGTGGACGGCGGCGGTGACTGCTCCGGGCGGGGCGGGCTCGGCTCCGAGGATGCCGTTGGCGCTGGAGGCGCGGGGGGCGCGGGGGAGAGCCCGGTGTGATCCTGGGGTGTCGTCTGCTGGGAGATAACATCCTCGGCGTAGAGGGGCCAGGGCACGGCTGCTTCGCCGGCCCTTTCTCCCGTGCCGGAGGACGCCGGCCGGCTGCCCGGCTCCCCCCGGACCCCGGTGCCGGAGAGGGGCGAGACGACCTGGGCCAGGCGCGAGCGGCGCAACTCGTCGATTACCAGCCAGGTCCCCAGGTGCTCCGGATAGGCCCCGGCGGACAGCACGTGCCCCTGGACGGGGCGCGGCAGGTGCACCAGGGCTCCGGAGGGAACGGCGCAGAGCAAGGCGCCCAGGGCCTCGGCCTCCGCAGCGCCCTGGCCGATCGGCGGCAGGACCGCCGACAACCGATCGCCGGGGGTCAGGGAAAAACCCGTTCCGTAGGGCACGGCCACACGCGGCCCGCTCGGGAGCAGGGCCGCGGCGCCGTCCTCGTCCACCGCGGCCTCGGCGAAGAGCAGCCCCTGGTTCCACCCCGGCGTGCGGGCATCCAGCTCCGCGAAGCGCCGGGCCGGGCCGCTGCCGAAGAAGGGCGAGAGGGTGACGACCAGGCCACGGCCGGCGGAAAAGCGCCGGGCGGCATCCGCGGCCAGGCCGAGCAGACGCGCCCCTTGGTCTGCGCGGATCTGGCCGTCGCCGAGGATGCGCAGGGCCTCGGCCAGGCCCACGGGCGCCAGGGCGAAGGCCGGGCGCGGGTGCAGGCCGCCGGGCTGGGGTCGCTGGTGCCGGCGCTGGAACTCATCCAGGCGTACCAGGGCATCCAGGGCCTGCTCGATGCGCCCGGCCAGGGCTTCGAAGAGGTGCTCCTCGCGCCAGGGTCCGGCCCGGCGGGCCAGGCGCGGCAGGTGAATGGCGACGGCTCCACCGCAGGAGAGGGCGCCCCCATCAGAGCGGCGGCGGCGGCAACCGGGGGCGGCGAATAGCTCATCTGAGGCCCCGCGTGCAGCCTCGCCGTCGGCGGAGCTGGCATCCCAGGTGGGAAGCAGGCGCCCCGTGCGCAGTAGCTTTTCAAGGGAGGCGCACAGGGCCGTGCGGTCCTCGGCGTGGGCTGCCTCCAGGGCCGCGCGGGTCTCCGCGGCGGTCAAGAACAGACGCGGGGCCGGGAAGCCGCTGCGTTCCCCTTCCAGGTCGGCCAGGGCATGGACCAGGGCCTCCAGGATGCGCGGGGAGCGCCCCCCGGGGCGCGAGAGGTCAAGCCAGCGTCCCGCGGTGCGCGCCAGGGCCGAGAGCGCCATCAGCCACGGGCGCAGGGCCTCGCCACGGCCTTGGCCCCGTCCGCCGGCCCGTTGCAGGCGGGCGAGGAGCGGGCCGGCCTCCTCCAGCACCAGGCCCCGGGAGCAGGAGGCGGCCAGGGGGCCGAGTTCGTCGAGCAGGTCAAAGGCGGCGCCGGCGCCGTCCCGGCGTACTCCCGCCAGCAGCAGGCCGCAGGGAATCGAGAGGGTCAGGGGCAGGTGGGGCGCACCGGGTTCCGCCAGGGCCAGTTCCCCGGCCCTAAACAGTTCAGCGTTCTGTTCGCCGAGGATGTCGTCGAGGGTGTAGCGGCGCAGCAGACGCTCGCCCAGGGCGCTCTCCACGGCGCGTCCCGCCGGCTCCGGCGGACGGCGATCGGCTCCCGGAGCTCCAACCGCGCTGGCCCCGGCCAGCTCCGCCAGGGCCGCCGGTGCCGGCGCGGCCAAGAGATCGCGCAACTCGTGGCGGCTGAGGCCGATGGGCTCCTTCTGGCGCAGGGCAGAGGTCAACCCCCTGACCGCCAGCTCGCCGGCGACCAGCTCGCGCACCAGGGAGGATGAGACGCGCCGCAGGCCCAGGCCGAAGACGCGCTGCTCCACGCGTTCGGCAACCTCATCCGCCAGGGGTCGAGCCAGGGCTGCATCGCTGACCAGGGTTTGGACCAGGCGGGAGCGGGACCAGGGTTCCGTGCTGTCCTCGTCCGAAACCATGGGGCGCGCACTATCCACCGGACGCTCAACGCGCAGGGAATCGCGCAGGCGCGTACGGCCCGCACGGTAGAGGATGTAGGCCTTGGCCACCGGTGCCCGCCCCATCTGGACCAGGGCGCGTTCGACCAGATCCTGGATCTCCTCCACGCTCGGCGCCGTCGACGGGACGAGGGTCTGGGACGAACCGAGCGGAAGCTCTCCGTGGAGGCTCTCGATCGCCGTGGCGTGGGTGCGCTCCAGCGTCATGGTGACCACATCCGCCACCTCCTCGGCGAAGAGCTGGTCGTCATCCCCCACCGCCGCCTGGGCCCGGGCCACCGCGCCCCGGATGCGATCACGCTCGAAGGGCACCTCGCGGCCGTCGCGCCTGACGATACGCTTCAGCATCATTCCCCCTCCGACTCCAGGGTCTCCAACTCGTCGCGGAACTGATCCACATCGGTGAACTCGCGGTAGACGCTGGCGAAGCGCACATAGGCCACCTGGTCCAGTTCGCGCAGCTCATCCATGATCAGCGAGCCTATCACCGAACTCGGCACTTCGCGGTCGTAGTCGCCCTGGATCTGTCCCTCGATGCGATCGGTGACCGCTTCGAGCTGCTCCATGGAAACCGGCCGCTTTTCCGCGGCGCGCAACATGCCCTGGAGAACGCGGCCCCGCTCGAAGCGCACGCGCTCACCGCTCTTCTTGATGACCCGCAGGGGTGTCTCCTCGATGCGCTCATAGGTGGTGAAACGCATGAAGCACTTCAGGCACTCCCGCCGGCGGCGGATAACGCTCCTCTCCGCCACTGAACGGGAGTCGACGACGCGGGAATTGTCCTCTTTGCATCGGGGGCAACGCATGGTTCATCCCCCCGGGCCCCGATCTGGGGCTCGGCAGGTGGCGAATGAAACCATACAAGATGTGGTGTGTCAATGGCGGGAAGGCTCCTATGAGCACCAGATCGGGGGTTCCTAGTGCAGGGGACGTCCCGGGGAGGCGTAAAACAAACCGCCCTAAAGGTGCGACCTCGCGTGGATCTGACAGTCCCCAGGGCGGGTGGGGGCTCGGGATGGTTGCCGGGCGACGGCGAGTTAACGGGCCGCCCCCCGCCCGGCCTCCCGGCGCAGCTACTTGCCGATGCAAAAGCGGGCGAAAATGTGACTCAGGAGCTCCTCCGGGGCCGTGGCCCCCGTGATGCGCCCCAACCTGGCGGAAGCCTGGCGCAGGCCCTCCGCGAAGATGTCCTCCTCCCCACCGGCCTCCAGGCCGTTCAGGGCCTCGGACAGCTCGCCGCGGGCGTCGAGCAGGGCCCGGCGGTGGTGGGCGGAGAGCTCGCGCAGCAGGCCCGAGGCCCGCTCGGTGCTGCCTGAACCGGGATCGGTCCCGGCCGGGATCGGGCGGGCCAGGGCTGCGCTGGCTGACCGGGCCAGTTCAGCCAGACCCAGGCCGCTCAGGGCTGAGGTCTCAACGGCAGGGCCTCGGCGGGCATCGGGAATGGCTGAAGCGCTGCTCGGGAGGTGGGGCGGCACTGGCTCCCGGCGCTCGCACTTGCTCCAGACCAAAATGTGGGGGGCCGTACCCGGTGGCGCCTGCGGCGTATCTGGCTCCGGGGCGGCGGGATCTATCACCCACAGGATGAGATCGGCTCCGCTCCAGATCTCCCGGGCGGCCTGCTGGGCCAGGCGAGCGGCACCTGCGCCGTCGCCGTGGCCGGCTTCGTCGCCGGCTTCGGCGCCGGCCTCGCAAGCGGTGTCCGCGGCCCGGCCCGGCGTATCCAACAACTCCACCTCCCCGGCGGCCCCGGGTAGCTGCCAGCGCCCGCGCAGGTGATCTCGGGTAGTGCCTGGGGCGGCGTGCACCAGGGCCGGTCCGCCGGGGCCCTCCTTCACCAGGGCATTGAAGAGTGCGCTCTTGCCGGCGGATGGGGCACCGTAGAGCGCGACCCGTGGCAGGCCGACGGGTGCCACTCGGGCCGTTTCCCAGGCCAGGGCCAGGTCCAGCTCCCCGAGCAGCTCCCGCCCGCGTGCGAGCTGCTCCCGGCGCTCCACATGGCCGGTATCCTCCGGGGCAAAGTCCAGGCCCGCCTCCGCCAGCGCGCGGAGCTCCTCAAGGCCCTCCAGCGGGACAGACAGGAGGCGTTCCAAGCCGCCGGATAGCAGGGCCGTGGCAGCCCGCCGCTGGTCATCCGTGCGCGCTTCTACCAAGGACAACACGCCCTCGGCGCGGGTCAGGTCCAGGCGACCGTTGAGGAAGGCGCGGCGGGTGAACTCCCCGGGGCCCGCGGCCTCTGCGCCCAGCTCCAAGAGCCGCTCGTAGAGCGCTTTCAGCAGCGGTGGCGAGCCCGGCGTGTGCAACTCGGCCACATCCTCACGGGTATAGGAAGCGGGAGCCGGCATCCAGAGAAGTAGCAGCGGTTGCTCGCCACGGCCGTCATTGACTCGGCCTCGCAGCATGGCCCGCTCGGCGAGCGCGGGGGCCTGCCCCACCCAGAGTTCGCCCAGTATCTTCCGGCAGCGCGGCCCGCTGAGGCGCAAGACACCGCGCGCCCCGCTGCCCGCCGCCGTCGCAATGGCCGCGATCGTGGTGCCCGCGGACTCACCGACGACGCCACCCATGTCAAGCGCCCTGACTACTTGCGGCCCTTGCGGGCGACCTTGGTTTTCTGCTTTTGGCGCTGCTTCTGTTCCAGGGCGCGCACTTGCTGCTTCTGCGCCTCCGCCAGGCGCGCCATGAAGCCGCTCTTCTTCTTCTTGACCTGTTCCGTGTCATCCACGGGCCAGTACTTCTTGATCACCCGTTGTTCAAAGATACCCAGGCTCGAAGTGGTGATCATGTACAGGGAGAGGCCAGCTGCATAGTTGTAGAGCATCACGCCAAAGAGCACGGGCATCCACATCATCATCTTCTGCATGCGCGCCTGCTGCTCGTCCGTGGGCGTCGGCATGGAGCGCTGCTGCAGCACCCAAAGCACGACCATGGCCGGCGGCAGCACATTCAGGTACTCGATGCTGCCCACCATCGGCAGGGTCTTGTCGATGCCCAGGTGCAGCAGGCGGTCCGGCATGGACAGGTCCTGGATCCAGAGCATGAAGGGTTCCTGGCGCAGGCTGGAGGTTGTGCGCAGGGCGGCAAAGAGACCGATGAACACGGGGATCTGCAGGAACATGGGCAGGCACCCGCCGAGGGGCGGGAAGGCCCCCTCTTCCTGCATGATCTTGGCCTGCTCCTGGCGTTGCTTCTGGGGATTGCTCGCGTACTTCTCCTTGAGCTCGTCCAGGCGCGGCTGCACGCGCTTCATCTTTTTTTGGTAACGCGCCATGGCCGTCTGCGAGCGCCGGTTGATGGGGAACAGCATCAGACGTACGCTGAGCGTCAGGAGAATGATGGCCCAGCCCCAGTTGCCGACGATCGCGTGGAAGAGGCCCAGCACGAAGAGCAGCAGCGATGCGATGCTGGCGAAGAAGCCCAGGTCCTCTTCGATCAGGGCGTCGTGGTCGTCGAGGCTGGCGGTGAGCATGCCCTTGTCCTTGGGGCCGGCGTAGACGACGTATGACCAGGTGCTCGCCGCACCGGGGGCGGGCACGTACAGCTCCAGGTGCACATCCGTCACCAGGGTGCGCCAGCCCGCTTCGGCTTCTTCCGGATTGGCCGCGGTCCAGGCCGCGTCGTGCAAGCGCCGCCAGCCGGCGCCGATCATGCTCTTGGCTGCGTCTTCATCGGCGCCGTGCATGAGCATGGCGAAGTACTTGTTGTGGGCGCCGACGAAGGAGAGCGGCTGGGGCACGGCGAAATCGCCACTGCGTTCCTTGCCCTTGTCCTCACGCGCCACCGTGTCCCACTTGAGGGCATCCCGGCGCGAGGGCCGCGCGGCGGCGAAGCCCTGGGGGTCGGGGTACATGCGATCTTCACTGACGCGCGCCATGGGGCCGGCCGGTGAGAACATGAACTGGCGTGGCCCCTCCAGAGCTGCCAGGGAGTTTCGCAGGCTGAGGTCAACTGTGATTTCGTTGGACCCCGGCCGCGTGCTGATGCGCTTCTCGAAGGTGACGCCGGTGCCCGGGGCAAAGGTGAAGTGCACGCCGGTCTGGACGCCGTGCTCCATCAGCGGCGTGCTCTGCCAGAGGGCCTCGTCCAGGGGCTCGCGGGTCAGGCTGCGGCTGGAGGCGTTCGTGCGCCACACCAGGGCTCCCGCCGCCCGCGCATCGTCCAGGCCCGTGCGGGGCTCGGTCAGCACCACCCAGTGGGCCGGATCACCGCGCTCCTCGGGGCTCAGCCCCACGCGGTCGAAGTGCCCGCCCAGGCGCAGCTCCATCAGGCGCGCCCCGCGGTTCGTGAAGCGCGCCAGGTAGTGGCCTGGCTGGCCCGGAGTGCCAAACTCCACCTCGAAGGAGCGCTCGGTCTCCGCCGCCTCCACCGGGGCCACGGGCTCCGGCAGGGCCTCGCGCTGCCCTGCGGCCGCCTGCGCCGCAGCAGCGGCGGCCTGCTCCCCGGACATGCCGTCAACCGTGGTGCCTGTGCCGCCTGGGGCGCCGGCGCTGGCGACCTGGTCCCCCGAAACCGCGGGCGGCTCGGGAGGCGGGTGCGTCCAGGTCCAGAGCATCAGGACCAGGAACGAAAGCAGGAAGGCTAGGGGGAGGCGCTTCTCCAAGATTGCTACTGGGTTAGGACAGGGGGATTGCTCAGCGGCCCACCGTGAGGCGCTCCGCCAGATAGTCTGGGAGACCGGGCGTGGAACGAATCTCGCTCGCCGTCCGATCGTGATTGTATGCGAGGCGCACGAAGGTCACCCGCCGGCCATCAAAGAGGGCGAAGGAGAGGCGCGCGTCCCCGTCCCGGGGTTGGCCCAGGGACCCGACATTAATAATCAACCTCCCGTGCGTGTCCTCATCCACGGGAACGACATCACTATCCCCCCGCGGCCTGAACGCGGTGCAGTCCTCGGCGTAGACGGCGGGCACATGGCTGTGGCCGATGAAGCACAGGCTTCGCTCGTACCTGGCCAGGGCCTCGAAGCAGGCGCCCATCTTGACGGTGTTGCGCACATCGGAGGGGACCATGTACTCGCGCACGGGATCGCGCGGGGAGCCGTGCACGAACAGGGCGTGGCTGTCACACACACTCACCGGGAGCTCTCCCAGAAAGTCCCACCAGGCCCAGGACCGCTGCTTCTCGCCGCGCCCGGAGTTGATCTCACCCTTGGTCCATTCAATGGCCGCGCGCGCCTTGGGGTTGAAGTCTTCAGGGCCTTTGAGCAGGGCCTGTTCGTGGTTGCCGCGCAGGCACAGGCCCGGCGCCAGGGCCTGGGGCCCATCCGGGTGACGCGCATCCCGGGCGTCCTCCACGCACAGTTCCATAATGCGTTCGAGGCACTCCGTGGGGCGCGCCCCGTAGCCCACCACATCCCCCAGGCACACATAGCGTTCGACACGCGCGGCACGGGTGTAATCCAGCGTCGTATCCAGGGCCGCCTCGTTGCCGTGGATGTCGGAGATGATTGCCGTGAGAGGGTAGTCCATGGGGCCGCAGCCAGAGGTTTGCCGAGGAGCGATGGTGCGAGAACCGCGGACGCATCCCCCACATCTAGGGGCGAAGATTATCTTCCGCCGGACACCGTGCCACAAGGGCAGGCCCGCCGGGGGCCACGATTCCTAGGCTGCCCGACCGTCGGGCAGCAGCCGGGGAGTGACCAGGAGCAGGAAGCCGTAGGCCGCCAGGCTGCCGACAATCCCCCCCCACAGGAAGGGCTGGGACGCGGGTCGCAGGGCCGCGGCGAGGACCGCCGGCAGGCTGGCGGCGGTACACATGACGGCCACGGAGAGGGGCGTGAAGCCACAGGCCAGCAGCCGGTGGCCCAGGTGGCAGCGGTCGCCACTCCAGGGCCGGCGGCCCGCCGCCAGGCGCAGGAAGCTGACCCGCGTCACATCCGCCAGGGGCACCACAAGAGCCGGCCAGGCCGCCGGGGTGAGCAGAATCCAGGCGCCCAGGAGCGAGCTGCCGGCGTTGCCCAGGTAGGCGGGGGGGGGCCGGCCTGAGCCCGGTGGCAGCCCGGAGGCCTCCGATTGGGCCGCCGCGGCTTCCGTGCCCGGCTTGAACAGGCGCGGGCGCCAGGAGAAGTTCCAGGGCAGAAAACCCAGACAGGCCGCCGCCAGGGTCGGGGACGGGAACCAGAGGGCGGCCAGACCCAGGCCCCCGGCCAGGCCGTCGGCGTGATCATAGGTGGCCACGGAAGCTCCCACCAGGAGGCCAGCACCCACCCAAAAGAGAGCCTGTCCCGGGTCCGAGAGGACCGCGTGACCGTTGGCGAGCCCAGCCCCCAGGCCCAGAATCCCGCTGGCTCCAAGGCGTGTGGGCAACGCCAGGAGCAGGCGCCCGATGCGGTGCCGGCGGTGGTGCAGCCGATCATCGAGCTGGCCCAGGAACAAGGCCAACAATGCCACGCCCGCCGCGGCCGCTGTGGGTGAAAGTTCAGTCCTGGACTGCGCCACGGTGAGTTGCGGTTCAAAGCCCATCGCCGGCCAACTGGTCACCAACGCCGCCAGGGCCAGGGCCAGTCCCCCAACCAGGGCCACCGGCTCCCGATGTGGCTTGCGGAACTCCTCCCCCGGTGCCGCGCGATCTATCAAGCCTCCACGCCGTGCTGCCGGGATCATGAGGGCGGTACCCAAGAAGGCCGCGGAGAAGGCTAGTAGTGGGCCCATCAGATGTCGCCTGCGGCCGCTTCCAGCATGCTGATCGGTAACTCCATCACCCAGGCGGCCCGCCAGATTCCACTTCGCCCTGCGGCGTGGCCTCCCGGGGTTTGAACCCGTAAAGCGACCGGGCCCGGACAACCGCCAGTACCTCCTGCGGCAGGTCCGCCCCAGGATCCTCGCCGCGGCCCAGGCGCTGGCGCAGTTCCGTGGACGAGATATCAACCGGAGGCAGGTCCAGGAAGCCAGCCCGCAGGGGCGCGGCGAGTTCCGGCGCGAGGCTCGCCGCCAGGGCCTCCAGTTGCCCGGCGGCGTCCCGGCCGCGGTGCACGACCACCGGGCGCACCAGGGCCAAAAGGTCCTCCAATCTGTGCCAGGAGTGGAAGCCGGGCAGCTGATCGCCCCCCAGCAAGAGGTAGGGGGGAGCAGCACCCAGCTCGCCCGCGGCCAGCAGCGTCTCCACCGTGTCGATCATGTAGGAAGTGCCGCCGCGGTCTGTTTCCACGGTGGAAACCGACCAGTCTATCCTGGGGGCACACAGGGCCTCCAGCAGGGCCAGGCGGTCACCGGCGGCGGAGGCCTCCCCCGGGGCCCCCGGGGCCGGCTTGTGGGGCGAGCGGGCAGCGGGAACGAAGATCAGGCGCCCGAGGCCGAGTGCCGCCTGGGCGCTCTCGGCCAGGTGCACATGGCCGGCGTGGGGCGGGTCAAATGTGCCCCCAAAGAGGCCCACGGGCCGGGCCCCAACGCCCCTGGCTGCGCGGGCCTCGGAGTCCGCGGTGCCATCCCTTGAGCTATCCGGTGAGCTTCCCATGGGCCCCAGCGTAACTCTCCGGGGGCAGTCGGTAGCCGTAAAAACCTCTTGTCCCCACGCCGTTGACCGGTCAGTGGGGCTCCCCGTAGACTGGACGGCCATTCCTCGCTCCGGCGAGGCCATGAACCACTCCGGGCCAACCGGCGACCTAATCACGACCGCCCCGGGCGGCCCCACCGCAACCAACCCGATCACATCCCCGATCGTCACCCGATGCACAAGTCCCCCACCCTGTTTGGCGCCCTCCTCCTCTGTCTCGCCGGTTGCAGCACGACCCCCGGCCTCATCGACGACCACTGGAGCGCCTCTTCTACCAACCCCCGGGCGGCCCGCTTCTTCACGGGCTATGACTCCTCGGAGGGCCAGAGCTATCGGGACTACCAGTGGGAGCAAAAGCAGGACATCAACCTGACCCTGCGCCGCTACTTCTTCAACCACAACCCGGGCAACCCCTACCAGCCTGAGATGGCTCCCAAGGCGCGCCCGGTGCACAGCCTGCTGCCCAACCCCGCCAACTACATACACTTGGAAGGCCTGGTCCTCGGCGGAGTGCTCTACGCCGCCGGCGGTCCCTTCATCCCGGTTCCCCTGGATTCGATCCTGGGAACCGTGGAGCCCGGCGGCACCGAGGAGTTCATGGAAGGCGTGGGCGCCACCTTCCGTCCCCTGGGCGTGATGACCGCCAGCTTCCTGGAGAACACAGTCGGCAAGGAGGGTCCGATCGTGGCTCTCTGGACCGAAGTGGCCGGCTACGAGTAGCTGCCCTCCGACACGAACAAGACCGGCCACCCCGCCACGCAGGCAGGGGTGGCCGGTTTTTTCATGTCCACCCCAGGCTTGCCAGGGCCTCGTCGACGAGCTCCTCCGGGGGCTCGCCGCCCGCTGCTGCACCCAGACGCGCCCGAGCGGGGAAGCGCCGGTACCAGTTGCGCTGGCGCCGGGAGAAGCGTCGCGTACGGCGCACGATGATCTCCCGCGTTTCCTGCTCCGTCGCCAGCCCGTCGGCCAGGTCGAGCACCTCCCGGTAGCCCAGGGCGTGGATCGCCGTGGGGCCCAGGCCCGGCCCGGCGCGCAGGGCCACGGCCTCCTCCACCCAGCCCCCGGCCAGCATGGCCTCCGTGCGCGAGGCGATGCGGCCGTCGAGCTCAGCGTCCGGCAGGTCGAGGTGGATGATGCGGCTGGCGCGCCCGGGCCGCTCATCTTCTCCGCCGGCGGCGGGCCATTGGCCCTGCCAGGAGCTGAGTGTCTCCCCCGTGGCCCGCCAGACCTCCAGGGCCCGCACCAGGCGCTTGGTGTCGTTCGGGTGAATACGCGCGGCCGCCGCTCCATCCACCGCGGCCAGTTCCCGGTGTAGCTCAGCTCCACCGCGCTCGCGCACCTCCTCCTCCAGGCGCCCGCGCAGCTCGGGATCCGTGGGCGGACCGGCGAGCAGGCCGTGGATCAGGGTCATCAGATACATGCCCGTGCCGCCCACGAAGAGCGCCCGCTGTCCGCCCAGGCCCGCCAGAGCAGCGCGGGCATCGTCCAGATAACGCTGTATGTCATAGGACTCCATGGGGTCCACGAGATCAATCAGGTGGTGCGCTACGCGCGCGCGCTCGGCAGCGCTGGGCTTGGCCGTGCCGATGTCCAGGCCGCGGTAGACGAGCATGGAATCCAAGGAGAGCACCGCCGCCCCGGCGCGCTCACAGACGGCCAGGGCCAGGGCGGTCTTGCCGGCGGCGGTGGGCCCCACCAGACAGCAGAGGGGCGCCGCATCCAGGGGATCGCGCACGCCGGACTGGGGGCCGAGGCTATCTTGCGGTGTAGGGCACACGGTGCAGGATTCTACAACTCGCAGGGGAGGCCGCTCCCCCGTAGGCTGTATCCGTGTTCTCATTCCTCATATCTCTCCTGGTGCTCCCGTGCGGCGCACCCATGCCTGCCACGCTTCCAAGTACGCCTGCCAGCGGCGTGCTCCGAGTCCAGGACAGCCCAGCTCAGGCAACCCAGAAACCAGCCCAGCCGGGCGAGCTCCCGGCCGACACGGCGCCGGAGGCCGCCGCGCTCTGGCGCAGTCTGTGCGCCACCACCCGGACCCCGGCCGCCCCCGACGCCAGGCCCCCGGGTGCCCTGCGAGCCTTTGACCTCTCCTTCGACCAACGCCTGCGTTCCGGAGCACAGCGCAACGAGTTCGCGGCCCGGGTGCGCTACCTGGCCCCCGGCTTTCTGCGCTTTCGCCTGGAGAGCGGTCGCGAACAGATGCGCGGTCCCACGGGAGACTGGCTCGTGGACGGCGACGAGGCTGTCCGCCTGCGGGGCCGCGAACATGCGGAAGACCGTCGGCAGATGGATGATTGGCTGGCCGTGGCGGGCAACTTCGTATCTCTCAGCGACCCGGCTTCCCTGCACATCAATCACATGGCCCTGGTGGACAAGGCCCCCACGCCCCTGCCCCCCCAGTTGGCCGACGCCGCCCAGGATCTGCGCTGGCTGAGCGTTGAGAGCCCGGACTTCCGCCTCTTCCTGAATGAGTCCGAGGACCACGGCCGGCAGACGCTCTTCTCCGCCTACCTGGGTCTCGATCCCGGTGACTCCAGCCTCTCCCTGGCCGTGCTCCACGACATCGAGTTGGAAAAACTGCCCGCACAAGGCCCAGGTTCCCACGGTCACCGGGCGCGCACCCTGCTCATCCAGGTCCTCGACCAGCGCCCCCTGGACGGCTACATCATCCCGCGCCTGATGAACATCCACCAATGGCTGACCGACGGCTTCGAGCGACGGCCATCCATGGAGCTGTTCGTGGTCGATGGACGCCTGGGCGGGGAGTTGGACCCGACCAATTTCGCCCCCTGAGTGGTCCGGGGCTGAAACCCGGTGAAGGGCGGGCGCGTTCCCTCAGCGTCGGTGGAAGGCGCGGTCCAGATCAGCGCGCGTAAAGCGCACACGGGTCGGGCGGGCGTGGGGACAGGTCTGATCGTGTCCCAGTTCCCGCGCGCGCCGCAGCAAGCTTCTGATTTCCTCCTGGTCGAGTTCATCGCCGCTCATCACCGAGGCGCGACAGGCCGCCGTGTGCAGCACCTCCCCCAGG
>DASCNH010000050.1:0-7090 GCA_036011365.1 Planctomycetota bacterium | reverse complement strand
CTTCTATGTGCAGTTCCACGGCGACTTCGGCCCCGGTGGCGGCTTCCAGGCGGGCGTCATCTTCGCCGCGGGGATCATCCTCTACGCCCTGATGTTCGGCCTGCCCGCAGCCCGGCGCGTGTGCTCCCCGCGGGCCCTGGAAATCCTGATCTCCCTGGGTGTCCTGCTCTACGGAGGCGTGGGGCTGGCCTCGATCCTCAAGGGCGGCAACTTCCTCGACTATGCGGTGCTGGCCCACGATGCAGTCCACGGTCAACACCTGGGCATCTTTCTGGTGGAGCTCGGCGTGGGGATCACTGTCACGGCGGTCATGATCAAGCTCTTCTTTCTGTTCGCCGGAAGGAAGCACATCCTGTGATCGAGCCCGGCCTCTACAACTACTGGCTGTGCGTCGTGCTGATGATGACCGGCCTCTACGTGGTCATGGCCAAGGGCAACCTGGTCAAGAAGGTCATCGGCCTGAACCTCTTCCAGGTCTCGGTCATCATGCTCTACGTGACCATGGGCAAGGTCGAAGGCGGCACGGCGCCCATCGTGGTCGAGGGCGCGCCGGAGACCGTCTACTCCAACCCCCTGCCCCATGTTCTGATGCTGACCGCCATCGTCGTGGGTGTCGCCACCACGGCCCTGGCCCTGTCCTTCGTGGTGCGCATCCACGAGGACTACGGCACCATCGAGGAGGGTGACATCGCCGCCATGGAGGAGGGCCGATGAGTGTTCCGGCTCTGATCGCCAGCCTGGTCACTGACCAGGGCCACGGCTCCCCGGCGGCCCTGGATCTCGGCGCCCATCTGCCGGCCCTGCAGATCGCCCTGCCGCTCCTGGCCGCGCCGCTGTGCGTGCTCCTGCGCCGGGCGCGCCTCTGCTGGGGCCTCGCCATGCTCGTCACGGCCGGGGCCCTGGCCATGTCCCTCACGCTGCTCGGCCGCGTCCTGGCCCTCGGGCCCGACGGCGCCATCAGCTATCACCTCGGCGGCTGGGAACCGCCCTGGGGGATCGAGTACCGCATCGACCTCCTGAACGCCTTCGTGCTGGTGATTGTCACCGGCATCAGCACGATCGTAATGGCTGCCACGCCGCGCAGCCTCGAATCAGAGCTTCCCCGCGCGCGGCATTACCTGTACTACGCCGCCTACCTGCTGTGCATGACGGGTCTTTTGGGCATCACCATCACCGGCGATGCCTTCAACGTCTTTGTCTTCCTGGAGATCTCCTCGCTCTCGGCCTACGCCCTGATCTCCATGGGGCGCACGCGCCGGGCGGTTACCAGCGCCTACCAGTATCTCGTCATGGGCACCATCGGCGGCACCTTCCTGCTGCTGGGCATAGGTCTGCTCTACATGGTGACGGGCACGCTCAACATCGTCGACCTCTCCGAACGACTGGCTGCCGTGGGCGCCAACCGCACGGTGCTGGTGGCCCTGGCCTGCATCGTGGCCGGCGTCAGCATTAAACTGGCTCTCTTCCCCCTGCACATCTGGCTGCCCAATGCCTACACCTACGCGCCGGCGGTGGTCACCGCCTTCCTGGCGGCCACGGCCACCAAGGTCGCCTACTATGTGCTCGTCCGCTTCGTCTTCTCCGTCTTCGGCCAGTCCCTAGCCTTCGGTGACCTGCACCTGGACGCGCT
The DNA here is from genome assembly GCA_036011365.1 of Planctomycetota bacterium. Classification (GTDB taxonomy): domain Bacteria; phylum Planctomycetota; class UBA1135; order UBA1135. Next base: position 5,460 of record DASCNH010000050.1, on the reverse strand, counting down.
GCTCCTGCCGCTCGCCATCCTGGCCATGTTCGGCGCGTCCCTGGTGGCCATCTACCAGGCGGATGTGAAGCGCATGCTGGCCTGGTCCAGCGTGGCCCAGATCGGCTACATGGTCTTGGGCCTGGCCCTGGCCAACGAGAGCGGCCTGACCGGAGGACTCGTGCACCTCTTCAACCACGCCTTGATGAAGAGTGGCCTCTTCCTGGTCCTGGCCTGCTTCGCCCTGCGGCTGGGCTCCACGCGCCTGGAGGACCTGGCCGGTGTCGGCCATCGCATGCCCCTGACCTTCGCGGCCTTCGTCCTCGGCGGCCTGTCCCTGATCGGCGTGCCAATGACCGCGGGTTTTGTCAGCAAGTGGTACCTCGTGCGCGGCGCCCTGGAGGCTGGTATGTGGCCCCTGGCAGCCGCCATCCTGCTGAGTTCACTGCTCGCCGTGGCCTACATCTGGCGCGTGGTGGAGGTGGCCTGGTTCCGGGAGCCGCCGCTCGCGACGGGGACTGAAGCGCGCCGGGCACCGGTGAGCATCCTGCTCCCGGCCTGGGTCCTGCTCCTGGGCACGGTCTACTTTGGCCTGCACACGGACTTCACCGTGGGCACCGCCAGCGCCGCCGCCCGCCTGCTCCTGGGAGGCACGCCGTGAGCGCCTGCCCCCTGTTCGCTGCCTGCCTGGCGGACGGTCCGGGCCCGGCCCTCTTCATGGCCATCCTGTGGCCCCTGGCGGGTGCCCTTCTGGTCGGCCTCACGGGACGCCTCGCCAACCTGCGCGACACCCTGAGCTTCCTGACGGCGGTGTCCCTCTTCGCCTTTGTGGTCACCATCATCCTGCCCGCCGGCCGCGCGGACCTCGAGGTCTCCCACGAAATCCTGGAGGTCCTGCCGGGCCTGACGCTCAGCCTGCGCCTGGAACCCTTGGGCCTGATCTTCGCCCTGGTCGCCTCGGGCCTGTGGATCATCACCAGCCTCTACGCCGTGGGCTACATGCGCGGCCACGGTGAAGAACACCAGACGCGCTTCGCCATCTGCTTCGCCCTGGCCATCGCCGGCGCCCTGGGTGTGGCCTTCGCCGGCAACGTCTTCACGCTCTTCGTTTTCTACGAGGCGATCACGATCTCCACCTATCCCCTGGTGACCCACGCGGGCACGGATGAGGCGCGCCGCTCCGGCCGCCTGTACCTCGGCATCCTGATGGGCACCTCGGTGGCCTTCCTGCTGCTTGCCATGGTCTGGACCTGGCACCTGGCGGGCACCACGGACTTCACCCCCGGCGGCATCCTGGCGGGCAAGGCCAGCCCGGCGGTCCTGACTGCGCTGCTGGCCCTCTACGTCTTCGGCACGGGCAAAGCGGCCCTGATGCCCTTCCACCGTTGGCTGCCGGCGGCCATGGTGGCGCCCACGCCGGTCAGCGCCCTCTTGCACGCGGTGGCCGTCGTCAAGGCCGGGGTTTTCACGGTGGTCAAGGTCATCGTCTACATATTCGGCCTGGACCTCATGCGTGAGATCGGCGGAGACCAGTGGCTGGCCTGGGTAGCCGGTTTCACCATGTTGAGCGCTGCCTTCGTCGCCATGACGAAGGACAACCTGAAGGCGCGGCTGGCCTACTCGACCATCAGTCAGTTGGCCTACATCGTCTTCGGCGCGGCCCTGGCGACAGAGCACGCGGTGATCGGTGGCGCTCTGCACATCGCCATGCACGCCTTCGGCAAGATCACGCTCTTCTTCTGCGCGGGCGCCATCCTGGTGGCCACGCACAAGACCAAGATCAGCGAGATGGCCGGCCTCGGCCGGCGCATGCCCTTCACCTTCGGCGCCTTCATGCTCGGTGCCTTTTCGATCATCGGCCTGCCGCCCCTGGGCGGCTCCTGGAGCAAGTGGTACCTGGCGCTGGGGACCATGGAGGCCGGGGAAAACGGGCGCCCGCTGATGCTCGCTGTCCTGATGCTGAGCTCGCTCCTGGCGGTCGGCTATCTGATGCCGGTGATCGTCACCGCCTTCTTTGGCAAGCCGGATCAGGGCGCTGACCAACACGTAGGCGGGGGACACGGGGCTGCCGATACCGCTGACGCAGCTGACGCCGGCGGCCTCTGGGAGGCTCCGCTCCTGTGCGTGCTGCCCCCGGTTCTATCGGCCCTGGGTTGCCTGGCACTCTTCTTCTACGCGGACGAGGTCGTCACCATCCTGAAAGGAATCCTGGTCCCGTGAGCGAGCCCACGCCCCCGAAGGACACGCCCGCAGACGAGCGACAGCACATCTTCGACGACCCGAAGAATGTGAAACGCCTGATCCGCATCTTCTTCGTGACCGCCGCGGCCCTGCTCGCCGTGGATCTGTTCTTCCACCGCCACGGCTCCTTCGAGCACAGCACGCGGGAGTTCCCCCAGGAAGACTGGTTCGGCTTCTACGGCCTCTACGGGTTTGTCGCCTGTGTGTTGCTCGTCATCGTCGCCAAGTACGTGCTGCGCAAGCTCGTGATGCGTTCGGAGGACTACTATGACAGGTAGCCTGCACCCGGCTCTCATCCTGCTCGGCGCCGGGCTGCTGATGCCCTTCCTGCGCGGGCGTGCGCGCCAGGCGACGCTGCTCCTGGCGCCGCTGTTGGGGCTCGCCAACCTGCTGGGCTTCGAAGCGGGGCACACCGTGGACCTCACGCTGGCGGGCTTTGAGCTCCAGCCCCTGCGCGTTGACAAACTCTCCCTGCTCTTCGGCTATCTGTTCCACATCGCCGCCTTCCTGGCCTCGATCTACTCCCTGCACATCTCCGGCAAGGACCGTGGCCAGTACCTCTCGGGCCTGGTCTACGCCGCCAGCGCCGTGGGCACAGTCTTCGCCGGCGACCTCCTGACGCTCTTTGTCTTCTGGGAGTTGCTGGCCATCTCGTCGGTTTTCCAGATCTGGGCGCGCGCTTCCCAGCAGTCCTTCGGCGCGGGCCTGCGCTATCTGGTGGCCCACATCCTCTCCGGCCTCCTGATGCTGGCCGCCGCCGTGCTGCAGTACCAGGCCACGGGTTCCCTGGCCTTCGGAGCCATGGACCTGGCGGGCAACGATCCCGCCGCCTGGCTGCTGCTCGCCGCCATCGGCATCAAGTGCGCCTTCCCGCTGCTGCACTCCTGGCTCGTCGACGGTTACCCGGCGGCCACGCCCACGGGCGCCGTCTTCCTGTGTGCCTTCACCACCAAGGCCGCCGTCTATGCCCTGGCCCGTGGCTTCGCCGGTGCCGACATTTTGATCTGGATTGGCAGCGCCATGGCCATGTTCCCGATCTTCTACGCCGTGATCGAGAACGACCTGCGGCGCGTGCTTGGCTACAGCATGATCAACCAGATCGGTTTCATGGTTGTCGGCATCGGCCTGGGAACCGATATGGGCATCAACGGCGCCGTGGCCCACGCCTTCAACGATGTCTTCTTCAAGGGCCTCTTGTTTATGTCCATGGGCGCGGTCCTCTTCCGCACTGGCCGGATCAATGGCTCCGATCTCGGCGGCCTTTACAAGTCCATGCCGTGGACCGCCGGCTTCTGCATGGTGGGCGCCGCCTCGATCTCCGCCTTCCCGCTCTTCAGCGGTTTTGTCAGCAAGTCCATGGTCATGGTGGCCGCCGCCGACAGTGGCTACCTCTCCGTCTGGCTGATGCTGCTCTTCGCCTCCGCCGGCGTCTTCCACCACGCGGGCATCAAGATCCCCTTCTTCGCCTTCTTCGCCCACGACTCGGGCCTGCGCCCCAAGGAGGCCCCGCTCAACATGCTGGTCGCCATGGGCCTGGCCGCCGTGCTCTGCATCGGCATCGGCTGCAACCCGAGCCTGCTCTACGCGCTCTTGCCCTTTGAGGTCGACTACCAGCCCTACACGACCACCCACGTCTTGACCCAACTGCAGATCCTCTTCTTCTCCGCCATGGCCTTCACGGTGCTGATGCTGACGAGGATCTACCCGCCGGAGCTGCACTCCACGAACCTGGACATCGACTGGCTCTGGCGCCGGGCCCTGCCGCGCCTTTTGCGTGCTCCCCTGCGCCTCAGCTGGTCACTGTGGAACGGTCTGCTCGGCACAGGCCGGCGCCTGGTGGACGGTACGCTCACCGGTGTCCATCACCTGCACGGCCCCGAGGGCGTCTTCGCCCGCACCTGGTCCACGGGCAGCATCGCGTTGGTGGCCGTGGTCGTTCTGGGCAGTTACCTGGCGCTCTACTTCTTCGGGTAGGCAGGCGGGGAAATCTAGCCCGCGAACAGCTCTGATATGGCCGGGCCGTGGCTGTCCCGGGCCGTGGCTGTCCCGGGCCGTGGTTGTCCCGGGCCGTGGTTGTCCCGGGCCGTGGTTGTCCCGGGCCGTGGTTGTCCCAAGCCGTGGTTGTCTCAGGCCGTGGCGGCCTCGCCGGCGGCCAGGGCGCGCCAGGCTTCCTCGGAGGTCGCGGCGGCGGTCAGGGCCGTGCGCACGGACTCGCGCCCCAAGAGGCGCGCCACATCGGCCAGGGTGCGAATGTGCAGCAGCTTCTGGCGGCGCGGAATGGCGAGCAGGACCACCAGGCGCGCCGGGCGGCCGTCGATGCTCTCAAAGGCCAGGCCCTCTTGCGGGCCGACGATGCCCATGGCGGCGGCCACCGTGTCGATCTCGTCCACGGCGGCGTGGGGGATGGCGATGCCCTCTTCCATGCCCGTGGACATGGAGCGCTCGCGGCTCTGGATGGCCTCGAGCACGGTCTCCGCCTGGTCTGCGGCGATCGTGCCGCGTTGGACCAGGTGTTCGACCAGGATGCGGATCGCCTCCCACTTGTCGGCGGGGGCGAAGTCCACGACCAGGTCGGGGGCGGCGAAGAGTTCGGTCAGGCGCATGGCGCAGGATAACCGTTGGGGGCGGGGTAGGGGGAGAAATGAATTCCAGCCGCCGCCCCGGGGGCGGAGGGCGCTGCGCCGGCGAGCTGGCGGTCAGGCCTGTGGGCTGGCAACGCGGCGCCGGCGGGGAGGCGCTGGGCCATGGCCGGAGCCGAATAGTGCGGCGCAGCTTGATTTCTCGCGATTTGCTCCACACCACGGAGAACTCTACCCACGCCGCACAAGCGTTCGTTCAGGGGGCGGATGGGTGGGCGGCCGATGGGAGCGGGCTTGGGACGGGGCGTGAATATGTCTACGTCCGCCGGGGCAGCGAGGCTATTGTCTCGCCGCCGCCCATCTTGGCAGCGGCATTCCCCTTGGCCCCGAAGGCAACCGACACCATGTTCAAGAGCAAACTGATCCCCGTCCTCTGCGCCCTGCCCCTCGTCACGGTGCTGCACTCCTGTTGCATTTCCTCCTCCTCATGCCCCGTCTCCCAGGAGGCCCAGACCCTGTGCGGCGACTGCGGCCAGGTCAAGGGCACGGATGGCTGCTGTGACGCGGACGCCGAGCGCTGCGACTGCGGCAAGATCAAGGGCTCGCCGGGCTGCTGCAAGTAGCGGCTGTTCCGGGCGCGCCCCCGGGCGCATCGTCTCGC
>DASCNH010000049.1:0-14175 GCA_036011365.1 Planctomycetota bacterium | reverse complement strand
CCTGGATGGCGAAGCTTTGGCGCGAGTTCCGGACATTGCGCAGGGCCTCGCGCACTCCGGCTGCGATGTTGTCCTCGCTCGCCACGAGGTTCCGCTCCGATGACGCCAGACTGATCAGTTGCGCCCGATAGGCATTTCTCTCGGCCACACGATCGGCGGGGAGGTCCAGGGAGAGTGCTGCAGACCAGGAGACACCGTCCTGGTCTGCGCCCATGGACGCATCCAAGCCGAGGCCCGCGCGCAGGGCATCCTCAGCGATGGCGACCCGCCGCCGTGTGTCCTCAAGGCCGTCACGGGTAGTCATCAGATCGAGGCGCGTGGCCAGGGCGATGACAATCGCAGCCTCCTCGTCCAGGCCCGAGGCCCAGGCGTCGATGCTGGACAGGCGCTCAAATTCCTGCGGATCCAGTGGCAGTAGCGCGCCAACAGGCAGGCCCAGGAAGAGGTTCAGCTGGTCGCGCTCTCGCTCGAGAGATGCGCGCAGGGAGATCAGGCGTGTCTCGGACCTCAACTCGTTCTGGCGTGCCTGGTCAGCCTCAATATCAGAGAGGCGTCCGGCCGCGGAGAGGGCCTCGTTGCGTGTGCGCAGGGCTGTCAGGTTGGCGTAGTTGCCCTCTTCATTGTGCAGCTCGTCAATGGCCTCAAGCAGGTCGTAATAGCGCTGGGCCACATCTACGGCAAAGGTGCGGCGATAGCGTTCAAAGGAGCGCACCTCATAGACCAGGTCACGTTCCGCCTGGGTCAGGGGTTCGCGGGCGATGGCGCGGCCGGCGCCGCGCATGAGTGGTTGCGTGATCGAGAGCGAGATACCTGTCAGGACATCCCAGCCCGATCCGGTCGAGACGACGCGGAAGAGGTCAGTGCCGATGCTGGTCACGATGGATGCGCCACTGCCGAGCAGTTGTGTGAAGCCCACACTTGCGTCCGCCTCCACCGTATCGTCTCCGCTATCGCTGCCGCTGGTCGAAGCACCCAGGGAGGAGAAAGGCCGCCGGGAGAACTGCCAGCGCTCAAGCGTCAGGTCGAGTGCCTCGAGATAGAGTTGCTCCTTTTGCGACTGGTAGTCACGGCTGTTGTCGGCGGCGATTTCCAGGCAGTCAATGAGCGAGAGCGGGACAGTCGACGTCCAGGTGCCGGCGACGATCATCTCGCGCAGGCTCTCGCTCTGTTTATCAATTGTGAGAGGCTCGGAGCTGGAGAAGAGTTCGTTCCGACGCTCCTCGAGCAATGCGAAGACCTCAGCGTCGGCGGCCCGCACCTGTTCGGCCGGTGTGGCACAGGCCCAGCACAGGCAGAGACCGAGCAGGCCTGTGCGGAACGGGCGTCGCCGAAAGGCAGCACGTCCTTTCAGGAGTGATGAGGTAATGACAGGCAACGGGTGGGTGCGGAGCATCAGGGAGGGCTGGATGCAGCGGGCAATATCGTACCGTCTCGGCAGTCTGGTTCGGGGCTTACTTCCAGGTCCTTACAGGACTGGTACCGGCTCGAGCGGCTCCCTCCTGCGCTTCCCCGAAATAACTCACTCCAGGCGTTTGGCCTGCAGCCGCAGGCCGTTCTGCAGCAGTGTCAGGCTCAACGGACTGCCCTCCTCATCCAGTTCGAAAACAAGGCGCGCCTCCACAGCTCGGTAGAAGAACTCGGTCTCATTCTCCGGGTAGATGCGGACGGCGGGTTGCATGGTCATGCGTGCCAGCAGGTGCGCGCCATCCCTGGTTATCTCAAGATCCTGAAAAGGACCAAAGTGGTACTTGCCCACATAGCGCCCGAGCACCTCCGTGCCCAGCTCCACCGCGATCTTCAGTTTGTTCGGTGGGGGCTCTTCCCCGCGCAGCAGGCTGTGGATCTGGGTGGCCAGGACGCCTACTTCAGTGCCCGGGCTGTTGGTCATGAAAATCAGACCTGTGCGCCGCTTGAGGTCAACGACGATGGAGGAGGAATAGCCTCCGGTGCGCCCGTTGTGGAACAGCACCTCCTCTCCCGGGAGGAGGTGCCAGCCAAGGCTCATGCGCTGCCCGCCTGGGCGGTCTGGTCCGCCGTCGAAGCACTCCTGGCGGGCGAGGCGCAGGGCTGCCTGGAGATGCGTGGGGGAGTCGCCGGCCCCGGGTTCGTCCAGGCAGGCGCGCATGAAGGTCAGCATGTCGTCGGCTGTGGAGCGCAGGGCTCCGCAGGGCGCCAGAACACTGAAGTTCCACTCGGCGGCAGGTTGCAGGTCCGCATCGTAGGGACTGGCCAGCCGGGCCCGCTGGTCTTCATCCGGTACCAGGACTGTATTCGTCAGATCCAGGGGAATGAAAATGCGGCTACGCAACAACTCGGCGTAGGGGCGGTCGTGGGCCAGTTCAAGCAGGTGACCGAGCAGGGCAGCGCCGAGATTGCTATACGAGTAGGAGCGCCCCGGCGAACGCGGCGGCTTCCACTTGACCAGGCCGGAGTACAGCAACTCCAGATCGTAGTCCTCGTAGGGACGCGTCGGATCGGCTGGCTTGAAGTTGCCAGGCATGCGCGGCAAGGCCGCCGTGTGCGTGGCCAGGTGGCGCAACCTGACAGGGTGCAAGATGTTTCCATCAGCCAGTTCCTCCTCGAAGGAGGGCAACTGCACTGGGGAGGGCAAGAACATGTTGACAGGGTCTTCCAGGGAAACGGTACCAGTGGTCACGGCGTCCGCCAGCAGCAGCCCCGTGAAGATCTTGGTGAGCGAGCCGATCTCGTACAGCGTGGCTCCGTTTGGTGTGCGCTTTGAGCCGATAGCTGTCTCGCCGTAACCGCGCACGAAGGTCGTCTCATCCAGGTACATGCCGATTACGAAGCCGACGGCCACACCGGACGCCTCAACTTCCTTGGCGAGTGCATCTACGCGTTCCAGCAGCGGTTGGGGCTCCTGGACACTGGGGGTTGCCCGAACGCCTGAGGCGAAACCAGAGGCGGCCATGGGCAGTAGCACGCAGTAGAGCCTGATGGGTAGCATGGGTGGGCTTGGGGGCTTTCCCGGTAGAGGCAACCTGACACCGGGAAGCCAATCCCGCCGAAGGATTGGCCTCCCGGCGTCCGACCTCTATTCTGACACGCTGCGAGCCCCCCAGGAACGTTTCGGCAGCGATTTACACAATCACCCTCATGCAACCCACTTGTCCCGTCACCCTTGCGCTCTTCGGTCGCTTCAAGTTGACGGGTCCACCACATCGTCGGTGTCTCCACCAGATCCGGTTCAGAGAATACCTCCTATGTCATCGAACGCGTTGAGCGAGCAGGCCACGGGTCCGGCGTCTCTCTGTTGAACAAGGCTGTGGCTTGAGTCCGTCCTTTCTAGTAGTCACCGGTGAGCGGCCCCATGACGACCGCGTCCGCGCAGCATGAGGCGTGTATTCACCAGTTTGTTTTGCGGGCTTGCGGGTCTGGCCGTCCTGACCTGGCTGGTTGTGGCCCTCTGTCGCCTGGGTCATCCCTTCGAGCTTGAATGGCAGGAAGGCGGGATCCTGCAGCACATGCAGCGCCTGATGGCGGGGGAGGCCATCTACACCGCACCCAGCCTGGATTTCGTGCCCTTTCCCTATCCGCCGCTCTACCCCCTGGTGGGGGCCCTGTTCACGCCCCTGTGCGGAGCGAGCTTCAGCGCCCTGCGTCTGGTCTCGGTTCTCGCAACCCTGGCCACGCTCGCGCTCCTGATGCGCCTGGCCTCCCTCGGGGCGGCCCGGGAGTCCGGCGCGCTTCCAGGCTTGCTGGCCGCCGGTTGCTACGCCGCCTGTTTTCCCCTGGCGGGAGCCTGGTTTGATGTGGCCCGGGTTGACGCGCTCTGGCTGGCGTTGATGCTGGGTGGAGCAACTTGCCTGCGCGCGGCACCCGCCGTGCGCTCCAGCGGCCGCCACGGCGCCGGCGCCGGCGCGCTGCTCTTCCTCGCGCTCTGTACGAAGCAGACGGCCTTGCCCCTGGCGCTCCTGTTGGCTCTGCCCGCCTTCCAACGCGGCCGGCGTTGCGGGCGAGCCTACCTCTTGACCCTCCTGCTCCCCGGCCTCCTGGCCCTGGTCGCGGGACATCTCCTGACGGCGGGTTGGAGCACGCGCCACCTGTTCCTGCTGCCCGCGGCGCATCCCTTCAGTGCCGAGCTGGCCCTCTCCTTCTGGACCGTCGACCTGCTTCCCAACCTGCCCGTGGCCCTTGGCCTCAGCATCGCACTCCTCTTGGCAGGCGCGCGCATCAAGGGCGAGCGCCGGGATCTCTTTCTCCCGGCGCTCCTCAGCGGTCTGACGCTCACCTCCTGGCTGAGCCGCGCCCACGTGGGCGGCTGGGACAATGTGCTGATGCCCGTGTGCGCCGCCCTCGCCCTGGGCCTGGCGGGAGCCGTGGAGCGCCTGCTCCCGGGTGTCGGCCGCCGCGCAGCGTCCCGACAAGCCCGGTTCGGAGCTGCCCTGCTGGCCCTCCTGGTCTGCGGGCAGTTCCTGATCCTGTTCAGAGATCCGCGCCCCCAGATTCCCACGGCGCAGGCGCAGCTCGCGGGGGAGGCCTTCGTGACGGAGTTGCGGCACGCGCGCGGCGAGGTACTGGTGCCCTACCACGGCTACCTGGCGGCCCGGGGCGGCAGCCCCATGGGAGCCCATGCCATGGGATTGATTGATCTCATGCGCGGCGCTGACCCAACCGCCGCCGAGCCCCTCCTGCGCGCGCTGGAAACAGACCTCGCCCGCCGCCGTTGGAGTGCCATCTACCTGGACGAGCCCTGGGACCTGCCGGCTCTGGAGGCCAACTACAGACGGGATCCGCGCTTCGTGCCGCCGCAGGAGCTCTCTCCGGTCACCGGCGAGCCCACCTTCCCGCGTCACCGCTATCTGCCGCGCTGAGCGCTGCGAGGAAGTGCCAGAGGGCCCGCGTAGATCCACGCCTACCCGCGGGCGCCCACGAGTAATCATGGGAAAGGTGGCGGCCCGGGCGCAGTTATTTCGCCTAGGCCTGCAACGAAACCAGCGCTGACCCACCGGGTAGATCTCGGTGATGAGGCGCATTCTGGATCGGATCTCCAGCTCCCCACTACACCGCCGATCCGTGCACAAGCTATTCCTCTATCTCGTCGTCCTGGTCATTTTCGTCTCGGCTCTCTGGCATGCCAATGACGGGCCAGAGCCTGCGTTTGCCGCCGGGCTCACCGCCGACCATGTCGACATCAATGTCCTCGATAGGGGAGCGGGTGTGGTGGAGGAGTTGGCTGACCAATCGTCGTTGGGGGCGCCCGCCGCAACAACGTCGGCAGACATGACCGCGCATGAACTGCCGAAACTGAGGGCGGCCCTGGATGCAGCTGAGGAGGCGGACACAATCCGGTTCCGTGGCAGCGTCAGCGTGGGAGACGAGCTCGGCCGAAATGAGGCTGCCGACGGCACCCTGGAGGTGTACTTCGAATGTCTGAATGAGGTGCACGAACTCACGGTACGCGCCGGGCTTTGGGAATACAGCGCGGCCCCGGATGAACTGGAAGACGGCTACTTCGAACCGGGCGGCGGGGAGCTTGAGGCCGAGCTCGGCATGTTGGAAGTTCTCCGCGCCCACCTGGCGGGGCGTGAGGCCTGGTCCGAGGCAGGGGCAGTCGCCCTGCGAGCGGGGGTGGAAACGGAACTCGAGCTGCGTTGGATGGGCGTGACCGAGCTGCGGATCGTCGACGCCCTGACCGGTGCGGAACTGGACGCGGTTGACATGGCGGTCGATGAGTACGGTATGCCACCGGTCAACGCGGAGCAGTTGGCCGACAGCTTGACCTTGCGCGCACAGCCATCACCGCTCCTGTTTGCCCCGAAACTGGATGATCTGGTCCTGGGGGAGCCCGTGCAGACCTGGCTGGTGGGCGCCGACGGCTACGCCTGGCAGCCGGTTTCCATTGATCATGGCCGGGGCGGAGAGCGAACCGTGGAGCTCGCCCGGGCCGGGAGCCTGAGGGTGCAGCTGGCCGGTGAAACGCCGGGCACGGCGAGGCTCGTGCTCACACCTCTATTCGATGACGGGCTCGGGGGGCGGCAGCCTGGTCTGTGGCCCACGGGTCCGGAGGGAAGCCGCTGGGCCCGGGGGGATCGGCTGGCCCCGGGACTCTGGAGCGTGGCCCTCAAGAGCGGCCTGAGCCACACCCGCGCCGCCACATTGGTTGAGGAGCAGGTGCTCATCAAGGCGGGCAGCCTGGCCAGGCTGGAGCTGACCGTGCCCGAGCTCCCGCTCCAGGGCGAGCCTGTGGCCCTGGCGGGGTTGCTGCATGTGCCGGGTGCCTGGCAGGACCTGGGCGAGCTCATGTTCTCAATCCGAGCCGTGGGTCCGTTCCCCTATGACCATCAGGTTACCGTCTCCAGCGGCCATTCCGATGTGAGCAGCGGTTCCACCGTTTCACATCTGGCCAAGGTGGCGGGAGACCGTGAACTGCGTCGGTGGCAGGCGGGGCGACGCACCCCAGGCGAATATATGGCGGAGATTTCCATGCGCTGGGACCGCTGCATCTGGCAGCAGAGCTTCACGCTGCCGCCGCGCGGGCTCGATGACCTGGAACTACACCTGCCAGCTCCCCTGCACCTGGCGGTGGTTCCCCGGGACGCGGCCACCGGCCAGCGGTTGCTTCAAGGTAGTCGAAGTTTGGAAGAGGCCGGAGTCTCCATCAGCTTCATGCTCTCCGACACACAGGGCATCTTCGGCGAGATGCCGGGGGAGTTGAATGCAGCTGAAGGCAGCTTCCTGGGAATTGTCCCGCAAGGTGACTTGCAGATCTCCGTGGATTCCCACGCGTACGGGGGGGAGCTGGTGACCGTTGATGTTCAAGAGGGAGGCCGGGAGCTGGTCATCGACATGCACGGGCAGCTCGCCCTCAGCATAGAACTCGAGAACGGCGGCCAGCCGGTGACCGTACCCGAAGAGTGGTGGTGGGAAGTCGGGCTCAGCGATCTTGATGGAGAGGAGTTGGACTTCGGGATGGACTCCAGCGAGGAAGGGCCGAATGGCATGCTGTTCCTCGTCTCCGGGACGGGCTTCTGCCGCGTGAGTTTTCCGAAGTTGAATGGCTACGAGCCCCTGGCTGACCGAGATGTAACCCTGGCCGCCGGCCGCACCACCTCCCTGGCCCTGGCACTCACTTCCAAGTAGGGCGAGGAGCACCCCGCGGGGGGCGAGTCAGGCTTCTTCGCCGTGGATCAGCTCCAGTAGCAGGGCCCGCACCTGGGCCGGGTCCGCCCTTCCGCCGGAGGCACCCATGACGGGCCCCATCAGGGCGCCGAGGGCCTTCTGATTGCCCGCGCGCACATCCGCGGCCACCGCCTCACGCCCGGCCAGGGCTGCCAGGCACCAGGCCCGCAGCTGCCCGTTGTCCTGGAGGGCGGCCAGGCCCAGCTCCTCGACCAGGGCGTCGGGGTCGCCGCCCCGGGCGGAGACATGCGCCACCAGGCGCTGCCCGCCCTTGCGCTGGATGGTGCCGGCGGCCACCAGGCTGATGATGCGGGCCAGTTGCTGCGGTCCGAGTGCTCCCGTGGCAATTGAGTCGGCCGCCGCGGCATCCTCTGCCAGGGCTCCCAGCACATCATTGGTGATCCACTTGGCGGCCGCGGAGGCAGTAGTTGGTCCCGAGCCCAGGGCCTCGACGGTGGCCTCGAAGTAGTCCGCCACGGCCGGCTCAGCGGTCAGGATGGTCGCGTCCCGCTCGCTGACCTGCCACTCATCCACATAGCGCCGGCGGCGGGGCGCGGGCATCTCCGGCAGCAGCTTCCGTTGTTCCTCCAGCCGCTTCGCAGCGGCGGATACGGGCACCAGGTCCGGATCAGGGAAGTAGCGGTAGTCCCCCTCGTCCTCCTTGCCGCGCATGGGGCGCGTGGCGCCGGAGTCCACATCGAAGAGGCGCGTCTCCTGGACGGGGGCCTGTGCGGGATCGCCGCTCTCGTAGGCCTCTACCTGGCGTGTGATTTCATGTTGGATGGCCGCGCGCACGTGGCGGAAGGAGTTGAGGTTCTTGACCTCTACCTTCGTGCGCCAGGGCTCGCCATCCAGATGCACGGAGACATTCACATCACAGCGCAGGGAACCCTTCTCCATGTCGCAGTCACTGACACCGGCGAAGCGCAGGCGCTCCTTCAAGAGGCCCAGGAACTCGTAGGCCTGATCCGCGCTCTCGAGATCCGCTTCGGTGACAATCTCGATCAACGGCACACCGGCGCGGTTGAGATCCACCAGAGTGCGCGAACCCCGATCGTGGATGGCCTTGCCGGCGTCCTCTTCCATGTGGATGCGCGTCAGGCGCACGAAGTGACCGCCCGCCAGGAGGATCCCGCCCCCGCTGGCAAAGGGCACCTCGTATTGGGTGATCTGATACCCCTTGGGCAGGTCGCAGTAGAAGTAGTTCTTGCGATCGAAGCGGCTGACCGGAGCCAGGTCGCAATCCAAGGCCAGGCCCGCGCGCAGGGCCAGGCCGAGGGCGGTCTCGTTCAGCACCGGCAGGGCCCCGGGCTGTCCCGTGCAGACCGGACAGGTCAGCGTGTTGGCCGGGGCGCCGAACCTGTTGGCGCAGGCGCAGAAGATCTTGGTGGCCGTCTTCAGCTGGCAGTGGACCTCAAGGCCGATGACGGGGATCCAGTTGGTGCGCGCGGTGGGGCTCATGGGAGCAGCTCCTCGATGGCCCGCGCGATGGCGAGCAGGCGAGCATCTTCCCCGGCGGGCCCGACCAACTGCAGGCCCACCGGCAGGCCAGGCGTCTCCCCAGGGTGGGGCGTGGTCGGCGCAGCACCGCCGTCCGGGGCCGTGCCGCAGGGCACGCTGACCGCCGGCAAACCGGCCAGGCTGGCGGGCACGGTCAGGGTGTCGGCCAGGTACATGGCGAGGGGGTCCGCCGTGCGCGCGCCCAGGGGGAAGGCCACGCAGGGCGAGGTGGGGGAGGCGAGCACGTCGACCCGCTCAAAGGCGGCGGCGTAGTCCTCCGCCAAGAGGCGCCGGGCACGGCTGGCGCGCCCGTACCAGGCGTCCTGGTAGCCGTGGGAGAGCACGAAGGTGCCGAGCAGGATGCGGCGCTTGACCTCGCTCCCAAAGGCCGCTTCGCGGCTGGCGGCGAACATGTTCTGTAGGCCACGGCCCGCAGATCCGGCGCCGGTGAACTCCTCGGAGCGCAGGCCGTAACGCACGCCGTCGTAGCGCGCCAGGTTGCTGGAGGCCTCGGCGGTGGCGAGCACGTAGTACGTGGGGATGGCCAGCTCCGCGTGGGGCAGGGAAACGGAGACGAGCTCAGCGCCGGCGGCGGCCAGGTCGGCGCAGGCTCGCTCGCAGGCCGCGGCGACGCCGGGCTCGAGAGCGCTCTGGTCCAAATCCAGCACGCCCACACGCAGTCCGGTGAGGTTGACGCTGGTGGGTTCGGGCGCGGGCTCCGCCAGACAGGTGGCATCGCGCTCGTCGTCACCGGCAAGGACCGCAAGGGCCAGCTCCAGATCGCGCACGCTGGTGGCGATGGGGCTGATCTGGTCCAGCGAGGAACCAAAGGCCACCAGGCCATAGCGCGAGATGCGGCCGTAGGTCGGCTTCAGGCCAGCGACACCGCACAGGGCGGCGGGCTGGCGCACTGAGCCCCCCGTGTCGCTGCCCAGGGCCAGGGGCACGAAACCGGCGGCCACCGCCGCAGCCGAGCCCCCGGAGGAGCCGCCGGGCGTGCGCGACAGGTCGCGGGGGTTGCGCGTGGCGCCGAAGGCGGAGTTCTCCGTGGAAGAGCCCATGGCGAACTCGTCCATGTTGGTTGTACCCAGGGGCACTGCTCCCGCGGCCACAAGGCGCTCCACCGCCGTCGCCGTATAGGGTGCGCGCCAGCCGCTGAGGGCGCGGCTAGCGCAGCTGGTTTCAAAACCCTCCCAGGCCAGGTTGGCCTTGAGGGCCACGGGCACTCCAAAAAGTGGCGGTGCCTGCCCGTGCGACGCGCCCCAGGCCGGATGCTCAGCGAGCTCCCGATCGAGGGCCGCCGCCCGCTCGAGGGCGTAGTCCTCTTCGACGGTCAGGAAGGCGTGCAGCTCTCCATCCCCGCGGGCGATGGCCGCCAGGGAGGCGCGCACGGTCTCCAGCACTGTCGTCTCACCGGCCAGCAGCGCGGCCCGCAGGGCCGTGGCATCGCGCCCACTCACCGGGCTTCCCCCGCATCCGGAGTCTGGCCCGCCCCCGCCCCTCCCGCTCCCGGTCGCAGAACCGTTTTTGGTACGGCGTAGAACCCGTCCTCGGCTTCCGGGGCGCGCTCCAACAGCTCCCGCCGATCGAGGCTCGCTGCCGGCCGGTCCGCGCGCACCACATCCGCATCCCGGGCGCGGCCCCGCATGGGTTCCACGGCGTCCACGTCCAGCTGCGCCAGGACCGCAAACTGCTCCAATATGCGGCCGAACTGGGGGGCCAGCTCGCCTAGTTCGGCGGCGGATAGATCCAGTCGTGCCAGGGCGGCCGTGCGCTGCACCAACTCCTCCAGCTCCCGGGGCTGGGGGGAGGTGGGTCGCTCTTCCCCGGGGGGCGGCGGGTTCCGGTCGTCAGGGGCCATGGGCCGAGAATGGTACACGGGCCGTGGGCGGTTCCAGCGCCCTTTGCGCCGGATTGCGCCCGCCGGGGGCACGCGCTAGCCTGCGGGGCCATGGTGTTCCACGCCCAGCACTCATTGTCCCTGGCCCCGCTGCTGACGGCCGAGCTGCCCGCGTCCCCGCTGCTAGCGGCCGAGCAGGCCGCCGGCCGCGTCGCCGCCGCGCAGCTGCTCGGGGAACCGGACTGGATCGGCCTGGGTCTGGTACTGGCTATCGTGGGCGGCTTCCTGATCGCCAATGCGATCCTCTGGCGCCATCCGCGTTCCATGATCCGGTCCCACTTTGGGCGTCGCCCGCTGGAGCTGCGCACGATCCGCGAGACGATCTTCCATCGCATGCAGACCTCCCTGGGTTTCACCTGCCTGTTGCTCGGCTTCGGCTGCATGTTGGTGGGCCGCTTCAGGCCCCAGGCGGCGGAGCAGCCACTGACCCTGGCCTGGGTTGGCCTGGTGGTCGTGGCCGTCGGAGCACTCCTGGCCGTCGGCTGGTGGTACTCCCTGATGGCCTTCCGGCGCTACCTGCGCGAGTACATCAACGAACACCCCGGTGACTTTGAAAAGGACCTGGCCATGGCGCGCGAGATCGGTGCCCTCTTCGGCGTCTCAGCGCGCGGCGACGACACGGTGCAGACCTTCCTGGAGCGCGTGCGGCGCAAGGCCCACCTGCCGCGGCCGGAGCGCCTCTCCGGCGGCTACGGAGCCGCCGAGTTCACCGGGCCGGATTCCTCGGACAGCGCCTTTGGACTCGGCGATGAACAGGGCTCCGAGTCGACTGAAGCGGCCACGGGGCACGCGCCGCCAGGCGCGGAAAAACGCACAGGTGGCCTCGCGGCGGCGCCCCGTCGGGAGAGCTACTGAGTCTCCCGCTATCCCCGGCGGCTGCTCATCCCCGGTGGCTGCTTATCCGCGGTGGCTAATGGCCGCCGTCGGGCGTGGGCTCCTGCCCGGCGGACTCGCCGGCGGGTTCGCCGGTGGGCTCCTTGGGCCTGACCACCAGCACCGAAGCCCTCCCGCGCCGCAGGTATTCGCGGGCCAGGGGCACCAGCTGCTCCGGCCCGATTTCGCCGTAGAAGGTCTCCAGCGTGCGGATGTTGCCGAGGGCCTCGCCGTCCGTCTGGGCCTCGCTCAGCAAGCTCAGCCAGAAGCCGTTGGAGCGCCGGGCATCGCGCAGTTGCTTGAGGATTGGCTCGCGCATGCGCTGGACTTCCGCGGCCTCGATGCCAGACATGGCCATGTCGTCGGCGACGGTCAGGCAGGCTTCCACCACGCGTGCCGAAAGGGCCGGGTCGGCACCGGCCTCGATGGTGATGGCCCCCAGGCCCGGGTGCACCCGCGACGCATCCGATGAGGCGTAGGGGGAGTAGGCCACACCGAGCTTCTCGCGGACCTCCACGCGCAGGCGATCGGAGAGCAGGTAGCCGAGGAAGAAGAGGCTGCGCCGGCGGCTAGTGTCGAAGCCGTCCGTCGTGGGGAAGACCACATGCACCCGGGAGCGCGGCACCTCCGTGTCGATGGCGTGGTCCTGGGCGAGACCCATTTGCGCGGCCGGAATCGTGCGGCGCTCTGAGTACTCACCCAGATCCCGGCGCGCTTCGAGCATCCCGAAGGTGGCCGCCGCCTGGGTGATGGCGGTTTCCACATCGAAATCTCCGACGACGGTCAGCTCCAGTTCGCCGTGGCGCAGGTGTGCGGCGAGCCAGGCGCGCAGGTCACTCATCTCGACGGCTTCGATGGCTTCGCGCTCGGGCAGGCCGAAGCGCGGATCGCCGGCGTGCAGGTCCTTTTCGAAGATCATGAGCTGGGGGCCCTCGTGGGTGTGCAGCAGGGACTCGAAGAACTGGGGCAACTGGCGGCGCAACTGAACCAGGCCGTCCGGGCGCCAACCGGGATCAGTCAGCCAGGCACAGGCCAGCTCAAACTCCAAGAGCAGGTCCTCGGCGGTCGTCCCGCCGGAGAGTTGGAAGGCGTCCGATCCCACGGAAAAGCCCACCCCCACCTGGCGGCCGGCGGTCAAGCGGCGCAGTTCCTCGCTGTCGTGGGCCCCGAGGCCACCGGCGCTGAAGACCTGGTCCGCCACCCAGGCGACGGCGGCCCGCTCGGGCTCCAGGGTCAGGCGGCCCTCGCCGACGCGCATGCTGAGCAGGATTTCCTTCTCCTTGAAGTCCGTGGCCTTGAGGTTCAAGCGCACGCCGTTGGCGAAGCGCACCAGGGTCACACCCAGATCGTCAACCGTGAGCCGTTCGGTGATTTCACCAGCCTGGCCCGCTGTGGAAGCATAGGCGAAGGCACCGGTTTCGATGGCCACGGGAGGCGCGACGGCCACGCGTTGGCTCTCTTCCCAGACGGCGGTCATGTGTTCGCCGGCCGTGTCGCGGCCCTCGGCGTCCGAGAGGTCCAGGCCTCCGAGGGCGTAGAGGGAGAGCTCGCCCCGCCCCCAGGCCTCGGCCAGGTCTCGGTGGCAGTCCTCCACAGTCAGGGCCTCCACGGCCGGGCGCAGGAGGGCCCGGCGGCTGGCGGCATTCATGGGGACGCGGCGCTTTTCAGCGGCGCCGACGATGGCGGACAAGAGGCCCTTGCTGCGCGCCGTCGGTTCGCGCTCCACGGCCTCGTCCAGACCGCGCAGGATGTCCGCGCGCAGCTCGTCGAGTTCCGGTTGTTGGAACCCATGCAAGAGGGCGCGCCGCAGCTCCTGCTCACCGACGGCCAGGGCCTCCCGCCACTTGTCCGGGGCGGCGGTCAGATACAGGCCTTCGCCGTCAAAGAGCTCGAAGGCCCCGCCGTCGCCGGCCCGGGCGCCCATGAAGGGTGCTCCCTCTTCCTTGGCAAGTTCGTTGAAACGCAGGTTCAACATGCGCCTGGCCAGGGCCAGGGGCAGGTTCTCGAGGCGCGTGGCCGCCGTGTCGGCTTCTTCCTCGAAGGGCGCCACGACCTCGGCCACCAGGGTCGCCGTGGGGATCTCCGGTTCATACAGGTGAAAGGCGAATTCATAGGCCGGCGGCGCGCCCCGGGGCGGCTCCACCGGAGGTGCCCCGGCCGGCACGGGCAGGTCGGCGAAGGCGGCGGTGAAGAGCTCTTCCGGGTTCAGTCCATCCAGATCACCCACGGCCACCAGCGTCATGTTCTCCGGCCGATACCACTTCTCATAGAAGGCGCGCACGCTGTCCTCGGTGAAGGCGTCGCGGGCGGCCTTGGTGCCGATGGGGGAGCGCGTGGCGATGCGTGTGCCGGCGCACAGGATCTCGATCTGCCGCCGACCCAGACGGTACCCGGCGGAGTCCCGCTCGCGCTCCTCGCCGTCGATTACGCCCTTCTCCGCCTGCACCTCGCTGTCGGCCAGCAACAGGCCGTCCGCGTAGTCGCGCAGCACAAGCAGGCCCTCGGCGATGCTCTCCGCATCCGCTTCCGGCAAATCGATCTTGTAGAGCGTCTCACCATAGGTCGTGTGGGCATTGGTGTCCGCGCCGAAGCTCATGCCGCGTTCCTGGAACCAGCCCACCAGTTCACCGGAAGCGAAGTGCTCGGATCCGTTGAAGGCCATGTGCTCCAAAAAGTGCGCCATGCCGCGTTCGCTCTCCTCCTCTGCCAGGGAGCCCACATCCACATGCAGGCGCAGGTAGACGCGCTTGTCCGGCTCCGGG
>DASCNH010000048.1:0-10488 GCA_036011365.1 Planctomycetota bacterium | reverse complement strand
GACTCTGGGGGGCGTGGGCGTGGTCTGACATGGCTGTGTGTGTGGCTGGCTGCGGGGCGGGTTTGACGCGGGTAGTGGCTGGCGGGGGGGCGGGGTTACTCGCCTTCCTCGGCGTAGTCGGCGGGGTCAAGCGACCAGTCCCACCAGATCTCTGGCATGTCGAAGTTGGCTGCATTGGCTGACTCCTCGGCCTGCCAGGCGGCGAATTCCTCCGGCGTCAGGACAGTCATGGTGCCACGCATGGTGGTGTGCCCCAGGCCGCACAGCTCCGCGCAGGCGATCTCGTATTCGAACTCCGGGTCGCCGAGCTCGGCGCGTGCCTGCGCCGTGGTCTTGTCAGGATCGAACCAGAAGGCGGTCGTCATGCCCGGCAGGACATCCTGCTTGCCGCGCGTGTAGGGGATGAAGAAGCTGTGCAGCACGTCCAGGCTGCGCATGCGCACGAGCACGGGCTTGCCCGTCGGCACGGTCAGCGTGTTGATGCTGAAGATGTCATCATCGGTTCCCATTTCCCCATCGCTGCCCGCCTGCGCGAAGTTCCACTCGAACTGCTTGGCGAAGACGTCAACCACGGTGGCCTCGTCCTGGCTGGGCGGATCGCTGTACAGTTCGAGGAAGGCGTGGTGGTCGAAGTACGCCAGGCTGATGTCGACGCCAAAGAAGACCAACAGCGCCAGGGCGATCGACATGCGCACGGCCGCCGGCGAATCACCACGGGTGTAGTGTGCCTTGTGGCCCGGGCGCTCCCGGTACTTGATGGCGAAGCCGATCAGCAGCGCCAGGACAACAGCAAAGATGCTGCCGGTCAGAATGGTCGCGTAGTCGAAGATCCAATCGATCTCGGTAACGGCGTCGTTGATGGTAATCAGGCGTTCCATGGGTAGAACTCCCTCGCTAAAGGAGGGCTCGCGGGTGGGAATGCGGTGCGGGCTGCCCCCGGCGCGCTAAGTGCGCTGGCGGCTGCTTTGCTCGGCGTTGCTCGTATTCAGGAAAGGACGGTGGAGGGGGGGGAACTCCCGCGGCTCCAGTTCAGAACCGCGTGTTTTTTTGTCACCGGATTGTTTCTCGCCGTCCGGCTCGGCGCAGTCAGTTGGCTAGCGTCGGCGACGCCGGGACTTTGTCTTCTTGGCCTCGAAAGTGAGCTCGATCTCCAGCGGCTGACCATCGACCACGGTGATCTCCTGGGACTGCTTGCCGAGTTCTTCGTGGATGGCCTCCACGGTGTAGGTGCCCGCCGGCAGCTTGGGCAGGGCAAAGGAACCGTCCGCGGCGCTGACGGCGTAGAAAGGATGGTCCAGGACGCCGACGCGGGCGCCCATCCAACTGTGAATGTCACACTTGAACTCCACCATTACCTCGGTCGTGCTGAACTTCTTCTTGGCCTTGGCGTCCTCCTTCTGGGTCATGTTGAAGGAGGTGTTCTTGATGGAAAACAGGTGCACATTGTGCGTGGTGGCATCGCTGTTCGAGATCTCCAGCTCCTGGCCCACCATGATGCCGAAGACATGGGGCTTGTACATACAGCCCTCCTGGGTCAGTGCAACAGGCGCTTCAGGCACCTTGTGCTGCCACTGTTCCACGCCTTTCTTGACGTACACGAACACATTCTGGATCTGGTTTTCCTTGTTGACAATCAAGCTCTGGTTGACCGGCGGCTCCGGGTGCAGGGCCTCGCAGGTGGCATCGCCCTGGATGCGCAGCAGCTTCGGCGCGGGCACATCGCCTTTGAACTTCGCCCTACCGCTGACAACGCTCTTGGCGCTGGCGCTGGGGAAGTCATCCCGCGCCGCAGCCAAGACAGGCGCCCCCGGGACAGTGCTGACAACTGCGGCTGCCGGCTGTGTAGCGTCGGCCTGCGCCGAACGACTCTGGCCTCCCACCAGTCCGACCAGGGTGACGAGGGAAGCGATGGATGTGATTTCGAAGATGTGCATGGTGTTAGTGCTGAACGGGCGCGCGTCAGGACCTGCGGCCCGCTGATGTCTGTTGCGTTGTCCTTAGAAAGACCTCGGGATCCCCTGATGGGTCTTTGGCCCCGCTGACCATAACCAGTCGGCAGGAATAACTGTAGGCCTGCCTTCTAAAGCCTTGAGACTCCTCTGGCCACTACCTTGCCCCCTAATCCGCCGTGGTTTTACTATATCTATCTTCCGATATACTTATCGAGTGATCTATTTGCCCTGTCGCGACACATGTACTTGCGCAAAGCACAGGAAGTGGATCTTCTCTATCAGTCGCCCCAGGCCCCGCCCCCCCCACCTTCACACGCGCACGCCATGAACCTCTTTTGCCGCCTCCTAGGCCACACCTGGGTCCACCAGGCCCGCAACCCGGAACTCTCCTGGAACACCACCAAGGGCCAGGCGGAACTGGCCCAGACCGAGCTCGGCCCGGGCTACTCCTTCAGCCTGCGCTGCCAGCGCTGCGGCCGGCGCGACGAATCCCCCACCCGTGAACGTATCGCCAAGGGCGTCTAGCTTCCTTTAATACAGCAGCAGGGCCCGGCTGCCGATAAGCAGGGTTCCCCGCCATGAGCCTCAACAACGAACTCGTCAAATACCTCCTCGTCCTGGCCCTGACACCGTTCTGGCTACCCGTGGCGCGCACCCTGTGGTCGGAGTTCAAGGACGCCCTGAAAGAGGACGGCGGCTTCTCCGGCCCCTCCCCCAGCCGGCGGGAGCGGGAGCGCCTGGCCGAGGAAAGGCGCCAGCAGGTTGACCCCCTGATCCACGAGCCCCTGGCGGGACGCGACCGACCGGTCCCCAGCCTGCGCACGGGCGGGGGCAGCTTCCGCCGGCTCAAGTAGCCGACGAAAGAGGGCCGCCGGGGCCGCCCACTGACATACGGACATGGGGGTCTAGAGGGACTTTCAAGGCTGGAAGCAGCCCCTGGGGGACCCTAGGCTGGTCGAAATCCATGCCCCTTCCCACGCCCTTCCACCCTCGCACCAGCGCCCTGTGCACCAGCTACCGCTGGAAGGACTGGGCCGGCTACCACGCCGTCTGCTCCTACGACATCTGCTTCGAGCGGGAGTACACAGCCTTCCGCCACGCCGCGGGCCTGCTCGATGTGACCCCCCTCTTCAAGACGCGCATCACCGGCCCGGATGCCGCTGACTTCCTCTCCTTCGTCCTGACCCGCGACGCCCGCCGTCTGAAGGACGCCCAGGTGGCCTATTCCACCTGGTGCGATGACGCCGGCAAGCTCATCGACGACGGCACGCTGACCCGTCTCAACGCCTCGGATTTCCGCCTGACATCAGCTGATCCAGCCCGAGCCTGGCTCGCCTCAAACGCCCGGGGGTTCTCCGTGGAGCTCCTCGACGAGACCGAGCAGATCGCCGCCCTCTCCCTCCAGGGGCCCCGGTCCCGGGCCGTTCTCTCCGCCCTGGCCGCCCAAACAACCGGCACCGAAGCTGCCACCCGCCTGGAGGCTCTGCCCTTCTTCCGCTCCCTCGACGCCGAGCTCGCCGGTCGAACCGTGACCGTCTCGCGTACGGGCTATACCGGCGACCTGGGCTACGAACTCTGGTGTTCCCCCGCACACGCCCTGGCACTTTGGGATGCCCTGGTGGAGGCCGGCGCTCCCCACGGCCTGCTTCCCGCGGGCCTCGACGCCCTGGACGTGACGCGCATCGAAGCGGGCTTCATCCTGAACGGCATCGACTACACCAGCGCCCTCAGCGCCCCGATCAAGGCCCGCAAGTCCACGCCCCATGAACTCGGCCTGGGCTGGACCGTGCACCTGGAACGCGAGCCCTTCCTGGGCCAGCAGGCCCTGCGCCGGGAGAGACAAGCAGGACCCGCCCGCACGCTCGTGGGCCTCGACGCGGATTGGGACGCCCTCGAAGCACTCTTCGACCGCCACGACCTGGCCCCGGAGCTGGCCGCCGGCGGCTGGCGCACGGCGGTGCCCGTCTACGCCAACGCGGACGGCGAACGCATCCAGATCGGCCAGGCCACCAGCGGCGCCTGGTCTCCCACCCTCAAGCAGAACCTGGCCCTGGCCAGCGTGCGCTCGGCCCACGCCCGCCTCGGCATGACCCTCGGCCTGGAGGTCACCGTCGAGTACGAACGCTGTGTGATCCCCGCCACGGTGGTCAAGCGCCCCTTCTACAACCCGGCGCACAAGCGCGCCTGAGCCAGCGTCCAGTCCCCACCAAGCGACCCATGCAACTCACCGCCGACACCATTCCCCGGGACAACCAGGAACGCCCCTGGGGACCGGGCGAAGTCAAGGTCCCCGGCCGCTCCTCCGGCGGAGGCACCTGGGACGCCATCGTCATCGGCGGTGGCCACAACGGCCTGACCGCCGCCGCCTACCTGGCCCGCGCCGGCCAGAAGGTCCTGGTCCTCGAACAACGCCATGTCCTCGGCGGCGCCTGCGTCAGCGAGGAGATCTACCCGGGCTTCGTCTACTCCGTCTGTTCCTATGTGGTCAGCCTGCTGCGCCCCTGGATCGTGCGCGATCTCGAACTCGCCCGTCACGGCCTCTGCATCCTGCCCCTCGAAACCTCCTTCACCCCCGGCCTGGACGGTCGCTCCCTGTGCCGCTGGGTGGAGAGCGCGCGCACGCGCCGGGAGATCGCCGCCTTCAGCCCCCGGGACGCGGAGATCTACCCGCGCTTCGGCCAGCTCATGGGCCGCGTTTCGCGCTTTGTGAAGCCCATCATCGATGCCGAAGCCCCGCGCTTGAACTCCCTCCATCCCCGCGACCTGCTGGACCTCGCCGCCCACGGCCAGCGCCTGCGCGACATGGACGCGGACCTGCGCACGGCCTTCCTCAAGCTGATGACCGCCAGCGCCGCAGACTACCTCGACGAGTGGTTCGAAACCGACGTCCTCAAGGCGCCCATGAGCGTCTCCGGCATCATCGGCACCATGCTCGGCGTGCGTTCCCCCGGCACGGCCTACGTGCTTCTGCACCACTACATGGGCGAGATCGACGGAGCCTTCCGCGCCTGGGGTTTCGCCCGCGGGGGCACCGGCGCCATCTCCGAAGCCATCGCCCGCTCCGCCGTCTCCTCCGGCGCCGCCATCCGCACCGAGGCCCCGGTCTCCGAGATCATCGTTGAACAGGGGACCGCCCGGGGCGTGGTCCTGGCCGACGGCAGCGAGCTCGCGGCCCGCTCCGTACTCTCCGGTTGTGACCCCCGCCGCACCTTCCTGCAGCTGGTCGGGGAGGGACACCTGCCCGCGCAGTTCACCGGCGACCTCAAGCGCTTCCGCTACCGCGGCAGCTCCGGCAAGGTCAACCTGGCGGTGGACCGCCTGCCGGACTTTGCCTGCCGCCCCAACGCCGAAAGCGGCCACCACCACCTGGTCGGTGATGTGGCCATAGCCCCGAGCATCGCCTACCTGGAGCGGGCCTTTGATGAAGCCAAGGCCGGCCAGTTCTCCCGGCGCCCCTACATCAACATGGTAATCCCGTCACTCACGGACCCCACCGTGGCGCCCCCGGGCAAGCATGTCATCTCCTGCTTCGTGCAGTACGCCCCCTACCATTGCGAGGGCGGCCCCGAGACCTGGCCGGACAAACGCGAGGCCTTCGGCGAGACCGTCATCGACACCCTCGAGGAGTACATGCCGGGCCTGCGCGAATCGATCCTGCACAAGCACTTCGTCACCCCCTGGGACCTGGAGCAGGTAGTCGGCCTCTCCGAGGGCAACATCTTCCACGGCGAGTTGACCCCCGACCAACTGGCCTTCGCCCGCCCGGCCCCCGGCTGGGCCCACTACCGAACTCCCATCCAGGACCTGTGGCTGTGCGGCTCCGGCGCCCACCCCGGCGGCGGCATCATGGGCGGCCCGGGGGCCCTGGCCGCGAAGGCCCTCTTGCGCGGAGGGCGTCGCCCATGAAGCAGCTCACCTTCACAGAGCCGAACCACGCGACCACCCGAGCCTGCGCCGCCATTCAAACGACCGCGAAGGCCCTCTTGCGCGGAGGGCGTCGCCCGTGAAACGCCGCGCGGTGATCATCGGCGGCGGCCCTAACGGTCTGACGGCTGCCGCAGCCCTGGCCCAAGACAGCCGGCGAGGCGGCTGGCAGGTTACGCTGCTCGAAAGGCGCGCCACGCTCGGCGGCCTCTGCGACCACACCGAGTTTCACCCGGGCTTCCACGCCCCGGGCCCCCTGGCGGACACCAGCCGCTTCTCCCCGGCCCTGGCCGCCGAGCTGAAGCTCGCACGCCACGGCCTTGTCTTCCGGGCCGGCGGATGTGGCACGCTGCTCGCGCCCGGCGACTCGGGCCGGGACGGCCCGCCCATCTGGCTCGACCCGGACAACCCCGCCGCCACGGCCAGCTCCATCGCCGCCACCAGCCCCGCCGACGCCCGGGCCTTCGCAGACTTCCGCGACCTGATCGCACGCCTCTCACCGCCCGTGGCCCGCCTCTTTACCGAGGCCCTGCCGACCACTGAACCCGCCGGCCCCGGCGACTGGCTGACGCTCATCGGACACGCCGCGCGCCTGCGGCGCCTCTCCGACCGTGACATCTTCGAGCTCCTGCGCCTCATCCCCCTGCCCGTGGCCGATTGGATGGACGCCAGTTTTGAAACCCCGCACCTCCAAGCGGGCCTGGCCCAGGCCGCAGTCGCAGACACCTTCCTCGGACCGCGCTCCGCGGGCAGCAGCGCCACGCTGCTGATCCGTGAGGCCACTTCCGGCACCCCCGTCGCCGGAGGCGCCGGCGCCCTGCTGGCCGCCCTCTGCGCCGCCGCCCGCGGCGCCGGTGCCGAACTGCGCCCGGGCCTCGCCGCCGAAGGCATCGAGGTCGCCGGAGGCCGCGTGCGGGCCGTGGCCCTGGCCGACGGCACAACCATCCCTGCGGATGCGGTCCTCCTGGCCTGCCACCCGGCGGCGGGCCTGCTGGATCTCCTGCCCCCGCGCCAGCTGGACAGCAACCTGGCCCGGGCCGTCCAGAACCACCGCAGCCGCGGCAGCGCCGCCACCCTGACCCTGGCCCTCGACAACCTGCCCGCACCCTTCGGCTCCTCCTCCGCCAACGGCACGGGCGGCAGCCCGGTCACGCGCCTGCGCACCTCACCCTCCCTGGCTCACCTGGAGCTGGCTTTCAACGGCATCCGCTACGGCGAGTTGCCCAGCCACCCGGCGCTCGAAATCAGCGTCCCCAGCGCCCGTGGGGAGCTGACCGGCGCGGGACACCCCCTGGCCCCGGAGGGCCAGGCCCTGGTCACGGTCCACGCCAGCTTCGTACCCCACGACGGATGGACGGCCGAGCGCCGCGCCGCGCTCCAGGCCAGCATCCTCTCCGAGCTCGAGCCCAGTATCCCGGAGCTCGAGCGCCACATCCTGGCCACCCACCTCGTGACCCCCGCGGACCTGGAGGCCGAGTTCAACCTGCCCGGCGGCCACATTCACCACGGAGAGCACGCCCTGGACCAGCTCCTCGGCCTGCGCCCCGCCCCGGACCTCGCGCGGCTGCCCGCCGGCCTGCTGCTGGCCTCCGGCGGCACCCACCCGGGCGGCGGCCTGACCGGCGCCCCCGGCGCCCTGGCGGCCGCCGCCGCCGGGTCCTAGGGTGCCCGCGCCCCCCGCAGCCCTGGGCATCTGCCTCCCGGCGCGGGCCCACCTGCTGGACGCCGCGTCCCGCGCCACTCAGGCTGGCCGGGAGGCCTGCGGCCTGCTCCTCGGGCGGGCAGCAGCGGCCAGCCACGCCCTGACCATCCGCAACACAGCCAGCGCCCCGGACTGCTTCCAGTTCGACCCACTTGAGCACCGGCTTGCCCTGGAGTTCGCCGCCTCTGGGGGCCTGGCGGTCCTGGCCACCTGGCACACACACCGCACGGCCTGCTTCCCCTCCCGCGCCGACCTCGCCGGCCACCGGGCCCACCCGACGGCGGCCCTGGTTTTGGTTCACCCCCAGGCCCCCCAGCCCCTCAGCGCCTGGACCGCCGCCGGTGAACGGCTCGGACTTTTCGCCGACGAGCACCCGGACGGCACCAGGGCAACCACGCGCACCCCCGGCCCGCCGCCGGGTACCGCCTGGCCCTCGCCCGGGACGCACCCCGCTCCGCCTGGGACGAGCGCCAGGGGCCGAGCAGCCGAGTAGCCGGGGCGCATTGACGCTGGTGAACTCGCGTTCTTCGAAGAAGCTCGGGGGGGGGCGGTGGGAGGGGCCCTCCCCCAACCCCGCACCGAATTCCACATCGCAGCACCCCGTCCACATCGAGGTCGCGTTCCGCAGCAGCAGCGCGCGCAGAGGCGCGGCTACTCTTCGCGCGCTGCGGGGGCCTGCGAAAAATCTGCCAGGCCCGTCTCCCCCAGCCAGGCCGCCACGGCCCGGGCACAGAGCGCCAGACCAGCCTGGTTTAGATGCGTATCCTTGGCGAAGTAGGGCAGCGTGCCCGCCGCCGCGGCCTCGCGCAGGGCTCCGGTGAGGTCCAAGAAGGGCAGGCCCGCATCCCGGCAGAACTCCGCCAGTGAAGGCGCGAAAGCGCTGGGCCCCTGGCCCGGGTCGGCGAACTTGTGCCCCGCGGGGAACTCCACCAACCCTTCCAGCACACGCAACTTGTGGGGGATCAGCACCAGGCAATACCGTCCGCCGGCGGCGTCAACGCGCTGCGCACAGGCCCGATAAACCTCTTCAACCACGGGGAGCTCCCCGAGCTCCCTATCGATGCGCGCACCGCTGTACATGAAGAACACCTCCTCCCGCCGTCCGACGAGGTCCCCGCCGGTGACTTGCCGCTCCGCCGCATGTGTGAAGATTCCGCCCCGCAGGCTGCCCGCCACCGCCACCGGGCGCTGGGCCAGGGCGAGCAGGCACTTGGTGAAGCCGGCCCTCGGCCAGGGCGCGTCGCGTCCCGCCGAGATCCACTTCCGCCAGGTCTTCGAGTCAATCAGATCGTTGCCCTCAAAGGCAAACTGCAGTACGAGCCTGTTGCGCAGAGCGAGCCCCGTACTCTCCAGGCGCAGCACCTCTTCCTGGGGGCCATAGGCCACTTCCGCGACGCACATGGCCAGCTGGCCCGTTTCCGCGCTCAGGCGCGCTGCCAGTGTGCTCTCAATGGGAACCAAACCGCCCACGACCAGCGAGTCCCCCAGGCACAAGAGGCTGGGCTCCCGGGCCCCCGTGTCGAGCACGTTGCGCAGGCCATAGCGATCCGTCTCAAAGCGATAGGCCACAGGTTCCGCGGGCACCGCCAGACGCTTGGCTATGTCAGGCAGGGCGAAGCCCGTCACCTTCAGGTCCGGCGTCCCCCGCCAACGCAGGCCCGCCCCTTTGGAAGCGGCCCCATAGGTGATCCCAAAACGCTCGTGCAATGGCCCACCCAGCGCCCGGAAGTCGAACCACTCAGCCCAGGCGGCGAACTCCGCCGGAACCAGTATCAGCAGGCCTCCGAGGTGCAGGGCCCCCAGGCGGCGCCACGAGCGCGGGGAAATGGACCAGCCCCAGCGCAGCCAGGCCAGGCCCCAGACCCACAGCAGGCCCAGGTGCATCAGGAACCAACCGTCGCGCCAACGCCCGAATACGGCGAGCATCTCCGCACCCGGTGCGCCGGTCCCGCTCCAGGCGCCCGCCAGCAGGCCCAGGAGAACGATGAGCCAAGGCGCGTGCCGCCTCCAACCGGGCCCACTCCCCCGCTCCTCACGTTGTTCTCCCTGACACATGCGCCCCCATCATAGATAATCCCCCTCACCGTAGATAATCCCCAAGCAAGGGGGGGGATGGGGTGGATGAGGGGAATCGAACCCCCGACCTCCAGAACCACAATCTGGCGCTCTAACCGACTGAGCTACATCCACCATGCGAGCCCGCCTCCCTGCTCTAGACCGTGGGAATTGGGCTCCCTCGTAGATACGAGAGCGCAACAGGTTCCCGTCCGCGGCGGCCCATGTCAAGTCCAGGTTGTTCCCCAGGGCTCCCTTTCCAGCGATTCCCCGCCCCTGCTCCACTGGCGCACCTACCCCCTGGGCCGGGGAACTCCCTCCTGGCTAGGATGGCCCCATGGTTACGGGCGACACGGAAGGCCACTGGTCCGAGGAACGCGCACACCTCCACCGGGAGGCCCGCGACCACTACCGCCAGCGCTCTGCGGCCCCGGGCGTGGCCGAGGGCGGCGGAACTCGCTCCCACTACTGCCTGGAGTGCGACGGCCTCCTGCCCCTGGAGTACGACCGCCGCGCCGTTGCCGATGACGACCCGGGCACCTGCCCGCACTGCGGTGCCGCCCTCGATCCCCGCGTCCGCGCCATGTTCAACTGGGTCGAGACCGACCAGGTCCCCGGCAGCGATCTCAAGGCCCTCCTGCCCTGGTTTCTGATCGGTACGCTGATCACGATCGGTCTTCTGGTTTTGCTGCTGGCTCTGACCTAGCCGCCACGCACGAGCTCACAGCCCGCCCGTACTGAGGATCGCCAGCCTCCCGAGGCCGCCCCGGTGTAGAATCGCAGGCCGCCATGTCCCCCTCCCGCCGTTTCGATCGCCAGACACGCTTCACCCCCCTGGGCCCCGCCGGCCAGGAG
>DASCNH010000047.1:0-24003 GCA_036011365.1 Planctomycetota bacterium | reverse complement strand
CAGCAAGATCACCTCGCGCTGCTTCTCAGGAAGCTGGGCGAGACACTCGTCCACTATGTCCTCCAATTCGCGCCGTGCGACCCGCGACCCGGGGCTGGTGGATTCCCGGGCGAGTTCGCGGTCAAAGCCCGAATCGCCGTCTCCGGCGGGGAGTCCCTCAAGGGGCTCTTCCAGATCGGTATTGCGCTTCTGTGCCCCATAGTGTCCCGCCAGGCCCAGGATCTCGTTCTCTACCAGGCGCGCCATCCAGTTGATCAGGCTGGCGTCATCGCGCATCTCGAATGTCTGGATGTGCTTGATGGCGCGGATCATGGCGCCCTGGGCCACATCCTGTACTTCGACCTTGGCCCGCAGGCGCGGGCCCAGGCGCGCGCGCACGATGCGCTCAACCCGTGGGTAGTAGCGCGTCAGGAGGGCGTTGAGCGCACCCTCATCACCGTCCTGATAGCGCCTGACCAGGGAGACAGAGTTCGGCTCGGGTGACGGCTGCGGATTCTCTCGTTCCGTGACCATGGGGCGATCATACTGCTAGCCGGCGCCCCATGGCGAAGAAATGTAGTGCTGAGACCCTGGGTGCCCGGTGGCGAGGGGCTTATGCATTTTCTGCGCCACCTTCCACCGCGCCAGGCCCCTATTGAACAACGGCCCGCAGCCAGGCGACGGCCGGGAGTCCCAGGGCCAGGGCGCCCCACAGGCGCTGGTGGCGTTCCAGCAGGGCGCCGAGGACGGGGCCGGCGATGAGGGAACCGATGAGGATGCCAGCGGCGAAGCCGGTCACATGGGCCAGCACATCCGTGTTTTGGCCCTCCATGCCGAGGTAGCCGAGCAGCACCAGGCCCGCCAGTACCGGGCCCCAGCGCGTGGCTGCGGTGCCGATACCCCGGCGCCGCGTGAAGCCGGTCAGGAGGCCGACGGCGCCGAAGACGGCGGTGGAGGCGCCGATGGAAAGGTGCGTCGGACCGCTCACCCACAATTCGTGAATGAGGGAGTTGGCCAGGTTGCCGAGGACGCCGGCCAGCAGGATGGCGAACCAGGCCAGGCCGGAGCCCAGGGCCTGGGCCGAGAGCACGCCGAAGAGCAGGCCGAAGACCAGGTTGCCGATCAGGTGCGGCAGGTCGCCATGCAGGCAGAGGCCGGTCACGGCCCGCCACCACTCGCCGTCCAGAAGGCGCGCCGCGTCGCCGCGTCCGTTGTGCAGCAGGGCGCGGCGCCACTCCACGGAGCCTCCGACGGTGCCCGCACTGCTGAAGAGACCGGCAGGCAGGCGCTGGAGCAGGTGGAAGCCCATGATGACGATGGCGTAGACCAGGGCTCCTGTCCAGCCGGCCGAGCGCGGTGTCCACTGGACCTTGGGCGGCGGCCAGTGGAGGTTCTCCCGCTCCCATTGCGCCAGCTCCTGTTGCGCGCGATCGGCGTCGGGCTCGGGGACGCGGAGCTCCCAGCCGGCGGGGACGCGCAGCAGTTGAAAGGGCACGTCCACGGCCTTGAGGACCAGGGCCCGTTCCAGGCAGGGGCGGCGGGTGGCGCAGCGGTGGACAGGCCTGGCCTCCGCCGGGCCGCGCCGGCCGCCGTCTTCCCCGGCTGCCGGGCGCCTCGGCCTGGCCGGGTACCCCGTGTTGGGGGGAACCGGGTGCGTGGGTGCCGGGCGGCGGGGGGGGACCGGTCGCCGGGGCCCGGGGCTCCTCTGGTCATCGTTCAAGGGATTGGGGGGCGGCTTGGAGTCCAAGGTGCCAACACCGACCTGTACCAAAGAGTATCCTCTGACGCGTCCACGGTATGAACGCCGTCTGAGAACGCGTCAATGTTCACCCCTGACCCGCGCCAAAAACCGCAGAGCGAGCACCTCTCGCATTTTCCGGGCACCCGCTCCCGGCGGCCAAAGCCGGCCCTGGGCCGGAAGCTGGTCAGCCTGGCCTGCACGGTCCTCGTGGGCCTCTACTGCGTGGCCCCCGCCACGGCCCAGCTCGACCTGCCAAGGACCAAGCGTGGCGGAGACGAGCGCACGCACCTCGAACGCCGGGGCGGCGGGTTCGTCGTGCACCTCTGCTGCACCCGCTGCGAGACCCACAATTACCGGGATGCGGTGCTGCCCGCAGCCGCGGCCGGCGAGCAGAAGGCCTGGTGCGCCCGCTGTCGCTGGTCGACAGCGCATCGGCGCATCGACCCCGGCGATGATGGGAGTCAGGGCTTGGATCTGCCCCGGCAGCCGCGGGCTGGGAGCCCCGGTGCGCAGGCTGGAGGTGATCCCGTTGCGCCCGGGGAAGAGGACGACAAGCCTGGCCCCGAGGCCCCACAGCCCGCCGTTTCCGGTGCCACCGGATTCGTACTGGAACTCCTGGCACGCGTCACGCAGCTCACGGACGAGGTCGTCGATGAGGCCACAAACAGCCTGCTGAGCTTCGGGCCTCCCGGGCACACGGCGGCGCGTTCGGTGCTGTCCTCCGACCACGGGCCGACTCTGCTGGTGGCAGCCCGCGTGCTGCTGCGCGGTGGGGATGCCACGGATGCCGACGAGGTTCGGGCCCTGCTGCTCGATCCCCTGCCCGCTGGTCTCGGGCCCCTGCTCCTGGAGGAACTCGCCGAGCGCCAGCCGGTGCTGGTGGATGGGCCGTTCCTGGTCGCCCTGCTCGATCACCCGCGGGCGCGCCTGCGGGCGGCGGCCCAGGCGCTCCTGGTCGGTTTCCTGCGGGCCGGGGACGAGGGCGTCCGCGCGGGCCCCGTTCACGGGGATCTCGCGCGTCTGCTGGCGGACAGCCTGGAGTCGCGTCGGGCCGACACGCGCCGTCGAGCTGTGGACCTCCTGGCGGAGCTCCAATCACCGGTGGCCCTTGAGGCCCTGCTCGGCCGGTTGGGCGATGCGAGCGCCAGCGTCGCCGCCGCCGCCGTGGATGCCCTGGCCGGCGCCGACTACGGCGGCGACAGCCGTGACGGTGCCCGCCAGGCCGAAACCACGCGGGACGAAACTGCCGCGCGTCTCTTCTCCCTGGCCTTTGACGGACGCTGGCTCCTGCGCCGGGAAGCCTATGCGCTCTTGGCCCTCGTCGAGCGCGAGGATCGCCTGCTCGAACCAATCCTGGGCGCCGGCCAGGTGGAGGTGCTCTTGGCCGCCGCCGCCTCCCGGGATCCCTTCGTCTCCGGCGCCGCGGCCCTGGCCCTGGCGGGCATCGGGTTTCGCTCCGCCGGCGGCACGCCCTGGCTCGAGCGCGAGGTGCCGGACCTCCTGGTGCACACCCTCTCCGGCACGGTCTTCCACAATGACTTCAGCGCCCTGCAGGCCCCTGCGGCCCGGCGCCTGGCCCAGATCACCGGCCAGCGGCACGGGACAGTGGGACCGGCCTGGGTGGCCTGGTGGCTCGGGGCCCGGGAGGGCTTCCAGCCGCGCCGGGCGGCCCTGGCCGTCGCCCCCGAGGAGGAGCCCCTGCTCGAACTCACCTACCGCGACACCGGAGCGGATCCGTGCCTGTTCACCTTCCGCGGTCCGGCCCGGGCGGAGCCAGAGGGCGGCAAGGCGCCGACCCTCGGCGAGCTCTTCCGCCTGAGCGCGGGCCAGTGCCACGCCCTGGTGGCTCTCCTGCGCCGGGAGGGCCTGCTCGGTGCCCAGCGGCTGCCGGGCCTGCGCGGCCAGACGCGCCGGGGCATGCGCGTGCTCGAGTTGTCTTTTGGCCACTCGCTTGGAACGGCGAACGGCGCCGCCGGCGCGCCGGGCAAGAGCTTCACCTTTGGACCGCAGGCCGGGGCCCCCTGGTTCGAGGCCGCGGTCGCGGCCCTGCGCGACCTGGAGCAGCGCAGTCGCTGGCAGTCGTTCCCGCCGCCGGCCCTGGTGGGGGATCAGGCCGCATTCTGGCGGCTGGAATCCCCCTGGTGGGATGAACCCCGCACTCCGGCGCAGCGCGCAGGCCGTCTGAAGGCCCTGATTGTCTCATCCCTGCCGGGCCTGCCCCGGGCGCGTCGGGGGCGCGGGGGGGAGCTCTTGGCCGAGCTCTACCGGCGGCAGGAGCTGGTGGCGGTGGCCGATTTTCAGACCTTCCTTTACCTTTTAAAAGAGGAGCCCTTCCTGGACGGCCGCGCCCGCCTCTGGCTGGCCCTGGCCCGCCGGGCGGCGGGCCTGGAAGGGGGCGAGCTGTTCGCCTCGCGCTTTGCGGAGGGCGGGAGGCCGGCATCCGGCACGGGCGATGCCGGGCCGCATGACGGGCAGGAGCGGCTCGCGCCCCAGTCCATCGCCCTGGCCGGCGATCTGGTCGATGCCCTCGAACTCCGGTTCGGAGGCGAGGCGGCCCCGGAGATTGCGGCGCTGCTGGCCCAATGCGGCCCCCAGCGGGCCCGGGCAGCGGCCCGCGATCGGCGTCCGATCCTGCGAGCGGTGGCGGCGACTCTCCTGGCGCGCGCTGCCCGGGAGGACCCGGCCGCATCCCCGGAGGACGCTGAGTTGCTACTGGCCATGCTCGACGATCAGGTGCCCGGCGTCGAGGTGGCCGCCGTGCAGGCCATCGGTGAGCAGGGGCTGGAGCTGGGACGCACGGAGGTCTTCCTGCGTGCGCGCCTGGGACAGGGGGCAGTGCGCAATGCGGCCCTGGAGGCTGTTGGTCGCCTGGGCGGGGCGGCGGCCGTGGAGGTTCTGATCGACGGCCTGAACTCGGCGGTGGCCGGCACCCCGACGGCGGCGGCGCGCGGCCTGGTGCACCTGGGTGATCCAGCCACGACCCCGATCCTGGTCTCAATGCTCGGGGGTACGCGACATGATGTGATCCTCGATCCCATCCGCAGCGCCCTCCTGGGGCTGGGCGAGGCAGCCCACGATGAACTCCGCGTTGCCCTTCGCCGGGAACGGCCCGGAGAAGTGCCCTCGAACACCTGCCGTGAGGCGGCCATGCTCCTGGCCCGGCAGGGCATGGCGGCGGCGGCTGAGCCCCTGCTGCGCGTCCTGGAGCACGATCCCACGGACAGCCACGCGGCGGCGGAGCTGGCGATCCTCTCCGCCGTTGACTTCAGGGACCAGGCGGATGCGGCCCAGGCCTGGCGCGCCTGGTGGGGGAGCGCCGTCCATGATGATGCCCTGGCCTGGTTGTGCGCCGGAGCCGAACGGGTGGGTTTCGCGGCTCCGCCCCGGGAAGCCCTGGCGGAGGCGGGCCACCGGGAGCGGCGCGCTGCCTTCTTCTTCCTGACCGACCTCCTCGAACGGGGTCCCGGCCACCTCTCCGAACGCGCCCGCCGCCTGCTGGAGCAGTGGCTGGGGCGCCCGGTGGCCGTTCCCCGCGCCCTCAACGCCCTGCGCGTTCGGTGGTTCGAGGACCTGCGCGGCGAGGCTCCCTGAGCGTGGTGGATCTTCTGTCAGGGGGCGTCAGCTCCGGTCACGCGCGCGGCGTGGTCGGCGGCCCCCAGCGCGTTCTGCGGCGCGTGGTCTTCCTGCTGCTGATGCTGGCGGGTTGCACGGTGGTCGCCTGGCGCGGAGGCGGTCGCCTGATCCGCGAGGCCGTGGAGGCGGTTTCCCTGCGGCGCGTGGAGGCGCTCTCGGAGGAGCTGGCGGGGGTGGCTGCCGCGGCGGAAATGGACCCCTGTCTGCTGGCGGGCATCGTCTATGCGGAGAGCCGCGGCAGGCCCGAAGCCATTTCAAGTGCCGGAGCCCGGGGCCTGATGCAACTCATGCCCGCCAGCGCCTCGGATGCCGCCCTGCGCCTGGGCCTGCCGGAACCCAGCCCCGCAGAACTCCTGGCCGAGCCGCTCCTCAACCTGCGCCTGGGTACCAGCCACCTCTCCTGGCTGCTCGAAAACCGGCGGGAGATGACCCTCGAAGCGGTTCTGGTCGCCTACAACGCCGGTCTGACCAAGGCGCGACGCTGGTTTGACCGGGCCGGAGGCTATGATGCCTGGCGCGCGGACGAACTGCACGAGCGCCGCAGCGGTTCCCTGGACTACGCCATCGCTGTCCTGCGCCTGCGCGCCCGCTTCGCCCGGCGCGGACACCTACACCCCCCGCACCTAATCCCACCGGAATAACCAGCCATGGTCCCGAGCACACAAAGCCCCCTGGCCTGCCTGGCGCAGGCCGCCTCCGCCTCCTTCCAGGACCTGCCCGACGCTCCCTCCTTCCTGGCCGAGTGGGTCCGGGTCAACCTGGGATCGGGTATGAGCGCGCGCCTTTTCATCCTGGAGAACTGGCAATGGCTGGGACTCCTGCTGCTCGTGCTGCTGGGCACCGTGGCTGGATCCATTGTCACGCTCATCGTGGGCCGGGCCCTGAACCGCCTCTCGAAGAAACGCCACGCGGCGCTCACCAAGGAGAGCCTGGCCGGCTTCGAGCGGCCCCTCGGCATCACCCTGACCGCCTGGGTTTTCCTGGCGCTCTTGCCCCTGCTCGGCCTGGATCCCGCCGTGGGCGAGATCATCGACATCGCCGCCAGCTTCGTGCTGACCGTGGCCGGTGTCTGGAGCGCCTTCCGCCTGGTGGATGTACTCGGTGACTTCCTCGAATCCCAGGCTGCGGGCACGGACAACAAGTTCGACGACATGCTCGTGCCGCTGCTCGTGCGCACGCTCAAGATCGTGGTCTTCATCGTCGGCCTGGTGTTCATCGCCTCGCGCCTGACGGAGGAGGTCTGGAGCATTCTGGCCGGCATCTCCCTCGGTTCCCTGGCCGTGGGCTTCGCCGCCAAGGACAGCATCGAAAACCTCTTTGGCACCTTTACGGTGCTGCTCGACAAGCCCTTCGAACTCGGCGATTGGATCACCGTGGGCTCCATCGACGGCTCCGTGGAAGCCGTCGGCATCCGCAGCACGCGCGTGCGCACTTTCTACAACTCGCTCATCAGCGTGCCCAACAGCACCTTCATCAGCGCCCACGTGGACAACATGGGAACGCGCCGCTACCGACGCATCAAGACCACTCTGGGACTGACCTACGACACACCGCCGGCCAAGGTGGACGCCTTCTGCGAAGGCGTGCGCGAGTTGATCCGTACCCACCCCTACACGCGCAAGGACTCCTTCCACGTCTACCTGAACAACTTCTCCGCCAGCTCCCTCGACGTGATGCTCTACTGCTTTGTCGAAACGCCGGATTGGGCCACGGAGCTGCGCGAACGCCACCGCCTGCTAGCGGACATCCTGCGCCTGGCCGAGTCCCTCTCCGTGGAGTTCGCCTTCCCGACCCAGACCCTTCTCATGACCAGCGTGGAGAGCGCCACCCACGCCAACACGCCCCCGGACGAGGCCCAGGCCGGAGAGCTCGGCCGCGGCGCAGCCCACACCATCGTCCAGGAAGGCCTGTCCCCCTGGGACGGTGGCGTCCCCCCGCCGGTGACAACTCCCTGAAGCAGCGCCCAGAGGCTCGGGCCAACGATCCCCGAGCCAGGTCCGTAGCGAGCGTTTCCCCCTGTCCCGCCGGACAAGCACTCCCTCACTTACAGCCTTCCATACCCCGTTTTCCGTGCCCTGACCCGTGACATCGCTCCCTCCCTCCGATTCCAGAACCGTTCCCGAGAGCTCACCTCCCGCCAGCGCGGGAGGTTCCTGGCTGGAGTCCCTGCGCGCTGCCCTGGGCGGCGTCCTGGTGGGCCAGCGCGAGCTGGTCGACAGCCTCATCATCGGCCTCCTGACCGGCGGGCACATCCTGCTGGAGGGCGTGCCGGGCCTGGCCAAGTCGCTCTCGGTGTCCTGTCTGGCCCAGGCAGTCAACGGTACCTTCTCACGCCTGCAGTTCACGCCGGACCTCTTGCCCTCCGACCTGGTCGGCACGGAGATCTACAACGCCAAGACCGGCGAGTTCAGCGTGCGACGCGGCCCGCTCTTCGCCAACTTCATCCTGGCGGATGAGGTCAACCGCGCTCCGGCCAAGGTTCAGTCGGCCCTGCTTGAGGCCATGCAGGAGCGCCAGGTCTCCATCGGTGGCGACACGCTTGAGCTGCCGCGGCCCTTCTTGGTGTTGGCCACGCAAAACCCCCTGGAGCAGGAGGGTACCTATCCCCTGCCGGAGGCGCAGCTAGATCGCTTCGCCCTCAAGGTCATCGTCGATTACCCCAACCGCGAGGAAGAGCTGGAGATCATGGAACGCATGGCACGCTCGGCTCCGGCGGTGGAGCTCAAGCCGGTGGTCGAGCTCGGGGAGGTCATGGCGGCCCGGGACCAGGTGGACGCGGTGCACCTGGACGAACGCTTGAAGGAGTACATCGTCTCCCTGGTGCTGGCCACGCGGGCGCCGGAGGGGGCGGGCCTGGCGGAGCTCGTCGGCCGCATCCAATACGGCGCTTCCCCGCGGGCTTCCATCTGGTTGGCCCTGGCCGCTCGCGCTCGGGCCTACCTCGCGGGGCGCGACTACGCCACGCCCGGGGATATCAAGCTGGTGGCCACGGAGGTCCTGCGCCACAGGGTCGTGCCCACCTACGAGGCCGAGGCCGAGGGCCTGGCCGCGGATGAGCTGGTGGCCCGAGTGTTGGAGGCGGTTCCCGCTCCCTAGGCTGCAGCTGCGCGAGATGGTCGACACCGCAAGCGACGTTCCGGCGGAAAACAGCGGCGCCCTGCTCCCCACGGAGCTCATGGCCCGCGTGCGCCAGATTCAGATCCGCACGCACCGCCAGGTCAACACGGCCCTGGCCGGCGGCTACCGCAGCACCTTCCGTGGCTCGGGCCTGGAGTTTGACGAGGTGCGCCCCTACCAGCTCGGCGACGATGTGCGTTCCATCGACTGGAAGGTCACCGCGCGCACGGGCGAGGCCTTCGTCAAGCGCTTCCAGGAGGAGCGCGAGCTGACGCTGCATCTGATCGTCGACACCTCACCCACGCTCGACTTCGGCAGCGGGCGCTGGACCAAGCGCGAGGCCACCGCGCACCTGGCGGCGCTCATTGCCCTGGTGGCCATTCGTCATCAGGATCGCGTCGGCCTGACACTCTTCGGCGCCAGGCCGGGCCTGCACCTGCCGGCGCGCAAGGGCAGTCAACACATCCTGCGTATCGTGCGCGAGGTCCTGGCGGCGCAGCCCGAGGTCCACCGCACGGTGCAGGACGCGACCGAGGGTGGGACGCTCCCGGACGCATCCGTCGCCAGCGACTTCGAAGCCGTGCTTGAGGAGCGCCTGCGAACCCTGCACCGGCGCTCGCTGATCTTCCTGATGTCTGATTTCCTGGGGGCCGGGGGAGCGACCGCGGCGGGCCGAGGCGCGCCGGCCGAGCGTCGCCGGTCCGACTGGGTGGACAAGCTGGCGCGCCTCTCCCGGGACAACGATGTGATCGCCGTGCGCGTCTGCGATCCCCTGGAGGAGCGCCTGCCCGCGGCGGGGCTCTTCAGCGCCCGGGCCATCCTGGACGGGGCGGGCGCCCGTGCCCGGCCCATCGACACGCGCTCGGCCACCCTGCGTGCGGAGTGGGCTCGCCTGGCCGAGGAGCGCCGCGCGGGGCTGGCGGCGGATCTGGGACGCGCCCGGGTAGACCTCATGGAAATAACAGCCGGCGAGAACGTGGCCGATCCCCTGGCGGCCTTCTTTCACCGGCGCCAGGCGCGTCACGGGGGGCGTCCCGCATGAGGTCGCCCGGTCAAGAGACAGGTGCCTGGGCCCAGCTGCGCCCGGAGCCACCGGTGGCACGCATCGGCCAGAGCGTGACCTGGACCCTGACGGTCCACCATCCGGCGGAGAGTAGCGTGCACCTGGGAAACGCATTCTCCCGGGAGCACCTCGGGTGGGCGCCCGGGGACCTGGGCAGCGTGCGGCGTGTGCCAGGGGCGGAAGCCGCGGCCACGGCCACGGGCCGGGCGACGGGCGCGGAAGCTCTGGTCCCGGATGTGGGCCCCGGGGCGCGGGCTCCAGCGGGGATGGGGACCACCACGCTGACCTGGACCGGACTGCCCCTGGAGCCCGGCGACCTGGCGCCCCCGGGGGGCGAGATCTCCTGGTCGGGAGCGCGGGGACGGGAGGTGCTCGAGCCCGCGGTGCTGTCCCTCAAGGTGCGCGGCGAGCTGGCCGAGGGCGAGGATCTGGCGCGGCCTCCGGCGGGGCTGGAGAGCGCCTTGAGCGCGGAAGAGGCGGGTACCAGCGCAGTCCAGACCTGGGCAGCGCCCCTCTGTCTTGTACTGCTGGGCGCGGTCCTCTTTTTGACGGCAGTCGCCTTCCGCCGGGGGCGGACGGCGGCCTTCGGTGGCCGGCGCGCTGGGGACGGGCTGACGCCCGACCAGGCCCTGGCTCACCTGCGGGCGGAGCAACGGGCCGAGCCCGGTGATGGGCACCAGGCGCCCAGACGCCTGACGGAGCTCTCGGGAATCCTGCGCCGGGCCGGGGACCTGGCCAGCCTCCGGCACCAGCTGGCAACGGAGAGCGGGCCGGCGACCGGCCCGGCCCTGCTCGGGCCAGCATCCCCGC
This sequence comes from Planctomycetota bacterium, assembly GCA_036011365.1. Lineage (GTDB taxonomy): Bacteria > Planctomycetota > UBA1135 > UBA1135. The sequence continues at coordinate 13,660 of DASCNH010000047.1, read as the reverse complement.
CGGGCTTGACGGATGATGAGTGGCTGACCTGGTTGGCGGCCCAACGCCTTGTGGCACCGGAACAAATGGAAGCGGCGCGGGAGCTGTGCACGGCCCTGTCTGCCACGCGCTTCTCCCGGCGCAGCCCCACGCGCTTTGCGGTGGAGCGCATGCTCGAACAGGGCCAGGTCCTGCTCGATCATCTGGGGCGCTCCGCCGGCTCTTCCACCCCTGGAACAGGCGGCGGCCGGTCCGCCGCGACAGCCGCCGGCGCCGGGGGGGGAGGCGCCTGATGCTCGCCCTTTTCCTACGGGGTTTGGCCCAGGCCGGCGGAGTCGTCACGGCCACCGCCGACGGTGCCGTGCCCAGCGCCGCCGAGGGTCGCCTGCACCTCTGGGGCAACCTGTCCCTGGCCGATCCACTCTTCCTCCTGGCCCTGCCCCTGGCCCTCTTTCTCATCGCCCGTCGCCATGCGCGCCGCCGGCGCCAGGCGGCGCTCCTGCCCGCCCTGCCCGTTGCCGCCCTGCCCCGTTCCCTGGCCCAGCGCCTGGCCTGGATTCCGCCCACCGGCGCCACGCTGGCTGTGATCCTGGTGACCCTGGCCCTGGCCCGCCCCCTGCGCGGCAATGTGCAGCTCTCCTCGACCTCCGAGGGCATCGACATTGCCCTCCTGGTGGATCGTTCCGGTTCCATGCAGCACGACGACCTGGCCCCGGGGCGCACGCGCCTGGATGTGGTGCGCGAGGTCATCGGCGACTTTGCCGAGCGGCGCATGACCGATCGCGAGGGAGCCAGCGACAGCGTCTCCCTGATTACCTTCTCCCGTTATCCGCGCCTCTTGTGTCCCTTCACGTTGGATGTGGATGCCCTGCGGGGATTCCTCGCAGGTGTCAAGCTCGTCGAAACCCGAGACGAGGACGGCACGGCCATTGGGGTGGCCCTGGCCAAGGCTGTGGCGGTACTGCGCGAGAGCGAGAGCCCCTCGCGTGTTGTGGTGCTGCTCACGGACGGCGAGAACAACATCGACGCCATCACCCCGCAGCAGGCCACGCAGCTGGCGGCGGAGGAGGAGATCCGCGTCTACACGATCCTCGCCGGGCGTTTCGTCTACGCCTACGATTTCAGCGGTCGCGTGCGACCGACGAACCAGAAGCTCGACACCACGGCCCTGGAGCATATCGCCGCCGAGACCGGCGGCCGTTTCTTCCGCGCCCGTGACCGGGCCGAACTGGAAGAGGTCTACGGAGAGATCGAAGCCCTGGAGCGCACGGAACGATCGGAGGAACGCTTCGTGGAGGCCTTCGACCTCTACCCGCCCCTGCTCGTCGGAGCGCTGGTGCTCTACCTGCTTGCATGGCTCTCCAGCGCCACCTGGGCCAGGAGGATCCTGTGAGCAGCGCCTTTGGCTTCGAGTGGTTGCGGCCGGAGTGGTGGCCGGCAATGGCGCTGGCGCCGGCCCTATGGCTCCTGGGTCTCATCATCCTCGGGCTGCGGCGGCGCGCCCTGGCCAAGCTGGTGGCGCAGCGTCAGGTCAGCCGTTTTCTGCCGGAGTGGTCAGCGTCCCAGGCGCGCCTGCGCGTGGTCCTGGCGGGCGTGGGGTTGGGATACCTGGTGCTGGCCCTGGCCGGTCCCGTGCGGGGCTACACCCTGCGCGATGTCCAGCGTCGGGGGCTCGACCTCGTGGTGTGCGTGGACACCTCGCGCTCCATGTTGGTCGAGGACCTGCGTCCGAACCGCATGAGCCGCGCCCGGCGCGAGGTGCGCGGGCTGCTGGGCCGCCTCAAGGGGGACCGGGCGGCCCTGGTGGCCTTCGCCGGGGATGTGCGCGACGTGGCCCCCCTGACCCACGACCGGGCGACCCTCGGCCAGTTCGTGGAAGCCCTTGCACCCCGGGACAACCTGGTGGGGGGCACGGATATCGGCGGCGCCCTTGAACACGCGCTGGAGCTCTTCGACGGGCGCACGGGAGCCCACGAGGCGGTGCTGCTGCTCACCGACGGTGAAGACCACGGCGGTCGCGGGCTGGCCGTGGCCGAAGTCGCCGCCCGCGCTGGCATTCGCATCTTCGTGGTGGGCATGGCGACCAGTGGCGGGGGCAAGATTCCCATGGTAGACGGGCGCTCCGGGGGAGCTGGTTTCCAGAAGAACAAGCAGGGGGAAGAGGTCGTCTCCGCCCTCGACGACACAAGCCTGGCCGCCATTGCCGCGGCCACCGGTGGTGCCTACCTGGCGGCGACGGATTCGCCGGCGCCCCTGGAGGAGCTCTACGAGAAACGCATCAGCCGCATGGAGGCGCGCGACCTGTGGGCCGGCCGCGAGCGCGTGCCCCACGATCGCTTTCAATGGGCGTTGGTCATGGCCCTCGTCTGCATGACCGCCGAGGGTGCCCTCGGCGAGCGACGCGGCCAGCGCGGGCGCCAGGGGAAAAGGGGCCAGGCATGATTCAGGTGCTGCTGCTCGTGGTCGCCGCCGTCGGTCCTGCCCCGGGCTGCGGGCAAGCCCAGTCCGCGGAGATCACCGGGCGCCTGGTAAGGGTCGGCGAGCTGCTGCGCCAGGGGCTGGCCGACGAGGCTCTGCTCCTGTGCGACGGGGAAGCGCCGCTGTCCGAGGCCGTGGGGGCGGCCGGGGCGCCGGACGCTTCCAGGGGACCTTTCGAACCTTGGCGGGCGAGCGTGTCCCGTCTCACCGGGGGACTCTGGACGCCGCGTCCGGGGCCGCTGTCGAGGGACGAGTATTCCCTGGCGCGCCTGGCCTACGGGCGCGGCATCTGCCTGCGTTCGGGGGCGCAGCCTGTGGCCGCGGTACCTGTCGCCACACCCGTGGCCGCACCCTCGGTGTCCGGCAGCGGAGATGGTCCGCCCTCGCCGCTGGAGTTGGCGACGGAGGCCTTTGGCACGGCCCGCTCCCTGGCCGGGCCGGGGTACCTGCGCCAGGATGCCGTGGACAACCTGGCCCAGCTGGCCTTCGCCGTGGGGGAGCTCTGGCGCGCTCAGATTCCTGAGTTGAGCGGCGGGGCAGCCACCGGGCATCCGGGGCAGGGCTCTCAGCCGACGGCCGCCGGTGGAGAACAGCAGGTCGAGCCCCTGGAAGCCGCCCGGGCGGCCTACATGACGGCGCGCGAGCAACTCATCGAGCTCCTGCAGCTCGTCGACGCGGAGGAGCGGCGCGGCGCGAACACCCGTGCGCTCACGGAGCTGGTCCTGCGCAGGCTGCGCGAGCTGGAGGACATCGAACGCCAGCGCCAGGAGAGCGAGGAGGAGCAGGAGGGCGAAGAAGGCGAAGAGGGCGAGGAAGGCGAAGAGGGCGAAGAAGGCGGGGACAGTGAACAGGAACAGGAGGGGGAGTCCGAAGAGGAACAGCAGGAGCCGGAGGATGGGGAGGGGGAGGACGAACAGCAGCCGGAGGAGGGTGAGGATGAGCAATCCCAAGCGGGTGAAGAGGAAGCGGAGGAGCAGGTGATGACCCGGGAAGAGGTCATGCGCTTGCTCCAGGCTCTGGAACAAATCGAAGCGGAAGGTGAGGAACTCCAGGAGCGATTGCGCAGAATGCGCCGCGTCCCCGGGGACAAGGATTGGTAATGAAGAAGGTAATGAGCAAGTTCCTGCACGCCGCCGTGGCCTGCGCCCTGGCCGGTGGCCTGGCCGCCGGTGGGCCTGCCCCCTCCCGCTCTGCTGCCCCGCGGCCGGCCGCCGGACCGGTCCAAGATCAGCCCACCGTGCGAGCCTGGCTCGGCGTGGGCGTCGTCAAGCTGGGTGGGCAGGTGCTGCTCAATGTGGAGGTCGAGGGCACCGAGCGCGGCCGTCTGATCAGCGTGCCCGAGGTTCCCGGCCTGGCCATGGGGCGTCCCCAGGGGCCCCACGTGCAGCGCAGCTTTCAGCTGGTCGGCGGTCGCAGCCGCAATTCGATCACGCTTTCCTGGTCCCTGGCCATGCGCCCCTCCCGGGCCGGGGAGTTCACCATCCCGCCGCTGACCCTGGAGGTGGGTGGCAAGGAGATGACGACAGAGCCCCTCTTGCTAAAGGCCGTGGAGGATCTCAAGGGCGCCGAACTCGGCTTCTTCGAGATGCGCGGCCTGCCCGACCACATCTACGAGGGGCAGCCTTTTGAGCTCGACCTGCGCTTCGGCTGGGATCGCAGTCTGGGCATCGACCGGGCCAACCTGATCCTGCCCTGGTGGGGCAATATCCCGGGGCTGCTCGAGGTCGAGGGGCCGCCCGCCAGCCTGGCCGTGCGCTATGTGGAAATCCGCCTCAACACGCGCCAGAACATGCGCGTTGAAGAGCTGCCGCCGGAGGAGGTGCGCGGGCGGCCCTATCGCATGTTCCGCCTGCGCCGCCGCTACATGGCCACTCGCACGGGAGAGCTGGCCTGGCCTGGCAGCACCTTTGAGTTCGGGCGCGTGCTCGAACGCGGGGGCATCGGCTTCTTCGACACGCGTCCGGAGAAGGTCGAGAGCTTCTATGTGCCCTTGCCCGGGCGAACAACAACGGTCAAGGCCGTGCCCGAGGAGGGACGACCCTTCGACTACTCCGGTGCCGTGGGTTCTTTTGTGGCGGCGGCCAGCGCGGACCGTCGCGATGTGGATGCGGGGGATTCCATCAAGGTCACGGTGACCTGGAGCGGGGATGGCAACTGTGAGTTCTTCACCGTGCCCGACCCGTCGCGTCTGGCCGAGTTCGAGGACTTTCGGCTCTACGGCACCAGCGAACGCCGTCGCTGGGATTCCACCCGCGTGGTCTACGACCTGGCGCCGATTTCCAGTCGCGTGACGGAGATCCCACCCATCCCCCTGGCGGTCTTCGACACCAAGAGCGAGCGCTTTGTCAGCGTGCTGACTGAAGCCGTGCCAATCCGCGTGCGTGCCCTGGCCGGGGCTCTTGGCCTGGAGGCCGCCGCCGGTGGCTCCAGCCACGGCTTGGACATCCGTGACATCCAAACCGCTCCGCTGACCGAGGCCACCCGGGCGCCCCTACCCGTGGCCTGGATTCCGCTCAGCCTGGGCGCGCTCCTGGGTTTGTGGTTCTGCCTCAGGCGTGTTGTGCGCCGCCGCGGTGATCCGGCGGCGCCGGCCGCCCGCCGCCGTCGCCGGGCGCGCCGCGTGCTGGCCAGGGAGCTGCGGCGGGCCAGCGATCCGGCCCAGCGCACGCGCCTGCTATACGCCTTCCTGGGCGCGCGCACGGGGGAGGTTCCCGGAGCCTGGCTGGGGCGGCCCTTGGAAGACTGGGCGGAAAGTGCCGGTGCGGGACCGGAACTCGTGGCGGCCATCCGGGAGCTTTTGGCCTTGAGCGCGCGCCTGGAGGTAGGCGCCTGGTCCCGGGGGAGCGCTGCGGAGGTGGATAACCGCGAACTCCTCAGGTCCGCCGATCGCGTCTTGGGGGCCGGCCTGTGATTGCCAGGCGACAAGCTCTGGGAGTTTCCGTTCTGCTCGCCTGCGCCCTCGTCGCACTGCGTCCGATGGTCGCGGCCGAGTCCGCAGCTGACACCCTGCCCCAGGTTCACGCGGCGGCGGAGGCCTATCGCGCCGGCGAGTACGAACGGGCGGCGCAACTCTGGACCACGGTCCTGGCCCATGAGTACCTGCCGGCCGCCGAGCGCGGGCGCCTGTGCCACAACATTGGCAACGCGGCCTTTCGCCGTGAGCGCCCGGCGGAAGCCGTGGCCTGGTACACCGCTTCCCTGCGCCTGCGTCCGCGCTCCGGGGACACCTGGGCCAATCTCGAGCTGGCCCGAACCGGCGCCGGCTGGGATCCGGAGGACCGCGGCGACTTGGGCGCCACCCTGCGGCGTCTGTTCACCTCCCTGACGGCGCCCGAGGCCGATGCCGCCGCACTCCTGGCCCTGGCGCTCCTGGCCCTGGCCCTGGGCGGGGAAGCCCTGCGCGGCGGGGCCCTCTGGCGTCGGGCGATTGTGGCCGGTCTCCTGGTGTTGGCGTTGGCCGCCGCCTGGGCTGTCGGCAGCCGCCTGCGCGAAACCCCGGACGAATGGTTGGTGACTGCCCGGGAAGGCACCAGTCTGCGCTCGGAGCCGCGCCCGGACGCAGTCTCCCTGGGACGGCTAGCTCCCGGCGCCCGCGGCCTGGCCGTGGATGAGTTGCCGGAATGGGTGCGCCTGAAAGCTGATGATGCACCCGCCTTCTGGGTCAGGCGCGCTGATGTGTTCGCACTAGAGCGCTAGGCAGATGCCGCGTGCTACTGAGAAGGGAACTCGGTTATCTTCTATTGGGATGGCGGCCGGCGGAGTGGAGAAGCCCGTGAATAGGTACGCCCCCTGCGGGAGCTGATGAGCTAGTCTTACGCCTCACCCAGTTCCCCGGATCCCACTGCCAACCACCGAGACACAAAGTGCTGCCCGAAAAACACATCTTCGTTTGTATCGCGAATCGTCCCCCCATGGCCGGAGACTCCTGTGGCGCCAGCGGTTCCCGTGAGATCCTCGAACGCCTGCAGATGCAGATCCTGGAGAAGGGTCTGGAGACCAAGGCGCGCGTCAACGGCTGCACCTGCATCGGTCCCTGCGAGCAAGGCACGAACATGATCGTCTACCCGGAGGGCATCTTCTACACGCGCGTCAGTCCCGATGATGTGAGTGAGATCGTCGATGAGCATCTGGTTGGCGGGCGCCCAGTAGAGCGCCTGATCTACCAGGCTCCGGCGCCCCAGTAGGGACAGGCCGCAGCCATCGCCGGCGGGCCTCGGAGTCCGCGTGCCCCCGTTCCAGCGCCAGGGGGTCAGAACATCTGTCTGGGATCGTCGCCGTTCTGGAGCCAGGGCCGCCCAGGGTTTACCTTCTTGGCTGCCATGGGTTTGTTTCGGAGCACCAGTCAGCGCGCGCGCCTTCCCCGGGCTCGGTGTGTTGTTCTTGCCCCGGCGACCCGGGCGACGCGGGCGACCTTGGCGCCGGTGACGCCGGGGGCGGCCCTGGCCGTTCTGGCCGTCTTCGGTGGTTGTCTGGGGTCCTGCGCGCCCAGCCAGGGCGGCGATGGCCACGGCATCCTGGTGATCGCCGTGGACGCCATGCGGGCGGACCACCTCTCCTACAACGGCTACGATCGCCGCACCACGCCGGCCCTGGACGCGCTCTCGGCTGACGGCGTCCACTTTCGCCAGGCCTTTAGCGCCGCGCCGCGTATCCTGCCGGCGCACATCGCGCTCCTCACCGGTTGCGATCCTGGAATCGCCGAGCGCCCGCCTCTGCCCGATGGCTCGCGGTTTTCAGTGGCTTTCAACTGGGCGATCCCACCCAGCGCCCCGCACCTGGCGCGCCAGTTCTTGATCGCGGGCTACGACACCGCGGCCTTCATGGATCATCCTTGGATGGAAACCCACTACGGTTTCGCCGAGGGTTTCGAGGACTACCACGACCAGCGGGTGGATGAGCAAGAGGGCCCAATGACGGTCGGCGTGGAGGGAGTCGCCGCGCGCTTTCTGCAATGGGTCCGCAACCGACCAGCGCGTGCCAACTGGTTTGCGTACTTGCACCTCAACGACTTGGAGCGCAGTTGGAAGCAGCCGGACGCCGAGCGCGATACGCTCTTTGAGCCAAGGGCGGAGCTCTCCAGCGTGCCGCCGCTCAGCTTGGGAGAGAAGGTCTTCTTTGCGGTGCCGCGCTCCCGCTGGTCCGGAGGCCTGCACTCTCTCGGGGAATATGAAGCCCGCTACGACGGCGCGCTCTTCCAGTTGGATCGCAAGCTCGGCCGCCTCTTCGCGCGCCTGAAGAAGTCCGGCTACTGGGAACACACGACGGTGATTGTCACGGGTAGCTATGGCTTCGGTTTCGGCGAGTCCGGCTTCATCATGGACAACGGCTCCCTCTCGGATGTGGACCTGCATGTGCCCCTCATCGTGCGGCCGGCGGAGGATCTCGACTGCGATCGGGGCGCCCGGCGCCACAACCTGGTGAGTCTGATTGACCTGGCGCCTACGGCCCTCGAACTGGCCGGCCTGCCCCTGCCCCCGGGCATGCACGGCATCAGCCAGCGCGAGGCGCTGGTGGAGTCGGCGGATCCCCCGGATGCCCAGGGCGGCCCCCGGCGCTTGGCCCATGCCTCCCACGGCTATCACGCCGGTTGGGCGGTCATGGACGGTCGCTACTGCCTGGAGCGCAGCTGGCCGGGATCCAAGGGGCCGGGCTTGTTGTCGGGGTCTTGGTTCGGTGATGACCGCAATCATCGGGAGGATGTGCGCGAGCTGCTGCACGATCGGCGGCTCTCGGAGACGGCCGGGCACCTGGGTTCGGGGAAGGACAATCCCGAGCTGCTGGCCAGCCTGCGAGCCGAGGCCGAAGCCTGGCGCGAGCTTGTGACGCGCGCCAGGGATGTGATGCAGGAGACCCCTTGGGAGAAAGCCGCCCTGCCGGAGGAGGAGCTGGAGGAGCTGCGTGCGCGTGGTCTGATCCCTTGAGAGTGCTACTGGTCGCCAATGGTTTTCCCCCGAGCGGGCAATGGGGGACGGAGTTCTACACGCACCAGCTGGCCCTGGGGCTGCTGCGGCAAGGTCACCAGGTGTCGGTGCTGACTCCCTGCCGCAGTGGCGCCCGCCCGCGCTATACGGTGGAGCGGGGCGAACGCTATGGCGTCCAGGTCATTGAGATTCACAATGCCGGAGATCCAGCCAAGGGATTCGCCGACAGCTACTCAAACACGGAGGTGGAACGGATCTTCGAGGAACTGCTCGCCGAGTTGACCCCGGATGTGGCGCACTTCACGCACCTCCTGTGGGGCCTGTCCGTGCGCTTGCCGGAGCTGGCTCGGGGCCGAGGCGTTGCCACCGTGGCGACCTTTACTGATTTTGGCCTGCTGTGCCACCGGGGGCAGTTGCTTGACGGCGACATAAACCCCTGCGACGAAACGCGACTGTTCGCAGCAACGGCCACAACCAACGGAGCTCTGCCCGCGGGGTCCGCGGACGGGGACGCCGCAGCCGAGGGCTGCGCCCGGTGCGTGCGCCGCCCGGGTCCCTGGGATCAGTCGCCGCTGGCTCGCTGGCCCCGGCGCGTCGCCGTGGAGGCCCTGGCGCGCAGCGCTCCGGCAGAGGGAGGGGGACGCGTGGTTGTGGCCGCGGATGTGCGGCGCCGCCGGGCCCAGGTGGTGCGGGCCCTGGACCACATTCAACATGCCATCGCGCCGACAGCCGCCCTGGCTGAGCGCTTCTCGGAGGCGGGCTTTCCCGGAGAGCGCCTGAGTGTTCTGCCCTACGGCATTGACGAGTCGGCCTATGGCCCGTCGGCCAGTGACGAGCGGAGTGACGAGCGGAGGGGCGTGCGCTTTGGCTACCTGGGCCAGTTCATGCCCCACAAGGGGCTCGATGTGCTCTTCGCGGCGGTGGACCTGATGCGCCAACGCTTGCCGGAATCCGTCGAGCCCTGGGAAGTAATCCTCTATGGCAATCCCATGCGGGGCCGCCAGCGGAACTTCCTGCGCTGCCACTATGCGCGGGAACTCGCCGGACGCCTGCATTTTCGCGGCCCCTTTGAACCCCTGGAAGCGCCGCGCATCCTGGCCGGCCTGGATGTGGTTGTCTTGCCCTCGCGCTGGTTGGAGAACGCGCCCCTGACTGTCCTGCAGGCACGGGCTTCCGGTGTGCCGGTGATCGCCAGCGATGTGGGCGGCGTGCGCGAGGTGCTCGAACCGGGTGTCCACGGAACGCTGGTGCCCGTGGGAGATGCAGCGGCTCTGGCGGCGGCCATGCGGGCCTCGATCATCGGGCGCCCGCTGTGGGCTGCCCCGCTGAAACCGGCGCCGGTGATTACCTGGGCCCGGCATTTGAGCGAGGTGCTCAACATCTACGGCGGCGTGTGTGCCCGCCAACGGGCGGCGGCCAGCGTCGGGGGCGCTGGGCAACTGGCATCGAACCCGGTGGATACGGGTGAGCAGGTGGCGTCCGTTGCGCCCGGGGCGGCTGTTGCGCCCGGGGCGGCTGTTGAGCCCGGGACGGCCGTTGCGCCCGGGGCGGCTGTTGCGCCCGGGGCGGCCGGGGCGCTCCCCGTCGGCGGCACCCTCTCGGGGCGCTAGAGATGGGGCCAGCGGCAGGCGGCGGGGGGCTGCGTGTCGGATTGGTGGCCAATGGGTGGCCGCCGGATGTGGGGGGCGTTCCCGGCCAGGTAGAGCTCCTGGCCCGCGGGCTGGCCGAGCGCGGGGCACGGCCGGCGGTGCTGGCCCTTTCCACCGGGGGCGAGCACGCCCCGGGCGCGAGCTGGTGCGAAGAGGGGTGGCCCTTTCCCGTGCGTCGCCTGCGGGCGGACTACGGGCGCGAGATGGCTCTCATGGATGGGGTCAAGCATCCGGCGGCGGAGAGCGAGCTGGCGCGCTGGATTGTGGCCGAGGAGCTCGACCTGGTCCACGTACATCACCTGACGGGGTTTGGTCTGGGCTGTCTGTCCGTGCCGCGGGAGCTCGGCGTGCCCAGCGTGATGACGCTGCACGATTACTGGTGCTTCTGCCCCCGCGGGCAGATGTGGCATGTGGATGGTCGCGTGTGTGCTCGACCGGAGCAGGCGGACTGCGCGGGTTGCTTGGCGCGCACCTGGCCGCGGCTCCTGTCCGCCACGGCGGAAGGTGCCGTGGCCGGACGCCTGGCATTCGTGCGAGCACAGCTGGCCCTGCCAACGGCCTTGGTCACGCCCTCGCGCCGGGCCGCGGAGATCCTGGCGGCCTGCGGTTTGGGGGAACGGAAGCTGGAGGTCATTCCCGGCGGCAGTCAGCCGCAGGCCGCCGCCCAGGCCGGGGCAGGGGGGGAAGTTGTGAGCGGGGGAGTGACCCGCCTTGGCAAGGGCCGACGGGGTCAGGGCGTGGTGCGCATCGGCCTGCTCGGTGCAACCCAGGTGAGCAAGGGGACCTCGTTCCTGGCCCGCGTCATCGCGGCCTCGCCGGAGCTCGAGGTGGAGCTGCACATCCACGGACCGGCCGTGACTGACCATGGGAATGCCCATGACCTGGAACAACTGGAGGAGCTCGTGGCCGGAGATCGGCGCCTTCATCTGCACGGGGCCTTTTCTCCCCGGGAGCTGAACCGGGTGCTGGGCGGGCTCGATTACCTGGCCGCCCCCGCACTCTGGGAGGAGACCTTCGGCCTCACCGTCCGCGAGGCCCGGGCCGCCGGCTTGCCGGTTCTGGTCAGCGATCGCGGCGCCCTGGCGGAGGGGTTGACCCCGGGGCCCCACCTGCGCGTCCTGCCCGCGGGCGATGGGCGCGCCTGGGCCGCGGCCCTGGGCGGCTTGCCCAGCCTACCTCGTGAACCGGACCGTGCCGTGCCGGGCGTCGAGGGGTTCGTGGATGCCCATCAGGAACTCTATGGGCGTCTGCGCCGTGGCGGCTAGCCCATCTCCCGGGTAGCGGTCTGCGCCCGGGCTAACCCGGGCTAGCCCGATGGCCTAGGGGGCATCTTCCACCGGATGTGGTCCGCTGTGTGGATCGCGGACATTGCTGCGCTCGAGACGCCAGAGGGAGCCGGCGCCGGGCAGGTCGACGGCATCCACGAGCAGCGTGGCGTGTCCCTGGTCATTGCGCAGGTTGTGCGAGGACGCCGGGGGCAGGCCCAGGGCCTTGGCCACCAGCACCCGGATGACGTTGTAGTGGGTCACGAGGACCGCCGTACCGCCGGCGGCCTTCCTAACGAGCTCCTCCAGGACTGGCCAGCTACGGGCGGTCAGTTCTGCGTCGCTCTCGCCGCCGGTGCCGCGCCAGGTGTACGGGTCCCGGTGATATGCTTCGGCTTCGGCGGCCCAGCGCTCCGCGTATTCTGCGAGGGAGAGACCCTGCCAGTTTCCCCGGTCTAGCTCGCGCAGGTCAGCGACCACCTGCAGTTGTGCGCCGGAATCCTCGGCCAGGAGCCGGCCCAGGCGTTCCGCCCGTACGAGGGGGGAGCAGGCCAGGGCGGCGATCTCCCAGGTGGCCAGGGCGGCGGCCAGGCGGAGCGTGTCCTGCTCGCCCTCCGGGGAAAGGGGCACCTCCAGATTCCCGTAGGCCCGTCCGCGCCAGGCAGCGTCCACGCGGCCGTGGCGCACGAGCCAGATACTGCTGCCGGTGCCTAGACCCGGGTGGGGGATACGCGCCTCGGTTTCGCGCGAGGCGGCCCCGGCGGCGGGCCCCGGCGCCGGGGGAGGATTGAGCTGGACCATGGCTGCCACGATAGCGATCCGGCGGGCTCCAAGCATCCCTCTCCCGCTGCTATGCTTGGCGCCAGGAGGTCAACCCCATGACGAATTCCGAGATAAGTGTTGGTGTAGTTCTATCCGGTTGTGGCGTCTACGACGGCGCGGAGATCCACGAGTCCGTGCTGACGCTCTTGGCCCTCGACCGGGCCGGTGTGAGGGTCCGCTGTCTGGCTCCCAATAACGACCAGTTGCATGTCATCAATCATCTCACCGGAGAGGTCATGGATGAAGCGCGCAACATCCTGGTGGAGGCGGCGCGCATTGCCCGCGGTGAGATCACTGACATCGCGGAAGTCGGCGCCGCCGAGTTCGATGCCCTCGTGATCCCCGGCGGTTTTGGCGCTGCCAAGAACCTCTGCGACTTCGCCAACGCCGGAGCCGAGGCGCGCCCGCACCCGGATGTGGCCCGTCTGGTCAAGGAGTTCCTGGCGGCAAAAAAACCCATCGCGGCCCTGTGCATTGCTCCGGCGTTGATGGCGGCCATCTTCCGGGAAGCCGGTGTAGAGGGGCAGGTCACCATCGGAACCGATGGGGAGACGGCGGCCGCCATCGAGGCCATGGGGGCTCGCCATGTGGACTGCCCCGTGGACGAGTTCCGTGTCGACGAGGCCAACCGCGTGATCACGACACCGGCCTACATGCTGGCCGGTGGCATCGCCGAGGCCGCCCGGGGCATCGATGTAACCATCGCCGAGCTGCTGCGGGCAACTGGCAAGGAGCTACCAGGCAACTGATACTCGCTTTTATGGTTGCCGGTGCCTGGGTTGCGCGCGGCGTCTCGCGCCCGGGGCGCATCCGGTGCGGCGTCTCGTTTTCCGCGCCGATGCTGGCTGGCATCCTGGCGTCGGCTGATCTGCTACCGCTTACTCCCTCGCGTCCATCCAGGTCAGCCAGCGCGGGAAGTGTTGGCGCAGGATGGCGTCGAGGCCCGCCCGGGCGCCGGCGGCGGAGAGGCCGCAGGCCAGGCACATGGTGCCCAGCAGCAGGATCTTGTCCTGGGCGCTCTCGGGGCCCGCGAACCAGAAGCAGAGCAACATGAAGGCGGACAGGATGCCAGCGGGCCGCGTCAGTGCTCCCAGGAGCAGGGCGGCGCCGCCCAGGAACTCGCCCCAGGCGATCATGAAGCTGAAGGTCTTGGGGAAGGCCTGGATCAGGTGCTCGCCCCACCAGGTGAAGAAGGCCGAGTCGAAGTTGGCCCAGGAGACGATCGGGGGGATGGCGTCACCGGAGACCTTGCCCCAGCCAGCCACGAGGAGCGTGTAGCCCGCGGCCAGGCGCACGAGTACCAGGCCCCAGCAGGGGCCGCAGGATTGATTAGCCATGGACTGCTTGTACAGCCTGCGGGGGGATGCTTCCAAGGTCGGCTTGGATTCCATCTGGCCGGCCGGCGCTGGTCGCTGGAGAGCGGCGCGGATCCGCGGGGATTGGCCCGGGGCGCGATCGGGTGGCGCTTGGGGGGGGCGCGCCTGGTGAGCGGGGGGATGCTCGGGGGGATCAGCGGAGGAATGCCGGGCTGATGATGAAACGGGCT
>DASCNH010000046.1:0-2292 GCA_036011365.1 Planctomycetota bacterium | reverse complement strand
CGGCTCTTCGGCCACGGTCGGAGATGTGTTGGCTTCGCTCTTCGTGGCGTCGACGCACGACTACATCTTGTTCTTCACCAACCGGGGCAAGGTCTACTGGCAAAAAGTCTACCAGCTGCCCGAGGGCGGGCGCGTTGGCAAGGGGCGCGCGATCCACAACCTGATTCCCCTGGAGGAAGGCGAGCAGGTGACCAACCTCTTGCCCGTGCGCGAGTTTGACAATGAACGCTGCCTGATTTTTGCCACCGCCGGCGGAACGATCAAGAAGACGCCCCTTGAGGCCTACTCACGCCCGCGCTCCAATGGCATCCGTGCCATTGTGCTGGACGAAGGCGACGAAGTTGTGGCCGTGGACTTCACGCGCCCCGGGGACTCGGTGCTCTTGTGCGGCGCCGGAGGGCAGAGCATTCGCTTCGACGAAGCAGCGGCACGCACCATGGGGCGCTCTTCCCGGGGCGTGCGCGGCATGCGGCTACGCTCCGGCGACCGCGTCGTGGGGATGGTCGTAACCGTGCCGGACTCGGAGGTCGTGACCGTCTGCGAAGGTGGCGGAGGCAAGCGCACGCCCGTGGAGGGTTACCCCGTCCAGGGGCGCGGCGGACAGGGCGTGATCAATATCCGCACTACCCAGCGCAACGGAGCCGTGGTGGGAGTTGAGACAGTCTGCACCGGAGACGATGTGCTCTTCATCACGGAGACAGGCATGATCGTGCGGACAGCGGCGGAGGACATCTCCTCTATGGGGCGCAGCACACAGGGCGTGCGGCTGGTGAACCCGAAGAAGGGCGACCGCGTGGTGAACCTGGCGGTTGTTTGTGCCGCAGACCTGGCGCGCTTTGACAGTGGGGACGCTGGGGAGGAAGGTGTGCAGGCCGCGGCCGGCGGCGAGCTTTCAGCTGAACCAGAACAGGCCGCAGGCGATGCTCCCGGCTCCGAGGAGGAAGGGTAGGGTGTCCTTCCAAGAGCGCATCGAAAGTAACCTGAGGGACGCCATGCGCGGCAGACGCACCCTGGAGCGGGACACCCTGCGCATGGTGCTGGCGGACCTCAAGAACCAACGCATTCAGGAAGGCCACGACCTGACAGAGAGCGAAGAGCTGGCGGTCATCGGCCGGGCCGTGAAAACGCGCAAGGAAAGTGCGCGGCAGTACGCGGAGGCCAAGCGGAGTGATTTGGAACAGCGCGAACTGGATGAAATCGCGGTCATCGAGGGCTACCTGCCCACGCAGCTGGGCGAGGACGAGGTGCGCAGCATCATCAAGGCCGTCGTGGAGGAGGAGGGCCTGGTCGGAAAGCAGGACCTGGGACGGTTGATGAAGGTGCTCATGGCGCGGCACCGGGGCGAGATAGACGGGGGCAGCGCGCGGGCGCTGGCTGCGGAGTTCCTGGTCTAGGGGGCGCTTGGGGAATGGCTGGCGCCTGTTGGCGCCTGTTGGCGCCTGTTGGCGCGGGTTGGCGCGGGTTGGCGCGGGTTGGCGCTGGCTGGAGCGGGCTGGCGCCCGCGGGGCCAGCGCCCGTAGCGGTGAGCGAGGCGCCGGGTTCCGGGCGAAGCAGCCATAGGGCTACCCCGGCCTGGGCGGGCGACGCCATGCGTGGCTCCTCGCCCGCGGGAAGGGGCCGCTGCCCGGGAGGCCTGCCAGCGGCGATCGTCGGCATGGCCTTGTGCTGTCCACGGCACAGTGGTTTGCTGGGCCCATGCAGAGGGGCGCTGGACGGGGGCTTGACGAACGGGCGGATATCGTCCGCCGCCACCGGAATCTGGGTAGGCGGGCCATGCTGGTGTCATTTCTGACGCTCTTGAGCCGGTTGCTGGGTTACGGTCGGGACCTGTTGATGGCGGCCCTCTTCGGGGGCTCCTCACCGGTGCTCGATGCCTTTTTCACGGGCTGGCGCATTCCCAACCTCTTTCGGCGTTTCCTGGGGGAGGGCGCCCTGGGCGTGGCCTTCCAGCGGGCCATGACCGACACCGAGGAGCGCGAGGGCCTGGAGGGCGGGCGCCTGCTTTTCCGGGCCATCGCCAAGCTGCTGCTGCCCACGCTGCTGGCGTTCTGCGGGGCGCTGATGCTCCTCGTCTGGCACCTGCCCGACCGCATGCCCATCACCGGCTGGGCCTGGCTGGGGGCCGACCCGGCCTTTGTGCGCGAGCTGACCGTGCGCCTCCTGCCCTACCTGGTTGTGGTCTGCCTGACGGCCCTGGCCGCTGGGGCGCTCAATGTGAGGGGGCGCTTCCGGGCCAGCACCTGGACGGCTCCGACCATGAACCTGGTCTGGATCGGCGCCCTGGTGGCCATC
>DASCNH010000045.1:0-15924 GCA_036011365.1 Planctomycetota bacterium | reverse complement strand
GCCGAGGTCGACCGCCGAGAGGTTCAGGCGTCCGGCGTCATCGCGGAAGCAACGCAGTGCCGCCAGGCGCGCCGCCAGGCGTTCGGCCTGGGGTACTCCATCCCCCTTCATCACACCCAGGAAGACGAGCAGCCCGGCACCGGTGCGCCCGACCGCCTCGCCACCCACGCGCACCTCCGCGCGCAGCACACGTTGGACAACGGCCTTCACCAGCCGTCCCCGCCCGTCCAGCCGACACCGCCCGCCCCGCCGACACCGCCGACACCGCCGACACTGCCAGCACCGCCGACACCATCGAACCCGTCAGCCCCATCGGCCTCAACAGCGTCATGCGCTTCTCCAGCCGGTGACTCTCCTTCCGCATCGGCCGCTCCTTCCGCTTTGGCCGCTCCTTCCGCTCCTTCCGCTTCGGCCGCTTTGGCCGCTTCGGCCGCTTCGGCCTGGCCGGCCGCCTGCTCGGCTCGCTCCAGGTGAACCCGCGCACGCACCGCCTCCAGCAAGTGACCTAACCCGTCGACCTCCTTGGACAACTCCACCACGCGCTCCCAGGCCGCGGCGGCGGCGGGCGCTTCGGCCGCCGACGACTCGCACAACAGAGCCTCCTGAATGTGTGGCAGGAAAGCCCGCGGGTCCTCGGCCACGGCGGCCCGCGCCGCCGCCAGGGCCTGCTCCGGCGCTCCGCTGGCCTGGTGCGCCGCCGCCTTCAAGAGATACCGAGCGCCGGTCTCCGCGCCCCAGTCTCCGGACGGTGTGAGCGCCGCCGCATCCTCCACCGCCAGGGCCGCCAGGGCTTCCTTGGCCTCGCCTTCCAGGATCAGGCAGCGGGCCAGGTCCAGGCGTGCCCGGCGGCGCTGGGCGGAGGGCACGCGGGCGTCGTCACCGACGGCCTCAATCCAGGCGCGGAGCAGCTCCGCCCCCCGGCCCGGCGATCCCCGACGGGCCGCCATCCAGGCCTCAAGGCGCCGGCTGGGCACGTGCCCCGGGACCAGGATCAGCCCCCCCCGCAACTCCTCCCGAGCCGCCTCCCAGTCCCCCCCCGCGGCCAGGATGCCGTGCGCCCGGGCGTAGTGCACCCAGGCCATGCTCTCCGCCGGAGCCATGGAGGCGGCGCTTTTCAGGAGCTCCCGGGCCCGCTCGCCGTCGGACTCCCCCCGGGCCGCCAGGAGCAGCGCCACCAGGCCCTTTTTCATTCGATCCCCGACCTGCTCCACGGGGAGGCCTGTTCCGGGCGCCTCGGTTCCCGCGGCGGACTCCAGCGCCGCCAGCCGGGCATCCTGGAGGGCGATGGCCACGGGCAGGTTGTTCGGAACCGCGCCGGCCACATCTTCCAGGAGCGCCAGGGCCGCCGCGCCCTCTCCCCGTTCCGCGAGGGCATCGACCGCCGCCAGGCTTGACAGGTATTGGCCGTCGAGCCGGTCCAGGGGTCCACTCCAGTCGGCGACCCACAGGGGACGGGCGAAGCAGGAGCACAGGGACAGGAGCACCGCGACGCCGAGCAGCTGGTCGCCGGGCGTCCAGTACCTTCGGCGCTCCAGCGCTCGCCGGGTCCTCATCGCAGGCCGCAGGCGCCCAGGGCTCGATCACACACGGCCCGGGCCCTGGCGCGGGCCACCTGGCCGCCGCGCTCGAGGATCTCGTCCACCAGGCCGGGCTGTGCCAGGAGTTCCTCCCGTCGCGCCCGGGCCGGGGCGAAGAACTCCTCCATGGCTTCGACCACGCGCGTTTTCATGTGCCCATAGCCCGGCGCATCGTCGCCGCCGGCACGCACCCGTCCGCGCCAATCCGCCAGCTCGTCCGCCTCCAGGAAGAGCGCCAGAAAATCCATGGGCAGGATCTCGCCGGGATCCTTGGGTTCCTCCGGCGCGCGGCTGTCCGTGACCAGCTTGCCCACGCGTTTCTTCAGGCGCTTGCCGCTCTCGAAGATCCACAGGTCATTGCCATAGGTCTTGCTCATCTTCTGCCCGTCGAGGCCCGGTACCTTGGTGAAGGCCTCCCCCGCCAGCCGGTACTCCGGACGCACGAAGACCTCCCCTTGCGTCCCATAGGCTCCGTTGAAGTAGCCCGCCATGTCCTGGGCCATCTCCACATGCTGGACCTGATCCTTGCCCACGGGCACCACATGGGAGTCGTAGGCCAGAATGTCCGCGGCCATCAGGATTGGATAGGTAAAGAGCCCCGCCGTGGGCTTGACCCCGTGGGCCAGCTTGTCCTTGTAGGAGTGGGCGCGTTCCAAGAGCCCCATACCGGTGACCGTGGACAGCAGCCAGGTGATCTCCGTCACCTCCGGCACATCGCTCTGGCGGAAGAGCGTGGCGCGTTCCGGGTCGAGTCCCAGGGCCAGGTAGGTGACAGCCGTCTCGCGCACGCACTCGCGCAGGGCGCTGGGATCGCGGCTGGTGGTCAGGGCGTGGTAGTCGGCGATGAAGTAGAAATGCTCGCCGGCCTCGCGCTGCAGCTCGATGTGCTGGCGGATGGCTCCGAAGTAGTTGCCCAGGTGCTGAAGCCCGCTGGGCTGAATACCGCTCAGGTAGGTGGTCATGGCCGGGGCGACGGTACCACCGGGCCCGGACCGGCTCAACCGACGCCTGATCTGGCGCGGAAGCAAGGCGCCGCTTGCAACGGCCACCGGGGACGGGACAATCTCCGCGGGCGCCGGTGAGGATCATTGCGGGGCCTTGCCACCATGGCCCAAAGCACCCACGCCACAACTGACCGGCCAGTCCACCGGGGAAGGTTCTCGGGCCCCCTCGCCCTGCTGACCCTGGCCCTGGCCTCCTGCGCCAGCTTCGACCAGGAGCGTCACCTGGCCCCGCTCTTCACCCAGCTCTCCCTGGCGCAGGGCGGCGTCGAAACCGAGGCCCTCGGAGGCCTCTGGAAATCCCAACGCCATGTGCCCGGAGGAGCCGCTTCGTCCTGGGCCCTGCGCCCCTTCTTCTCCCGCTCCGTCAAATGGGACGGCTCCGCCACCAGCCAGTTCCTGCCCCCCCTCGGCTCGGCCAGCACCACCCACAACGAATGGACCTGGCAGTTCCTGCCCGTGGTGCGCTACCAGCGCACCGTCGATGAGCTCGGGCGAGAGGAGTGGTCCCTGCTCTCCCTGCCCGGCGTCTACTGGTCCAAGAAGACCGACGGCCGCATCCTGCGCGCGGCCTTCCCCATCGCCGGAGTCCTCGAGCGCTCCATGTCCTACGACCGCGTGGCCTTCCTGCTCTTCCCGCTCTTTGCCCAGACAGAGCGCCACGGCCGCACAACCTGGCACTTCCTGGCGCCCTTCTTCTCCTTCACCAGCGGCGAGGGCGGCGGCGGCTGGAAGCTCTGGCCCCTGGCCGGCCACAGCTGGGTGGACGGCACCTATGACCGTCGCTTCGTCCTGTGGCCTATCTTCCACTTCCAACGCAACGACCTGACCCTGGGCGAGCACGGTTCAGAGACCAAGTGGATGGTCTTCCCGTTCATCGGCCACTCGCGGCGGGGCACCTTCCGGGCCTGGACAGTTCTGTGGCCCTTCTTCGGTTACGCAGAGGATCCGCGCAGCGGTTTCTGGTCCTGGGACGGCCCCTGGCCCTTCGTACGCGTACAACATCCGGGCACCTCATCCGCCGGCAAGCGCCGCCGCCTGTGGCCCCTGTTTGCCGACTTCGAAGGCGATGGCCTGGAGCAGTCGTCGCACCTGTGGCCGCTCTTCACAACGCGCCGCGAGGAGTACGGCGAGCGGCGCAAGGAGGCGGAGAACCTGATCCCCATCTGGCAGCACTCCGTCAGCACCGCGGCCGATGGCAGCGAGACCTCCTTCACCAAGCTCTGGCCCCTGTTCCAGGGGGATGACGACGGCCAGCGCCGCCGCCTTTCCTTCCCGGCCCTGAGCCCCCTGTGGCGCTCTCCCAACCTGGACGAGCACTACGCCTGGCTCTACGAGGCCTTTGTGCGAGAGACCGGCGAGGACCTGCTGCGCGAGCGGTCCTGGCTCGGCCTGTGGCGCCGGGAACGGGACCGCGATGAGGACCGTGCCTCCCTGGCCGGTCTGTGGTCCCGGCGCGTCTTCAGCCGCCGCGGCGCAGAGGTCCGCGAGACCTCGCTGTTTTTTGGCCTGCTGCGTTGGCGCAGTAGCGCCGCCGAAGGCCTAGAGTGGCTGCCCCCGGCCCTGCCGGGACCCGGCTGGCCCCTGGAGCGCGTGCCCGACTCCCGGCCCCGCGCCCTCCCAGCCGAGGCCCTGGCGACAGCGCCCCTCACGCCCGCCCCATGATCCCCACCCGCCTGATCACCGCCTTCTTCCGCGACTGGGGCTTCCGCCTGGACCTCTACCTCAAGGTCAACGCGCGCCTGGGCGACATTCCCCGCCGCTGGCATTGGATCACCGAGCAGCTCTACCTGTCCGGCGTCGGCGTGCTGCATGTCATTATACTAGTGGGCACCTTCATCGGCATGATCGCCGCCCTGCAGGCGGGCATCGCCCTGGCCACGGTGGGCCAACAGGACCAGATCGGCACCTTCGTGGCCCTCGGCCTGGCGCGGGAGATGGCGCCCTTCATCACCGCCATCATCCTGGCCGCCACCGTGGGGAGCGCCTACGCGGCGGAGCTCGGCACGATGGCGGTTTCGGAAGAACTCGAAGCCCTTGAGGTCATGTCCATCGATCCCCTGCGCCTCTTGGTCCTGCCGCGGCTGGTGGCCCTGCTCGTCATGTGTCCCGTGCTGACCATAGTCTGCAACATCGTCGGAGTGCTGGGCGGCGGCTTCGTGGCCCAGGCCCAATACCATGTCTCCTTCGATCTCTACATGGAGCTGGCCCTGGAAGCCCTGCGCGCCACGGGTACCTGGATCCCCCTGCCCAAGGACATCTTCGCGGGCCTCTTCAAGGCCTACGTCTTCGGGGCCATCGTGGCGGTCATCTCCTGCAGCTGCGGCCTGCGCACCCACGGCGGCGCCCTGGGCGTGGGCAACGCCACGCGCCGCGCGGTGCGCGACTCGATCATCGCCATCATCATCTCCAACTACTTCATGACCTGGATCATCTACCGCTGATGTCATGAGTACCGAATCCATCATTCGTTTCGAGGATGTCTACAGGAGCTTCGGCTCGCACCACATCCTGAAGGGCCTGACCTTTGCCGTGGAGAAGGGGTGCACGCTGGCCATCATGGGGCCTTCAGGCACGGGCAAGTCAGTCACCCTGCGTCATATCGTCGGCCTTTTGCAGCCGGATTCGGGCCTGGTGGAGGTCGAGGGACACGACATGTCCCACATCCCCCCGGCGGAGATCGCTGAGATGCGCAAGCGCATGGGATTCGTCTTCCAGGGTGGCGCCCTGATCAACTGGATGACCGTCGAGGACAACCTGGCCCTGCCACTGCGCGAGAACACGCAGCTCAGCGGGACCGAGATCATGCGGCGTGTCTCCGAGAAGCTCGACTGGGTGCACATCGCCGACGCAGCCCACAAGTTCCCCTCGGAACTCTCCGGCGGTATGAAGAAGCGCGTGGGCCTGGCCCGCGCCCTGATCAACGACCCGGACATCATCCTCTACGACGAACCCAACGCAGGCCTCGACCCGGAGATCGCCACGGCCATCAACCGTGTTATCTGCGAACTCACCAAGAATCTCGGCGTGACCTCGATCGTCGTTGAACACCGCATCCCCTGTGTCAAGGCAGTGGCCGACGAGGTCATCTTCCTGGACGAAGGACGCGCGCTCCTGCGCGAAACACCCGCCCGCTTCTTCAGCTCGGAGCACCCGCGCCTGGTGCGCTTCCTCGGCGACCAACGCGACACCCCCACCACCCCATGACGACCACCAGACACACCATCCTCGGCGTCTTCCTGATCCTGACGCTCTCGGTCCTGGCCTACTACACGCTCTTCATGACGGAGTTCCGGCTGGGCGGCGAGGCCCACGAACGCACCGTCTACTTCGAACAGGCCGGCGGCCTGCGCGCCGGAGACACCGTCCTGGTGGCCGGCATGCGCTGGGGCAAGGTCGAGGAAATGGTCTTCAACCCCAACGCCGACGCCCGCCAGCGGGTGACCCTGCGCGTGGTGCTCGACGAGCAGATTAACCTGCACGAGGGTTTCGACATCGTCATCGAGGACGCCACCATCCTGGGGGGCAAGCTGCTGGCCATCGACCCCGGCCCGGCCTCGGCGCCCATGGTGCCCGAGGACACCATGCTCTTCGGCCGCGTGATGCCCAATGCCATCGCCGCCCTGGGCAGCCTGGTGGACGAAAACCGCACTCCCCTGACCGAGGCCATCGCCGGTCTCGAGGACCTGGTCAGCGGCGTGCGTGAGGGCCGCGGCGTCCTGGGCCGCCTGGCCAACGACGAACAGTTGGCCGAGGATCTCTCCAGCACCATGGCCGGTGCCTCCAAGACCTTCACCGCCGCCGGCGAAGTGGCCCAACGCATCGAGGAGGGCACGGGCACCATCGGCCTGCTCGTCAATGACGACGCCCTCTACCGCGAGGCCGAAAAGGCGGCCAGCTCCCTGAGCGCTCTGCTGGCCGACGCGGGCCAGGTGGTGACCGAGATCAGCGAGGGCCGCGGCACCCTGGGCCGCCTGGCCATGGACCAGGAGCTAGGTCAGGATGTGGCCGACGCCGTGCACGCCATCAAGGAGATCGCCACCAAGGTTGACCGCGGCGAGGGCACCCTGGGAGCACTCCTGACCAAGGACGAGGTCTACCAGGACCTGCGCCAGGTGTCCGAGGACCTGGTCGCCGTCAGCCAGGCCCTGCGCCACGCGGAAGGCAGCCTCGGCAAGTTCATCATGGATGACGAACTCTACGAGGAGGCGCGCAGCGCCCTGGGAATCCTGACGCGCAGCCTGGAGGAGTACCGCGAGGCGGCGCCGATCACGACCTTCACGAGTGTGCTCTTCACCGCATTCTGATTGCGGGAGCGGCCGGTACTTGTAGCTACCCGCCAGGCGCCAGGCCGCCGCGTTCCTCCAGCAGGCGCTCGATCCACTTGCCGACCATGTCCGCCTCCAAATGAATCGACTGGTCGACCTCGGCCGTGCCCAGTGAAGTGCGCTCCAAGGTCAAGGGGATGATGGCCACATCAAAGCAGCGCCCCTTGGGCTCCACCACTGTCAGGCTGATGCCGTCCACGGACACCGAGCCCTTCTCCACCAGGTAGGCGGCGAAGTCCGGTTCCACCTCGAAGGTGAAAAGCCGGCCGCCATCACCCACATCCTCGATGGCGGCGATGCGTCCGCGGCCGTCCACGTGGCCCGAGACCATGTGCCCGCCAAGCCGATCGCCCAGGGCCAGGGCCCGTTCCAGGTTCACCGAGCGCCCCACTTCAAGGCCTCCGAACCAGGTGCACTCGAGGGTCTCGCTAGAGAGGTCGAAGAGCATATCCGCCCCCGGGGTTCCCCAGGGCACTTGCTCGCCGCTCTCAGGGTCCGCCAGACCGGCCACGGTCAGGCAGGTACCGGAAACCGCCACGCTCTCCCCTTCCCCGAGACGCCAGGCCTCTTCCCCGGCCTCGGGAGCGGGCGCGGGGACCCACATGCGGGCCCCGCTGCCCCGGGCCTCAAAGCGACGGACGGAGACGGCTGCAGTGACGATGCCTGTGAACACCTTGATTGATCCTATCTTCTTATGGGATATGGGGTTGGGCCAGTTGTGGGGCAGTCTGCCGGACCTTTTCCAAGGCGTCAAGGCCCGGGGCTATTCACAGGCTGTTGTTACCAATTAACTTGCCGGAGACCGGAGGCGCCCGTAAACTGCTGCGCCTTTTCTCCGAGGAGGGAACCGTGCCGCTCTTTGCCATTCTCACCCTCTTTCCCGACGCCATCGAGCCCTATGTGCGCTCGAGCATCCTCGGCCTGGCCCAATCAAAGGGTCTGCTGGAGGTGCTCCTGGTGGATTTCCGCGATTTCGCCCGGGACCGCCACCGCACCGTGGACGACCGCCCCTTTGGCGGTGGTCCGGGCATGGTGTTGCGCCCGGAGCCCCTGGTGGACTGCATCGAGTGGCTGGAAGAGCGCCACGGCCGCTTCCGTCGCCTGGCCCTGTGCCCCGGTGGCAGCCCCCTGCGCCAGCCTCTGGTCAATGAACTGGCCGGCGAACAGCGCGTGGCTCTGCTCTGCGGCCGCTACGAAGGTTTCGACGCCCGCATCCGGGAGATCCTGAAGATCGAGGAGGTCTCCGTGGGAGACTTCGTCGTGGCCGGTGGCGAGCTGCCGGCTCTGCTGGTGCTGGAAGCCGCCGCACGCCTGATCCCCGGTGTGCTCGGTGACGAGCGCTCGGCCCAGGAGGACTCCTTCGCGCAAACCGAGGGGGGAATGGAACTACTCGACTGCCCCCACTACACGCGGCCTCGTGTGTACCGCGGGCTCCCAGTCCCCGAGGTGCTGCTCTCCGGCGATCACCGGGCCATCGCTGCCTGGCGCCGCCAACAAGCCCTGGAACGAACCAAGACTATTCGTCCGGACATTCTTCCGGATGGAACTACAATCCCCGATAACCCGGCCACGAACTCCGGGGCTGCCCCCGGGCCGGCCCCCGATTCACCAAGCAAACACGCCCCATAATCCAATGGACCTGATCGATAGCCTCGAGACGCAAGCCTGTAAGAGCAACCCCCCGAAAGCCCATGTGGGCGACACGGTGGATGTGCACTACCTGATCCGTGAGGGCGACAAGGAACGCATCCAGATCTTCTCCGGCACTGTCATCGCCCTCAAGGGGCGTGGCATCCGCCGCACCATCACCGTGCGCCGCATCGTGCAAGGCGAAGGAGTGGAGCGCATCTTCCCCCTCCATGGCCCGCGGGTAACGGATGTGGTCATCAGCCGCCGGGGCAAGGTCCGGCGTGCGCGTCTGTTCTACATGCGCGACCGCATCGGCAAGAGCACGCGCGTCACGGAACTCCTGGGCGACAAGGTGCGCCGCGAGCGCGAGCAGGACTCCGCCGACAAGGCTGCCGATGCTGCTGCCGAGAAAGCCTCGGAAAAGGCAGCGGAAGCCAACGAGGCCGACACCGAAGCGGTCGAAGTCTGATCTGGGCAGCGGGCCCCATCCGGAAGTTCAGCGCCCGGCGCCACCTCCGGCCAGGGCCCCTCCACCACACCTCCCTCCCACGCCCCACCAAGTTCCCTTTCCCCTCCTCCGTTCATGCTTGAGAACGTCGGCCGCAAGGTCACTACGATTCTGCTCCTGCTGCTCGTCGCCATCCTGTGCATGGCCCTGCCTTCGATCCGCGAGCAGGCGCCCACGAGCCCCTTCCGCATGGGCCTCGACCTGCAGGGGGGCACGCGCATGGTGCTGTCCTTTCCCTTCGAGGAGGCCCTGAAAGAGGGCAAGATCACCGAGGCCGAGTTCGCCGACAAGGCCGGGCTCATGCAGCAGTTCACGGGCATCATCCGCGAGCGGGTTGACCCCACTGGCGTCCACGACCCGATCATCCGCGCCGAGGGCCTGGACCGGGTGGTGATCGAACTGCCCGGCACGGCTGAGCTGGCTTCCGCGGGAGCTTCGGACGCGCTCCAGGAGGCCATCGGCGCCGGAGACCGCACGCTGGCCCTGGCCAGCACCGATGCCGCTGACCTGCGCGCCTTTCCGGCCACCGGCGGAGTGGTCCGCATCGGCCAGGAGAAGATCCGTTACGACCGGCGCCGGGGCGCGATCCTCTCCGGTCTGAAGCGCGGCGAGTCGGAGACCGAGGCGGCGGCCCATGCCGGCGGCGAGCTCATCGTGCTCTACAGCGACGACGCCATCCGGCGGGCGATCATGAACGTGGGAGAGATGCGTTTCTTCATCGAGGCCAAGGCCGGCGATGTGGGCGCTGGTTCCGACCTGACCGCCGAGCGCGAACGCGTTCTGGCCTGGCTGGTCGCCCACCCGGGCGAGCCGGTCTCCCACTACAACCGCTTGGATCGCGATGCAGGCGGCCCCTGGCCCGGTATCCACTGGGCTCCCCGCAGGCAGAAGGCTGAAGAGGAGACCCTGCCCGTCGAAAACCGCCTGGTGGCCCTCAAGGTCCAGAAGGACGAGTGGAACTTCACCGGCAACGACCTCAAGACAGTCACCATCACCCAGGACCAGATGGGCTTCCCGGCCGTGGGCTTCGAGATGGAGCCCATGCAGCGCCGGGCCTTCGGCGATTTCACGGAAGAACATGTGGGCGAAGGCATGGCCATCGTCCTGAACGGCGAGATCACCACCTTGGCCACCATCAACGAGCGCCTGCCCGGCGGCGGCCAGATCTCAGGCGGCGCCGGCGGTTTCACCCTGAGCGAGGTCAAGGAGATGGTCACCTCCCTGCGCTCGGGCTCCCTGCGCATCAAGCCCGTGCTCGAAGCGGAAGAGCGCGTGGGTGCCTCCCTGGGTGATGAGTATGTCTCCCGTGGAGCAATCAGCGCCGGCCTCGGCATCCTGATGGTGCTGGTCTTCATCCTCTTCTACTACCGACGCCTGGGGGTGGCGGCGGCCATCAGCTTGATCGCCAACCTGGTGCTCATGATGGGTGCCATGGCCTTCCTGCGCGCCACGCTGACCCTGCCCGGTGTGGCCGGAATTATCCTGACCGTCGGCATGGCCGTGGATGCCAACATCCTGATCTACGAGCGCATCAGGGAGGAAACGCTCAAGGGTCGCAAGGTGCTGCAGTCGGCCAAGAACGGTTTCGAGCGCGCCCTGGTGACCATCGTCGATGCCAACCTGACGACGCTCATCACGGCCCTGATCCTCTACAAGTTCGGCACGGGTCCGGTGCGCGGTTTCGCCACCACACTCAGCGTCGGCATCATTACCAGCATGTTCTCGGCGCTCGTGATCACGCGCGTGCTAGTGCATCGCATGGTCGAAGGTGGCATCAAGGAATTCTCCATGGCACGCCTGGTCAAGGAGTCCCGCATCGACTTCATGGGCCTAGCGCCCAAGGCCCTGGTGGGTTCCCTGATCCTGATCGTCGGCGGCGTGGGCCTGTTTGCCTCCCTGGAAGACAAGGACAAGCTGTCGATCGACTTCCTCGGGGGCTTCACCCTGACCGCACGCACAGAGAGCCCCCAGCCCGTGGATGACATCCGCGGCCTGGTGCGCACCATTCCCGGCACCATCGGTGACTCCGTGGAGGTCAAGCCGATTCTCAGGTCAGAGGCACCCGGGGGCGGCTTCACGCAGTTCCGCCTGACCTACAAGGCCGAGGTGGATGGGACGGTCCAGGCCGCCGCCCAGGCCGAGACCGGCGAGACCGGCGAGGGCGAGATTCGCGAGGCCCTGGCCGCTGTGCTGCAGAAGGGTCCGGTGGAGCTGGAGGTCAACGACGGCCTGGCCACTGGCAGCCTGTACTTCGAGGAAAACCACAGCGCGGATGATGTGCGCACGGCCCTGGAGGAGATCGGCTTGACGGAAGTCCAGGCCACCTCAAGTGACCCGGGCGCCACCAGTGTCTTCGCCTTCTCGGCCCAGGCCCAGCAGGACCAGGATGCTGACATCCTGACCACGCTGATCAACGGCAAGTTCAAGAACCTGACCGACAGCGCCCAACAGGCCTACCGCCTGGCATCCCCCATCCCCGAGTCCTCCGTTGTCGGCGCCCAGGTCGTGGGCGAACTGCGCGACAAGGCCATTTTCGCCATCCTGGTCAGCCTCTTCGCCGTGGTGCTCTACATTCGCGCGCGCTTCGCCGAGTACAGCTACGGCTTCGCCGCCGTGGTGGCCCTGGTCCACGATGTGCTGATCACCTTGGGCTGTCTGGCCCTGGCGATCATGACCGATCTGGTGGAAGCCGAGATCAGCCTACCGATGATTGCCGCCTTCCTGACGATCATCGGCTACTCCCTAAACGACACCATCGTCGTCTTCGACCGGGTGCGCGAGAACAAGCCGCGCATGAAGGGCGCACTCTCGGATACCCTGAACACCTCCATCAATCAAACCCTCTCGCGGACAGTTCTGACCTCGATCACGACCCTGCTGACGGTCATGATTCTCCTGGGCTTCAACCTGGGCACCCGCAATGTTCTCGAGGGATTCGCCTTCGCCCTCAGCGTCGGCGTCCTGGTGGGCACCTACTCGTCCATGTTCGTCGCCTGCCCGACGTTCCTCTGGCTTGAGAACCGGGCCGCCAAGAAGGAAGCGGCCAGCGCCGCGAGCTGAGCTGGCCCGGGGTCGCGGTGAGACGCATCTTGACCATCGTCTCCACCCTGGCGGTGGCGGCGGTGGGCCTGCATCTCTTCCTGGGACAAGAGTCGGCGACGCAGGCCAGCCCGCCCCCGGGCTGGGGCCAGCTCTTGATCGGACGACCCAGCGGTGCGCCGCCGGTCGCCAGCCAGCCGCAGGGGGAGGTGGCCACGCCCGTGCCACCCCCCCCGCTCCAGCACTTGCCGACTCCCTCACTCCCTGGGGTTGCGGACGCTGCGGACCCCGCCCTTGAGCGGGCACACCAGCCGGTCTTCCAGGTGACCGTGAGCCCCGGCGACACGCTGGGTGAACTCTGCCAGGGGTTCTACGGCACGGCCCGCCCGGCCTTGGTCGCCGCGGTGGCCGAGTTCAACGGGCTGTCAGGCCCAGATCGCATCCGCGTCGGCCAGGTCCTGCATCTGCCGCCCCTGGCTGACCTGGAGCAGCCGGCGGACTAGCCCGCCGGCACCACCGGGGCGATGCGCATGCCAGCCCCACGCCCCGCCTGGTGACGCAGGTTGCCCAGGGCTTCGTCGGTGATGCGCACGCGCAGTCGCAGGCTACCGTCGGGGCACCACTCCTCCTCCTCCAGAGCCGCCAGCTCTCGTACCGGGCCGGAAAGGCGCAGGGTATCCGGCGCCAGGAACACATCGACGCGCTCCGAGCGCTGGTCCAGCTCTGCCGCCACGCGCTGGGCGAGGCGCTCGAGCCCCTCGCCGGTGGCGGCGGAGATGTACACCACATCCTGGTCGCGGTCCTGTTCCAAGAGGTGCAAGCTGATGGGATCCTCCACCCGGTCGACCTTGTTGAAGACCAGCACCTGTGGAGCGAGCCCCGGCGCGATAGCAGCCAGCGTCTCCTCCACGGCTAGCATCTGGCCCTGCACATCCGGGTGCGAGACATCGATCACATGGAGCAGGAGATCGGCGTGGATGGACTCCTCCAGGGTGGCGTGAAAAGACGCCACGAGATGGTGGGGCAGGCGCTGGAGGAAGCCGACCGTATCCGAGAGCAGGACCGTGCGCCCGTCCGGCAGGCTCCACTGGCGCGTGCGCGTGTCCAGGGTGGCAAAGGGCATATCCGCCACAAACTCGCCGGAGCCCGTCAACCTGTTGAGCAGCGTGGACTTGCCCGCATTCGTGTAGCCCACCAGGCCCACCTGGAACAGGTCCCGGCGCGATTCCACCTGGCGCAGTCGGTGCGCCTCGATCTGCTTCAACTGGGTGCGTAGGTCATGCACGCGCTTGCGCAGCAGGCGACGGTCGGTTTCCAGCTGGGTTTCCCCCGGTCCCCGGGTGCCAATGGCCCCTTCCGTGCGCTCCAGGTGTGTCCACATGCGTCGCAAGCGGGGCAACAGGTACTCGTTCTGGGCCAACTCCACCTGCAGGCTGGCCTGGCGCGTCTTGGCACGCCGGGCGAAGATGTCCAGAATCAGCTCCGAGCGGTCAAAAACGCGCAAGTCCCAGGCCTTCTCCAGGTTGCGCAGTTGGGCGGGTGAAAGATTGTTGTCCACGAGCACCGCGTCGGCGCCGGCTCCGCGGGCCGCATGGGCCACCTCCTCCACCTTGCCGCGCCCCATCAGCGTCGCCGGATGTGGTCGCAGGCGCTTCTGCACGATTACCTCCCCCACCACCTCTGCCCCCGCAGCTCGCACCAGATCCTGTGCTTCCCCCAGCAGCGCGCCCAGCTCCGCGCGTGCATCCTCCAATAGCACACCACAGACCAGCACCTTCTCCCGGGGTGCACCGGTGGGCGCAGGGGAGCGGCTCATGGACAGCTGCCGCTGGACTCCACGGCAGACCGGGTGAGTTCCATGCCCATCAGTCGCTCGCCGACTAGCTGCGGAACAAGCTCCGTGTGCACGCGCCAGGCCTCGCGTTCCTCCCCGTGATCAGTCCGAAAATGCACGCCACGGGATTCCTCCCGGGCCAGGGCCGAGTAGGTGGCCAGGCGGGCCAGGAGCAACATGTTCTGCAACTCCCAAGTGGGCAGTTCTGCGGGCGCCAGGCCTTCCACCGCCCGACTCCAGAAGGCCAGGCGCTCCCCGGAATCCCCCAGGCCAACGCCGCTGCGTTCCACGCCGAGCTCACGCCACATGAGGGACTTGAGCGAGTAGGTGATGTCTGAAATGTTGATCTTCAGGCCCGCCGGCGGACGCTCAACGACCCGCGGAGGAGCAGCCCGCAGGTAGCCCAGATCCGGTCGTGATCCGGTCTGGGCGGCCAGGCGTCCGGCGCGCTCCCCCAATACCAGGGCCTCCAAGAGTGAGTTGGAGCCCATGCGATTGGCACCGTGCAAGCCGCTGCTGGCGCACTCCCCCACGGCCCACAGGCCGCGGGCGCTGGAGCGGCCATCTGCATCAACGGTCACGCCACCAATCTGATAGTGAGCCCCGGGCCTGACTGGTATGGGATCCTGGGTTATATCGATGCCGAAATACCGGCAAGTTCGTGCGATCTGGGGGAAGAGTTGCTGGGGGTCGCGGTTGAGGTCAGAAAGGTCCAGATAGACACAGGTATCCTCCGTGTCGACCATGCGTCGAAACACCGCGCGACTGACCGCATCCCGGGGAGCCAGCTCCCCATCCGGGTGGAAGTCTGGCATGAAGCGCACACCGTGGCGATCGCGCAGGATTCCGCCGGCTCCCCGCACAACCTCGCTGATCAAAAAACGAGCGGCGCCGGCGATGTACAGGCAGGTCGGATGAAACTGAACAAACTCCAAGTCGCGCACACGAGCCCCGGCCCGCACCGCTGCCGCCACCCCATCGCCTGTGGCGATGGGCGGGTTGGTGGTTTCCCGGTATATCTGCCCGGAGCCCCCCGTGGCCAGAATCACCTCCGGAGCAACGAAGGCGACCAGGTCACCGCGGTCGGTGCGACACAGGGCGCCCTGTACGCCATCCTCGGCGGGCAGGAGATCCAGCACGAAGGTATGTGGGAAGCAGGTAATGCTCTCAGCAGCGTCCAGGGCTTCGGTCAGCGCACGCTGAATCTCCTGGCCAGTGGCTGCCCCATGGGCGTGGATGATACGCGGCGCTGAGTGGCCTCCCTCCCGCAAAAGGGCCAAGGAGCCATCGGCCTCACGGTCGAACTCCGCCCCCAGGCCGACCAGGCGTTCAACTGCCTCTGGGCCACTGCTAACCACCTGCCGAACCACCTGATCGTGCCCCATGCCACAGCCCAGGCGCAGGGTATCGGCGCTGTGAGCTTCAAAGGCATCCCCGGCAGCCAGGACGGCTGCCATGCCTCCCTGGGCAGCGACGGTATTGCTCTCCCGCAGCTCTCTCTTGGCCAACAGGGCCACCTGGGCTCCGGCCCGGGCCGCTGCCAGGGCAGCACAGCTGCCAGCTGCTCCACCGCCGATGACCAGTACATCAAAGCGGTAGAGGGGAACGGTCCGGAATGAAAACGGCAGCAGCCAGCGTTCCGTGTCCAGTGCCAGCGGGGAGGGGAGGGTCATTAATGCGTGCCCGCCATGAGAGCCGAGGCGCGGGCATTGTAGCCGGGTCGCCACTCCAGGAGCTCCCCATCCCGGGGGCACGGACAAAAAAGGGAAGTAATCATCCATTCCAGGGCAGCCAGCGCCGATTTTGAGGAAAAGGCGAGTTCGGGTCTTGTTCGGGTGTCAGGCACCGATAGATTAGGGGCCTGTTAGGTTTTCACCAAAGGAGTACCCCATGACAGCCCTCATTCAAGACGCCCGCCGGGAAGCCGGCACCTACTGTTTCTTCACCATCATCCTCGCCGCCCTGTTCTTCGTCTGATCCCCGCAACCAGTTCTCACGCCAAACCATG
>DASCNH010000044.1:0-7299 GCA_036011365.1 Planctomycetota bacterium | reverse complement strand
TACATCGTCCTGCGCATGGGCGCCGACTCCTGGCCCGCGCCCGGTGATCACCTGGCGGTGCCGGTGCTGGCGGTCAACACCTTCGTGCTGATCACCTCCAGCGTCACCATGGTCATGGGCGTGCAGGCCTTCGATGCCGGCGACAACGCCAAGAGCGCGCGCATGTTGCTCTTCACTGCCCTCCTGGGGTGCCTCTTCCTGGCGATCAAATTGTGGGACTACAACCACATGATCCACCAGGGATTCACGATCGACAGCAGCCTGTTGGGCGGCATCTACTACTTCCTGACCGGCTTCCACGGCCTGCATGTCCTCGGCGGCGTCATCAGCCTGCTGGTGATCCGCTCGGGTGTTAAATCCGGCAAGCTCCAGGGTGCCCAGCACTTCCGCGTGGAAGGCGTCGGCCTCTATTGGCACTTCGTCGACCTGATCTGGATCATCCTCTTCGCCATCCTCTGCCTCGTTTAAGGAATTGCCATGTCTGAAGCCGTACATCCCAAGGTCAACGCGATAAAGATCTTCCTCTGGCTGGCCGTCTTGACGGCTGCCGAGGTCGGCGTGGTCTACCTGCATCTCTCGCCCACGCTCCTGGCCGCGCTGCTCGTGGGCACCGCCGTGGTCAAGGCCGTCCTGGTGGCCAGCTTCTTCATGCACCTCAAGTTCGAGGGCAAGCTCATCCTGTGGATGGTGGGGGGCACCATGATCCTGGCAGCCTTCTTCCTGCTCATGATATGGCCCGACATCGTCGGCGATCCCTGGGCCTGGGTCATGGCGGACGGCTAATGGGAAGCGGGTTTCCTAGGCGAGTCCTCGCCGGACTCTGTATTGGTCTGGGCCTGATGGCTCAGGCCAGCGCCCAGTGCGCGCTCTGCAAGCAGGCGCTGGAGTCCGGTGGGAATGACGGCCTGATCGAGGGTTTCCAGTGGAGCGTGCTGCTGCTGCTCGGAGCCCCGCTGCTCCTGATCGGGGGAATTGGTTCGCGCTTGTACTTCGTCTGGCGGGCGTCCCAGCGCTGAGGGCGGGGAATGCGCGGGGCTGTATTTGGCCGCGCTGTTGCTAGGATGCGCGGGTGCAGTCGCAGCCCGAAGATCCCACCCTACAGGAGCGCCTGGCGGCGGCCGGCGGCCTCTCTGAGGGGCTGGCCGGGGAGTTTTCCGAGGGCTTCGGCTACGGCGCGGCTGACGTCTTCGGGGTCGGCACCTTCTTCGAGCACCTGACGCCGGAACGGGCCCCGGTTGGCGTCTGCGCGGGGCTTTCCTGTTCCCTGGTCGGTGGCGGGGAGCGCCTTGCAGGCGCGCGGGCGGCGGGCCTCGAGGCCCAGGCGTGTTCCTGTCTGGCGGCCTGCGATCGGACGCCTGCGGCGCGCGTCGAGCGCGAGTTGCTCGCACCCCTGGCACCTGGGCAGCTTGAGGCGACGGATGGGGATTGGCGGGCCCTGGCCGCGACGCCGGACACCGGTGGGGGGCATGTCTGGCCATCGGAGGCCGGGGACGGGGACCTGGTCTTCGCCCTGGCCGGGGAGCCGGACCGCAGCGGCGCCGCCCTGGGCAGGGCCAGGGAACTGGGCCATGAGGGTTTCTTGGAACAACTGACGCGGTCCGGCCTCCAGGGGCGCGGGGGGGCGGGGTTTCCCGCCGCGGACAAGTGGCGTTCTGTGGCGGGACAGGCTGACGACCTGCGCTACCTGGTGTTGAATGCCGACGAAGGCGAGCCGGGGACATTCAAGGATCGCGAGCTCTTGGTGAGGCGGCCTGATCTGGTGTTGGAAGGGCTGATGATCGCTGCCTGGGCCCTCGGTGTGAAGGAGATTCACGCCTACCTGCGCGCGGAGTTCGGTGAACCGCGGCGGGCCCTGGAGGCGGAGCTGGCGGCGGCGCGGGCGGACGGACGGCTCGGGCCGGAGTTGTCCTTTCGGCTGCACGAGGGCCAGGGTGCCTATATCTGCGGCGAGGAGACGGCCCTCTTGGAAGCCATCGAGGGCCGCCGGGGGCAACCGCGCCATAAGCCGCCCTATCCCACCGAGGTCGGCCTGTGGGGCAAGCCCACGCTGGTACACAATGTGGAGACCATCGCCGCCGTGCCCTCCATTGCGAAGCGCGGCGGCGCGTGGTTCGCGGGTCTGGGGCGCGAGGGGCCGGGGACCAAGCTCTACTCCCTGAGCGGCCATGTGGCGCGACCCGGTGTCTACGAGCTGCCCCTGGGGGCCACGCTGAACGAGCTCTTGGAGGCGGCTGGTGGCTGCACGGGCGAGCTCAAGGCCTTTACGCCGGGTGGTGCCAGCTCGGGTTTCCTGCCGGCGTCCAAGGCGGACCTGCCCCTGGGCTTCAGGTCCCTGGCGGCGGAGGGAACCATGCTCGGCTCCGCGGGCGTGGTTGTGCTGGACAGCAGCGTGGACATGGCCCGGGCGGCGCAGATTCAGCTGGCCTTCTTCGAGGCCGAGAGCTGTGGCCAATGCACGCCCTGTCGCCTGGGGACGCGCTTTTTGAACCAAGCGTTGTCCCGGCACCTGGCCGGTGAGGAGGGCGGGCGCCCGCTGGCCGAGGTGGCCGAGGTGGCCTGGGAAATGAACGAGGCCTCGATCTGCGGTCTTGGGCAGGCGGCGCCCCTGCCACTCTCCAGCGCTGTGAAATGGTGGCCCGCGGAGTTCGCGGGCGGCGACTCCGGGGGCCGCGGCGCCGGGCCCGCTGGGCTGGCCAGGGGGAGCGGGGACGGAGAATGACACGCGCGGGCGGTGAACTGCTGCTCGACGGTAGGACGGTTGCTTTCGAGCCCGGCGAATCGCTGCTGGAGCTGGCGCGGCGCAGGGGGGCGGAGGTGCCGGCCCTGTGCCATGATCCGCGGCTGGAGCCGGCGGCTGTCTGTCGCAGTTGCCTGGTGGAGGTGGATGGCGAGCGGCGCCTGGTGCCAGCCTGTCGCACCTCGGCCCGGGCAGGCCTGGTGGTGACCACCGCCAGTGAGCGGGTGCGGCGCCACCGGCGGGCTCTGTTTGCCTTGCAGTTGGCGGATCACCCGCGCCGGCCGGAGGACTGCCAGGACGGCGCGCCCTGCGCGGTGTGCTACTGGGCGGTGAGGGTTGGGGCTCCCCGGGACTGGGCGGAGCTTCGGATGCCGCGGGGCACGGGGCCTGCCTGGCCGGCGGAGGATGATAATCCGCACATCACCTTCCGCCCTGACCGGTGCATCCTCTGCGCCCGGTGCACGCGCTACTGCGCGGAGGTCGAGGGTGTGGGGGCCATCACCCTGGCTGGACGCGGGGCGGCCACCACCATCAGTACGGCGGACGGACGTGGCTTGCTGGAGACCACCTGCGAGTTGTGTGGGGGCTGTGTGGCGCTGTGTCCCACCGGGGCCATGGCGGATCGGCGGCCACTGGAGAGCGGGGCGCCGCCGGAGAGCGAGCTGCGAAAAGTGCGCAGCACCTGCAACTACTGCGGCGTGGGATGCCAGCTGGATCTCAATGTGGACCCCGGCCAGCCGGGTGGGCGGGTGATCAAGGTCACCAGTCCGCCGGCCGGCACGCTGGCGGGTGATGGCAACCTGTGCGTGAAGGGGCGCTTCGCCCACGAATTCATCCACGCGCCCGAACGCCTGACGAGCCCCCTCTTGCGCGGCGCGGACGGTGTCCTGCGGGAGGTCGGTTGGGAAGTAGCGCTGGCGGCGGCGGCGCGCGGGTTGCGGGATGTGGAGCAGCGCCATGGGGCGCGCGCTCTTGGATTCGTGTCATCCTCGCGGTGTACCGTGGAGGAGAACTACCTGGTTCAGAAGATGGCGCGGGGGGTCTTCGGCACCAACAACGTGCACCAGTGCGCGGCCACGTGACACGCTCCCACGGTGGCCGGTCTGGTCACTACCTTGGGCGCCGGGGCCATGACCAACTCGATTCAGGAGATTCGCGAGGCGGAGTTCCTGTTCGTGATCGGCTCCAACACCAGCGAGGCGCACCCGGTGATCGCCATGGAGATGAAGCGTGCGGTGCGAAGCGGCGCGCGCTTGGTGGTTGCCGACCCGCGCAGCATCTGGCTGACCTCCATCGCCCAACTCCACCTGAAACTTCGGCCGGGGACGGATGTGTGGCTTCTGAATGCCATGGCCCAGGTGATAGTGGAGGAGGGCCTGGCGGACGAGGAGTTCATCGCCGCGCATACGGAAGGCTATGGGGAGCTGCGGGAGGCGCTCATGGCCTACACGCCCGAAGGGGCGCAGCAGGTCACGGATGTGGCGGCGGAGGACATCCGCCGCACGGCACGGGAGTACGCGCGGACCGAAAAAGCGGGCATCTACTACACCCTGGGGATTACCGAGCACACGCACGGGACAGACAACGTCTACGCCCTGTCCAACCTGGTGCTCATGACCGGGCACCTGGGTAAGCGCTCCGCGGGATTGAATCCTCTGCGGGGTCAGAACAACGTGCAGGGAGCCAATGATGCGGGTGCCAGCCCGGTGTTCCTGCCGGGTTACCAGCCGCTGGCGGATGGGGAGGCCCGGCGAGCTTTTTCGGCGGCCTGGGGCTCGCAGGTGCCCGCGGAAACGGGGCTCAACCTCAATCAGATGATGAAGGAGCTGGGCACGGGGATTCGCGGCCTGTTTGTCATGGGCGAGGATCTGCTCGTCTCCGAACCAAATGTCGGACGTCTCGAAGAGGCCATGAACGCCGTTGAGTTCATGGTGGTTCAGGACATCCTGCCGAACGAGACCATGCGCTTCGCCCAGGTGGTGCTGCCGGCCGCCTGCTTTGCCGAGAAGGAGGGGGTCTTCACCAACTCCGAGCGCCGCGCCCAGCGCGTGCGGGCCGCGGTTGCGCCGCCCGGGGAGGCCCGGGCCGATTGGCGTATTCTGGTGGAGCTGGCCCGGGCCGCCGGGGCTCCCTGGCCCGCCGCGGAAGAGACCTCTGCGGCCCGGATCTACGCTGAGATGTGCGCGCTGGCGCCTGAGTTCGCTGGCCTCAGCCACGGGCGGCTGGATCGGGAGGGCGGCCTGCAGTGGCCGTGCCCGGACGCTGACCATCCCGGCACCGTCTTTCTTCACGAAGGCGGTGTACTGCGGGGCAAGGGGCGCTTCAAGCCGGTGGAGTACCGGCCTTCCGTCGAAGCGGAAGACGCGGAGTACCCCTTCCTGCTCTCCACCGGGCGCACGCTCTACCACTACAACGCTGCCACGCAGACGCGTGTCGCCGATGGAGCGCGTGCCAAGCAGCCCGAGTGTTTTGTGGAGGTGCACCCGGCGGACGGCAGGCGCCTGGGCCTGGTTGACGGGGCGTGGGTCGAAGTCTCAAGTCGCCGGGGGAGCGTTCGGGCCCGGGCGCTTATGTCGCGGCAGGTCAAGCGCGGCGTGCTCTGGATGCCCCTGCATTTCCGCGAGGCGCGCGCCAATCTTCTGACCCTGGACGAGGGAGATGCGGTGACCGGGACCGCGGAGTACAAGGTCTGCGCCGCGAAACTGGAGGCGCTTCCGGAAGGCGCGCGCCAGGGGGCGGAGTTCCCCGGGGCCTGGTTCCGCGGCGGGCGGTAGCCGGTTCAAGCCGCGCTCGGTCTCGGGCGAAGTCCGCGCCGGATGGAGGTCAGTCGCCCAGGCGGTGGGCCAGGAAGGTGAGGAAGGCGGCGGCGGCCCGGCGGCGGCCGGCGACGGAGAGGTGCCCTCCATCGCTGGTGTAGGCGGGGGTCAGGCAGGGGACGGTGGCATCGCCGCCCTCGGTGGAGAGGCTGCCGTCGGGGGCCGTGGACTCAAGGCGCGCCAGGTCGAAGAGGGCCGGGGCATCGAAACGGCCGCGCAGCAGGTTGTTGACGGCCGCCCGGGCGCGGTTGTGTTCAAGGGCCCGTGGCCTGCGGGACAGGAAACGGGCCAGGTCCTTGGCGCGCGGCACGAGGCCGGTGGGAGAGGCGCGCAGGGGGACTGTGGTGTGGGCCAGGGTCAAGCCGGGGTGGGCGGCCCGCAGGGTGCTCAGGGTCGCTTGGTACTCCTCAACAAAGGCGCTCGGGTCCGTGCCGCTGTTCACATCCACATAGCAGAACTTCAGCAGCGCCAGGTCCAGGCCGCTTGCGCTGCGCTCCATGACTTCGACGAAAGCGCGGCGCTTGGAGGCCGGATCCATGTTGTCTCCCACGGCTGCGTGGAAGAGGCCGGGGCCTTCTGCTTTGGAGGGGTCGCTTGTTTCCACGATGCGCAGGTCCAGGCCCGGGTGTTCCCCGGCCAGTTCAGCCACGCCCTCCAGGATGTTGCGTCCGACGGAGTGGTGCCCGAAGAAGATGCGCGCCTCCCCCAACCGTGCGAGGTCAGCGGCACTGAGGGCGTCGAGGGTCCCGAGGGCCCCGGAATCTGCGATGGGCATTGTGGTCATGGGGGCGGGGGCGCAGGCGGCGAGGAGCAGCAGCAGAGCTTTCATCCGCATACTGTAAACCGCCGCACGCTGCCACGCTCGACCGCGCCCGCTTTAGGGACAGAATGGCACCCTCAAGCCGTCTGTCAGGTTGTAGTAGGAACCGCCGGCGGGAGGATCGCGGAACCAGAACTGGAAATACCACTCGGTGCCCGGAGTGATCTGGCCGGAGGCTGTGGGGGGGGCGGTGTTGTCCAGTGCGTAGCTGGCGTTGCCCACGGCGTCCGTGGAGATCACAGCCAGGCGCTGGATGGGTAGATCCACGCAGCGGTAGCCGTTGCCGAAGGGGAGCGCGGCGCTGCCGGCACCGTAGAAGAAGATGCCGAACTGGCTCGGGACGGCCTCGGCGGCGGTCAGCACCAAGTCATTGGCGGCCACGCTGGTGCTGCCGGTACGCCCGATTGTGGCGTAGAGGCCCGTGGAGTTCGGCATGGCCGTGCAATAGCTGGCGGAGGAGCCACAGCTTGCGCCGCGCTCGGTGACGAACAGGGGCTCGTTGCCGAGCTCCACGGCGGCCGGGTTGTTGACTGCGTAGAGTGTGCCTGTTTCCAAGCCGACGACTCGAACGGCGGAGCCCAGGTAGGCGGAGAGGTCGACGGTGACGTTGCTTCCATCAGTCCAGAGGGAAACGGCGGCATCCGTTCCGTCCGAGTGCGAAAAGGCGTTGATGCCCGCACCCAAGGACAGGTCCGCCTCGACGGCCATGGCGAGCATCTCCTCGGCCACGGGTCGCAGGAAGGGGTACTCGTTCCA
This sequence comes from Planctomycetota bacterium, assembly GCA_036011365.1. Taxonomy (GTDB): domain Bacteria; phylum Planctomycetota; class UBA1135; order UBA1135. The sequence continues at coordinate 170 of DASCNH010000044.1, read as the reverse complement.
GTCCTGGGTCAAGGAGTCAAAGGAGAACGAAGAGGTCCCCGGGTGGGCGGCCTCCCAGGTTTCGTAGGCAGCTGCAACGCCCTGGTGCGTGTCATAGACCAGAGCCGTGGAGCCGGTTGCTTCGACGCGTCCTCGCAGGTGGGTTTCAATCCAGGGCAGGACCTCGAGCA
>DASCNH010000043.1:0-38067 GCA_036011365.1 Planctomycetota bacterium | reverse complement strand
GACCTGAACCTGGCGGCCGAGCAGGCGCAGGACGAGCTGGTCATGGCCCTGGCGGAGGGCGATCAAGGCCAGGGTGTGCCGGTAGTCCCCATTGGCAGGGTCGCGCAGGATGGCGGCCTGGATCTCGTCGCCGGCCAAGGTGTATGCCGCGGCATCGAGCCCCGGCACCAGGCCCACATCCCTGGCCCGGCGGTTCAGGTGCCGCGGCAGCTCCCCGAGCTGGTGCGCCAGGAGCTGGGCCTCGCGCCGGAACTCGGAGCTGAGCCCGACCTTGGTTGCCAGGCGGTCGGCCACCTGTTCCGGTGTCCAGCCGTCCCGGAGCAGGCCCTCGATCAGTGGGAGTGCCCGGCCCTGCAGGGCGGAGAGGTCCTGGCGTTCCCGGAGGCGCCGCCGCGGATCGGCCGCCTCCCAAATGCGGGCCAGGTGGTCATCTCCTAGGGAGAGGAAGCGCGCGCCGTCCGGGGAGACGTCACAACCCCAAACGGATCCCCCGTGACCGAGGAAGCTGCCGACCTGCTGGCCCGTGGACACATCCCAAAGGCGCATGGAACGGTCCCGGGATGTGGTCAAGAGGCGCTGGCTGTCCGGCGTGAAGGCGGAGGCGTAGACAGGACCCCCGTGACCGACGAGTTCGGCCAGGAGTTCGCCGCTTTGCACCTCCCAGAGGTGGACCGTGTGGGAGGGCGAGAGCGTTGCCAGGAGGCGCCCGGTGGGGTCGAAGGTCGGGAAGCGCAGACCGCGCTCCTGGGAGAGGCCCGTGGGCAGGGATGCGCCGGTGAGCGGGTCCCAGGCCTCGAGGATGCCCTCGGCGGTGGATGTGAGAAGGCGCTTGCCGTCCGGGGAAAAGCTCACCCAGCTGCAGGCGGATCCGGCGCAGGCGAGGGTCGTGATATGCGCGGCGGACTCCACATCCCACAGGCGCGCCGTACCGTCCCGGGCGGCGGAGGCCAAAAGGGTTTCATCCGGCGAGAAGGCCAGGGCGAGAACCGAGTCCGAGTGGCCCGTGAGGCGAGCGATGTCGGCGTAGGTGTCCGCATCCCAGATGATGATGCTGCGGTCCGAGCTGCCGCTGGCGAAGAGGTGCTTTTTGTGGGCCACGGTCAGGGCGTAGACCGGTTCCCGGTGCTTGCGCAGGACGCGGATGGGGTCGGCGCGGCCCACTTCCCAGATAGCCAGTGTGCGGTCCCCGGCGGCGGTGACAAAGCGCCTGCCGTCCGGGAGGAAGCGACCGGTGCGGATGCAGGAAGCGTGTCCCAGGTACTTGGAGTTCACCTCCGGGTCTTCCGCCAGCCACAGGCGCAGGCTGCGGTCCGCTCCTCCGGACAGCAGGCGCTGGCCGTCGGGGTTGAAGACCAGCGCCCGCGGGCTGCTATCGTGCCCGTGCAAGGTGCCCAGCCGGCGGCCGGTGAACACATCCCAAAGTCGGATGGTGGTGTCCTCTGCCCCGGTAGCCAGGCGGCGACCATCCGGGGAAAAGGCGATTGCTCGAATGGGGGAGCCCTGGCTGGCGATGTGGCTGGCCGTGTCCCGCCGCCCCGGACGCCAGATGGAAACGCTGCCGCTGGCGTGGCCGGTGGCCAGCAGCTGGCCGCCGGGATGCCAGGCCAGGGGCCACGCTCTGGAGGGCAGCTCAGGATCCAGTTTCGTGTCCAGTGCAAACTGCTCGGCGCCGGTTTCCAGGTTGTAGATGTGCACCCATCCGTCCTCCCCGGCCGTGGCCAGGGAGTCACCCCCGGGGGAGAAACGCGCCGACCAGACCGGCACCCCGCGGCTCGCGATGCTCATCAGCTCCCGCCCGTCTTCCGGGTTCCAGATGATCACCCGGCCATCACCGGAGCAGGTCGAAAGGAGCGCCCCGTCGGGGCTGAAGTCCGCCCCCCAGAGTCCGGACCGGTGGCCCCGGAGCACCAGGCGCTCGGCACCGTCCGCGCGTCGCCAGATGCGGGCGGTGGCGTCCTCCGAAGCCGTGGCGACCTCGCGCCCATCCGGGGAGAAGGCCACGGACCGCAGGGGGCCCTCGTGCCCGGTCAGATTCACGGCCGGTTCAGTGCCCTCGGCGGAGAAGACCGTTGCGAGCCCGTCCGTGGAGGCCAGGGCCAGGTACTTCCCGTCCCGGGACCAGGCCACGTCGTTGATCATTCCCCCTGCTTCGAACAGGCTCCCCAGGCCATCGTCCAGACGCGAGGAGAGGTAGCTCCACTCCCAGCCACGCAACTCTTCCGGGCACCTGGAGAGGTGTTCTGCAGCGGAGGTCACCCGGTGCATTTGGAGCATGGCCTCGGCGGCGGAGAGGTGTCCCAGGTAGCTCTGGTAGTGCGCCTCCCCGGCCCGGTGCTGGGCCTCGTCCCGGGCCAGGCCCAGGGCGCTGTTGGCCACGCTTGTCTCCCGATAGGCGATCTCCAGATCCGTGTTTTTCCCCGTGATCTCAGCCACATGGCGGCCCTGGGTGATGATCCGCTCGGCACCCCAGGCGGCGCCCACGGCGAGCAGCAGGCCGGCCGCCAAGGACGCCGCCCGGTGGCGGGCCAGCCACTTGCGGAGCTCCGCCCAGAGCCCCGATTCGTAGGCGTCCACCACGCGCCCTTCGAGCCAGGCACGCAGATCCCGGGCCAGGGCCGCCATGCCCTCGTAGCGGTCCAGGGGATGGCGGGCCATGGCCTTGGCGCAGATGGCCTCCAGCTCCGGTGGGACGGGCAGGGAGCCCTGCCCTCGACGGGCCCGCCGGGAGGGCGCCGGCGGCGGTCCGGCCAGGGTGCGCGCCAGGAGTTCGTCGGAGGAGGCGGATTGCCCCGGGGTCACATGGGGCGGGGCACCGGCCAGAAGGTGGTAGAGGATGGCCCCCAGGGAGTAGACGTCCGAGCGCGGGCCCAGGCGGTTCAGCTCGCCCCGGGCCTGCTCCGGCGACATGTAGCCGACGGTGCCGAGCACGGCTCCCGCGCGCGTGGAGAGCTGGGAGCTGGCGCTGGTTCCGCTGGCGGGTCGGGTGCTGTGCGGGGGAGCGGGCGGCGGCGCGGCGGAAGCGCCCTTGGCATCCCAGCTCTCCGGGGGCCGCTCCGCCGGCGGAACCGCGCCGCCGCCCCGTTCGGCGGCGCCCCCCGGATCGTTCTCATCGGCCTCCATCTCCAGCAGGGTGTCTCGCCGCCCCAGTACCCGCGCCAGGCCCCAATCCATGACGTGCGTTTCGCCGAAGCGTCCCACCATGATGTTGGCGGGCTTGAGGTCCCGGTGCAGCACGCCCCGCGAGTGGGCGAAGGCCATGGCGTCGCAGACCTGGACCAGGACCGCAATGATGCGCGGCAGGGTCCAGTCCTCCTCGCCCAGGTGCAGCAGGCGGAAGACCTTGCGCAGATCTCGGCCGCGCACCCAGGGCATGGTGAAGTAGGGATTGCCCTCGTCGTCCACGCCCACCTCGTGGGCGGAGATGATGGACGGGTGCTCCAGGCGGCCGGTGATGCGCGCCTCATCGAGAAAGCGGGAAAGCGCCCGCTGGCCAGCTTCTGTCAGGGGCCGGGAGGCGCCACCGGAACCCGGCTCGCTGCGGGGCTTGAAGCCGCCGCCATCGCTGGAGGAAGCGCTGCCGCCAGTGGCGGAGGTGTCCACGATCTTCATGGCCAGGGGGCGCCCGAGATCCTCGTCCCAGATCTTCAAGACGCGCCCCATGCCGCCGCGGTTGATCTCGCACTCCACGCGATAGCGCCGGTCCGAGGGACCGTGTTCGCGCAGGCGTTCGAGGAACTCCCCGGGGTCCACCTCGCGCCCTTCCCCCAAGAGCTCCTCCTCCCGTTCCCGACGCTCCTTTTCGACCAGCCCGGCCAGCCAGGCCCAGTCGTCGTACATTCTGAGCAGGGCCGGAGCATCAGCCGGGTGGGCCGCGCAGAGGTCCTCGATGCGCAGGGTCTCCCCGGCCTGGACGCGATCCAGGAACTCGAAGAAAGCCTCCTCAGCGGCCGGGGTCGCCTCCGACGGCTCCCGGGCCTTTTCTTCGGGTGGCTGGGATTGCGGAGACCTTGAACTCAACGGGGATTGTTCCTGTCCATGGGGGATGCGGCGGCGGGCTTCTCCTGTATTCTATCGCCCGCTCCCGCCGTTTTGGGCGGACTTGTCCCCACCTGCCTGCGGGCCCCGGCGCCCGGCGACCACCATGTGTCCTGACCACCAGAAAAACGCCCCTCCGGACGCCCCCGCGGAGGCTGCCGTTGGCCCCCCCGGGGAGAGCTCCGGGGAGAGCTCCGGGGCAGGTCCGGAAGCGACCTCCGAGCCCCAACCCCCGGCGCCGCGCATCGCCATCGTGGGGCGTCCCAATGTGGGCAAGTCCACGCTCCTGAACCGCATGGTGGGCAGTCGCGTGTCCATCGTCGAGCCCACCGCCGGCGTCACCCGCGATCGCGTCACCGTCCAGGCCTGCCTGACCACCGGTGAAGGGCAGCGCTGGTTCGAGGTGGTGGACACCGGAGGCATCGGCATCGTCGACCGGGATGACCTCGGTCCCCATGTGGAGGGCCAGGTGGCGGCGGCCCTGGCCGGGGCTCACCTGATCCTCTTCCTGGTCGATGTGCGCGAGGGCATCACGCCCCTGGATCAGGAGGTGGCGGCGCGTCTGCGCGGGGTCGAGATCCCGGTGGTGCTGGTGGTCAACAAGTGCGAGGGCACGGACCTCGAATGGGATGTGGACGAGTTCAGGCGCCTGGGCTTCCACGATGGGCCCTTTGCCCTCAGCGCCCAGAACGGCGGCGGCCTGGGCGAACTCTACGACCGCATCGGCAGCCTGCTCCCCTGGGCACCCGAGGAGCGCCCCGGTCGCGAGCCGACCCTCAAGTTGGCCGTGGTCGGTCGGCGCAACGCGGGCAAGTCCACCCTCATCAACCGCCTGGCCCGGGAAGAGCGCATGATCGTCTCGGAGGTGCCGGGAACCACGCGCGATGCGGTCGATGTGCTCTTCGAGCGCGATGGCGAAACCCTGGTGGCTATCGACACCGCGGGCGTGCGCAAGAAGAGCCGCATCGCCGACGCCATCGAGTTCTACTCGGAGGCGCGCAGTCGCAAGTCCATTCGCCGCGCTGATGTGGTGCTGCTGCTCTTCGATGCCACGCGGCCGGTCAGCGCTCTGGAGAAGAACCTGGCGCGTTACGCCATTGACCACCACAAGCCCCTGGTCCTGGGCGCCAACAAGTTTGACCTGGCCGGTGATCTGGTACCCGAGGACTACCGCGAGTATCTGGAGGCCGAGTTCCCAGGCCTGGCTTTTTCACCCATGGCCTTCCTCTCGGCCAAGGACGGCTTGGGCGTCGAGGAAACCCTGGAGGTGGCCCGGGCCCTGGGGATCCAGGCCTGTCAGCGCGTGGGCACCGGCGAGCTCAACCGCGTGCTGAACCGTGCCCTGGAGGCGCGCGTGCCGGGCTCTTCCGGTTACCGCGTGCGCGTGCGCTACGCCACCCAGACGGATATTTGTCCGCCTACCTTCATGCTCTTTGTCAACGACAAGAAGCTGATCGGTAAGGACTACCTGCGCTACCTGAACAACCGCCTGCGGGAGGAGCTGCCCTTCCCGGATGTGCCCCTGCGTATCGTGTTGCGCGACAGCCCGCGCGTGGAACTAGACTGAGACCCTATCCATGAAGAACATCGCCGCCCTGCTCCTCCTGCTTCCAATCCTGAACCTCGGCGCCTGCCAATCCACGCCGGATGTGAAGCCCGCCTGGTCCAGCGGCGAGGTCGAGTCACCGAGCATTCACCTGCTCTGGCAGGTCGCCCTCGTCGCCCTGCAGAAGGCCGACTACCCCGTGGGGGCCGATGCGGATCCCACGCGCCTGCGCGCCGTCTCCGGTTGGAAGCAATCCCTGGCCCCCTTCCGCGGCCAGGGTAAACGCGAGCAGGCCGAGATCGAGTGTACGCCCCTCGAACCCCGCTCCGAGGGTCGCTACAGCCTGCGCGTGCGCGTGCGCCGGGAGCGCAACATGGACATCATCCGTCCCCTCGACGCCACCTACGCCGACTGGCAAGCCGAGGCCGACAACACCCTGGCCGCCCGCCGCATCCTGCAGCTGATGCTCTCGCTGCTCGACGAGGGTCTGTAGGACGCCCCACGGTTCAGCGGCTCTCCGGCGGACAGCCCCAGTCCAGGCGCAACTCGGGATGCGTCCCGGCAGCTAGATCGCCGACGGCTTCCCAGGGACATGCGTCTGGGCCGACCGGGGGAGCGCTGGCTGCCATGAGTTGCCGGCGGCCTGCGGGCAGGCTGGGGATCAGATAGGGGGCCTTGCCCGAGGGACTCGAGCTGGAAGGACGGGTAATCCGGGCGCTCGATGAAGACGCGCGCGGCCAGCCGGGGCCAGGCCGCGGCGGTCCAGGGGCTTGACCGTGAGTGCACCCGTGTTTCCGGGCCAGGGCAGGACCAGTTCCTGGCTGGCGCCGGAAAGTCCCAGGGGATGCAGCTGTCCGCGCTTCCCGGGAACTCGAAACCACGGCCTGGCAACTGTGCGCGGCACTCCCCCGCGAGGGGGGGCAAGGGGAGCCTGGGGCTGGGCCATGTTTGTGCCATCTGTCCAGCCCTGAACTTCAGAAACCAGCGTGTTCAGGACGAAAAGGGGCCTACCGCGGACCGCTCCCAGACCGTGGTCTCCATGCGCCCCCACCAGCCTCACCCGTCCAGCGGGGCAGGGAACTCCCTGTCCCGGCTGATTGCCCAGCGTTTCGACCGGCGTGGGGATGCCCGCGTGCGAGTGCTGCGGCCGGATGAGCTGGAGAGCGGGGACGACGGCTGGGTCGGGCCGCCGCAGCGTGGGGGACTCTGGACGGCTCTCGGGCGTTGGCCCGGGGTGCTCTTCGGCTACCGCGACCTGATCCGTACCTGCGTCTGGCGTGAGCTGCGCCTGCGGTTCTCGGGTAGCACCCTGGGCGTCTTGTGGCCCCTGGTGCATCCCCTGTTCCTGTTTGGCATCTACTACTTCGTGTTCGCGGAGCTGCTCGGGTTGCGCATGCCCGGAGCGCTGCGGGGAGGCGGCGCGGCCCTGGGCCTGTGGATGTTCACGGGGACCTTGGTCTGGACCAACTTCGCCGACAGCGTGCACCGCTCCACCAGTTGCCTCGTGGACCAGCGCAACCTGATCGAGAAGCTGGCCTTCCCGAGCCAGGTGCTGCCCCTCAACATCGTCCTGGCAAATCTCGTGACGCTCTCCGTGGCGGCGCTGGCCCTGGTCTCCGTCATCGCGCTCACGGGACTGTGGGCGCTGCCCACCTGGCAGCTCCTCTGGCTGCCGGTCATCCTCCTCTTCCAGGCGCTCTTCACCACGGGCCTCGGCCTGCTCTGCGCCGCCCTGCATGTCTTCCTGCGCGACACGCAGCAACTGGTCGGCATCGCTCTCGGTCTGGCCATGTTCCTGACGCCGGTCTTCTGGGTGCCGAGTGCCCAGGCCATCCCCGGCATCGAGCGTTGGCTGCCCCTGATCGAGCTGAACCCCCTGCACCATCTGCTGCAGGCCTGGCGCGGCGTGCTGATGGCCGGCGAGCCGGCGCTGTGTTTCACCGCTTCCCTTTCCGCTTCCCTGGCGACCTTCGCCCTGTGGGCCGTCTGCCTGTTCATCCTGGGGCACGGGCTCTTCCGTTCCCTGCAGCACCGCTTTGCCGACGAGGTCTGAGTTGCCGCGGCGCCCGGAAAAGATTGTCGAGGCCGAGAACCTGGGCAAGGCCTACGCCCTGGGTGGCGGCCCCCTGGTGCGGGCCGTGGAGGTCCTCTGCCCGGCCCTGGCGGAGTTCCTGCCCGCCGAGCGCCGTTCCACCCGGCGCTGGGCCCTGCGCCACGCCAGCTTCTCGCTGAAACGCGGCCAGGCCCTGGGCCTGGTGGGGGTCAACGGCGCGGGCAAGTCGACGCTGCTGAAAACGCTGGCCGGTACGGCCGCCCCCAACGAGGGCCGCTACCGGGTGAACGGCACCCTGACCAGCCTGCTCGAGTTGGGCACGGGCTTCCATCCGGACTTCACCGGCCGGGAGAACGTGTTTCTGAACGGCGTCCTGCTCGGCCGCAGCGCGCGGGAAATGAAAGCCCTCTGTGAGGAGGTGAACGAGTTCGCGGAGTTGGGGGAAGCCTTCGACGAACCCGTGCGCACCTACTCCACGGGCATGGGCATGCGCCTGGGGTTCGCCGTGGCCACGGCCCAGGAGCCTGAGCTACTGATCCTCGACGAGGTCTTCGCCGTGGGCGATCTGGCCTTCCAGAAAAAGTGCATAGACCGCCTGCTGGCCTTCCGCGCCGGGGGTGGCTCCCTGATCCTCTGCAGCCACAGCCTCTACGACATCCGCCAGATGTGTGACCGCGCCCTGTGGCTCCACGGGGGGGAGTTGATCGAAGCGGGCGGCTCCGCCGCCGTGACCAACGCCTACGCGGCGGCCCACGGGGAACACCCGGAGAATGCGCGGGGTGCGCCTCCGATCCTGGAGCCGCCGGTGGGCCCACGCATCCGGGCGGCGCGTATCTTCGATGGCACCAGCGGGCGGGAGACGCGCGGCTGCGCCCCGGGCACGGATCTGGAAGTGCGCGTCTGGTGGGAGAACCCCTCGCCCCGCAAGACACCCGTGCAACTCGGCATCACGCTCACGCGCCGGGGGGGCGATTTGTGCGCGGGGCTCGGCACCCATCTGGACGGTGTCACTTTGGAGGGAAAAAGCGGCTGCTGTGTGCTGCGCCTCCCGGCCCTGCCCCTGCTCTCGGGCACCTTCACGGTCACGGCCATTCTCTTCGACGGACAGGGTATTCACCGCTATCAGGAACGGCCCACACCCGCCGATCTGGTAATCACCGGAGAGGGTGCCGAGGTGGGCCTGGTGCGCCTGGCGCACAGCTGGGAGCAGCGCGCCGCATGTGCGCCGCCCCCGGCCGAGCCTGTCCCCGACACCCAGGACGGCAAGAACAAGGAGTCCGCCGCATGAGGCGAACAACCGATGGAATCCGTCCCATGTCCCAGCGTCTCTCCGCCCTGATCGTCAACTACGACTCCGGTGCCTTCGCCCGGGCCTGCGTCGAGTCCCTGCGCGCCGAGTGGCGCCGGGAGGGCCAAGCCGCGGAACGCCTGGAGATCATCCTCCTGGACAACAGGTCGCCCACGGACCAGGCAGAGCACCTCGCGGCCCTGGAAGCGGACGGCGTGCTCGTCATGCGCGAGGAAACCAACCACGGCTACGGGGGCGGCATGAACCGGGCCCTGGCGGTCTCCCGCGGGGAGCCCGGCGACGTGGTCGCGGTGCTGAACCCGGACACGGTCTTCCTGCCCGGCTCCCTGCGACCGCTGCTGCGCACCCTGGCCCTGCATCCGGACTGTGGAGCAGTGGGGCCGCGTACCAGCGTGGACCCGGGGGGACTCCTGGAGCTGCCGCCGGTTCCGCTGCCCACGGCCCGCGAGGAGGCCGGAGCCGCCGCCGCCCACCTGCTACCCGCCTGGGCCCGCCGCCGCGGACGCCGCCGACTGACGGACTCCCTGGAGCGTTGGACCAGCCCGCACCCGGAGGATGTGGAGATGCTCTCGGGCTGCTGCCTCCTGCTGCGCCGGGATACCCTGGCGCGCCTGGAGCGGGAAAGCGGCCACGGTCTGTTCGACGAGGACTACCCGCTCTACTACGAGGATGCGGACCTGTGCGCGCGGCTGCGCGCCCTGGACCTGCGCCTGGTGCTCCAGGGGGATGCACGCATTGTGCATCACTGGTCGCGCTCCGCGGGCCATGCGGAGCGCTTCGCCCGGGTGGCCGGGCCGCGCCTGGAACGCTCCCGCGCCCGCTGGCAGGCCCAGAACTTCACGGGCCTCGGCCGGCGGCTCACCGCCCGCCTGGAGCAGCTGGCCGGGGCGGCCGCCGAGGCCGGGCGACTACCGGCGGCCCACGGACTGGTGGAGCTGGGCGAGCTCGGCGCCGCCCCCGCCCTCACCTGGGAGGGGAGCCGCCCCTGGGTCCTCGAAATCTGCCTGTCGCCGGCCTTCACCCTGGCCGCCGGCAGCGTGGGCCAGGGCTCCTCCGTGACCCTGCCGGAGGAGGCCTGGGAGTGGCTCTTCCCGGCCCGCTACTTCGCGCGGGTCACGGATCGGAAGACCGGCCGCCTGCTCGGGGCCTGGACCTTCATCAAGCGCGGCGTGGAACGCCGGCTGCCCCTGGCCCTCGGGGAGTACGCGGACCTGGCCCACAGGCGCCCGGCGCCCGGGGCTCACCGGAGCGACTCCGGGCTCAGGCCGGAGCAGGAGCCGCCGGGAGTGGCTCCCGGACAGTTGCCCGCACCCGTTTCCCTGCTGGCCGCCGCCTCCCCGATCTGCCCCCCCGGCCCGAATAACGGCCACCGGCACGCCTTCAGCCATGTCACCGCGCCATCACCCATGCCCAAGCTGACCATTGCCCCAAACTGACCATGCCCCAAGCTGACCAACTGCCCTCTCACGCCCCGCCCCGGGGCGCCGTCCTGGCCTTCGCACCCCACGGAGACGACGAGCTCCTGGGCTGCGGCGGCGCCCTCCTGATGCACCTGGAGCGGGGCGATGCGGTCCATGTGGTGGTGGTCTTCGACGGTGCCCTGGGGCACCGCCGGGGCTCGGATGTCGGCGTGGATGCCGCCCTCGTGGCCCTGCGCCGGGCGGAGACGCGCGCCGCCGGTCGCTGCCTGGGGGCGCTCACCTACGAGTTCCTCGGCCTGCCGGAGGGCCACCATCCCCAGCGGCAGGTCCTGGCCCGGGGCGCCGAGCGCCTGGCCGAGCGCCTGCGGGAGCTCGATCCGATCACGGTCTACGCCCCCTGGCGCGGCGACGGCCACCGGGATCACCGCACCACGAGCCGCGGCGTGCGCCTGGCCCTGGAGGCGGTGGGTTTTCAGGGCCAGGCCCACGGCTACGAAGTTTGGACACCCCTGCCGGCGGCCACGCGCCTGGACATCACCCCGGCCATGGACACGCTGCGCAGGGCCCTGGCCTGTCACGGGAGCCAGGGCGGCGGGCGGGCCCTCACGGAACACCTGCAGGCCCAGACCCTGGCCCGGGGCATCGACCAGGAAGGCGGATCCTACGGCGAGGTCTTCTGCCCCCTGGGGGCGGCGGACCCCGAGGACCGCGAGGAACTCTATCCGCCCGGGGCCGTGCCCTCGGCCCTCCGAGAGGGAGGCCCGGCGTGAGGCTCACCCTGGTGGCCGCCCACTTCCCGCCGCACTTTCTGGGCGGCACGGAGCAGGTCGTCCTGGCCCAGGCCCGGGAGCTCAGCCGGCGCGGTGTGGAGGTGCGCGTGGTCGCCGGCACGGATCGCCCGGCGGTCCCCGGGGAGGATTGTTGGCGCGAGAATGTGGCCGGCATTCCGGTCACATTCCTACCACGCCTGCCCGCCGAGGTCGGTCCCGGCGAGGGCGGCCGCGAGCGGCTGCGGCCGCTCCTGGCCCGGGAGCTGGCCGGGTCTGACATCGTCCATGTCCACGGAACTTCCACCCTGACGCAGACCCTGGTGCGCGACGCCGCCCGGGACGGAACGCGGCCGCGGCCCGTCATCTACTCGATCCACGATCACTTCCCGGCCTGCCCGCGCTCCTTCCGCTGGCGCGGGGACGGGGAAGCCTGCCCGGAGCTGCCGGCGGAGGGGGAGTGTGCGAGTTGTCTGGCGCCGGAGCTCGGCCTTGCCTCCGGCCTCGACGGGCCGGCTGACGAGCGCGGGACCGGGCGCAACGGCGCCCTGGACAAGCTGGCCGCGGCCCTGGGCCGCCGGCGCCGCGCCGCCCAGGAGGAGGTGGACGCGGCGGCTCTGGTGACCGTGCCCTCCTTCGCCCATCGCCTCTCCCTGGGGCGGCATCTGAACCTGCGCCGGGCCGAGTTGATGGTCATTCCTCCGGGGCTGTGCCTGGCCCTGCCCAATCTTCACCCGCGGCCGAGCCTCTTCCGGGCCGGCTCCGGCGAACCCCTGCGCGTGCTGCATTTCGGCAACCTGTGCGCCGCCAAGGGCACCCTCGACCTGGCGCGAGCCCTGGGAATGCTGCCGGCCGGGAGCGCCCGGCTGGTCCTGGCCGGTCACGGCCTGGACCTGGATCTGGGCCGCCGCCTGGTGGCCGGAGCTCCGGGCCTGCCCGTGGACATCTACGGCGCCTACGACGGGGCGGCCCTGGAGAGGATCGCCGCCGACTGCCACCTGGCGGCCTTTCCCTCGCGCCTGGAAGAGAGCTTCGGCCTGGTGGTGGACGAGGCCCTGGCCCTGGGGATGGTCACCTGGGTCAGCGATCGCGGGGCTCCGCAGGACCGCATCGGAGCGGCCGGGCGCGTGCTGCCGGCGGAGGATCCGGCGGCCTGGGGCGCGGCCTTCGCGGGTCTCCTGGCGGAATCCCCTGGGGCTGAGTTGGCCACGGAACGGGCTGCCGTGCCGAAGGAAACCTTCGACGCCGCGGACGCGGCGGAGGAGTGGCTTTCCGTGTACCGGAGCCTGCTCCGCAGCGCGCCCTCTGGCCGCAGCCGCCTGACGGGCTGAGGGCTTTCGGGGCCAGCACCCGGGTACAATCCGACCCCTTGCAAGACACCTTTCCTCCGTTGATAGACCCGGCGGGCCTGCCCCGGCGGGTGCTGTGCCTGGCGCCCCATCCCGATGACGAGGTGCTGGGGTGCGGCGGTGCCCTGGCCCTGCACGCCGGGCGCGGGGACTGCCTGCGCGTGGTGGTTCTGACGGACGGCGCGCCCCGGGGAGGGGCGGAGTTGGCGGCGGCCCGGGAGGCCGAATCCCGAGCCGCCGGGCAGGCCCTGGGCGTCGCCGATTACCGCTTCCTGGCCTACCGGGACGGAAGGTTGGGGGCCGCCTGGGAGCTGGTGGAGAAGCTGACGGAGCTGATCGAGGAGTTCGATCCGGAGCTGGTCTACGGCCCGTCGCCCTTTGAACACCACGCGGATCACCGGGCCGCCAGCCGGGCGCTCTTGGCGGCCCTGGCAGGAGGCCGCGGACGGCGCGTGTTTCTCTACGGGGTCAACGAGCGCGTGCCCGGAGGTGTGCTCTTGGATACCACCGGCGTCTGGCACGTCAAGGGGCGCGCCCTCGCCTGCTTCACCAGCCAGGGTGCGGACATCCTGGAGAAGTGCCGGGCCGTGGACCGGGCGCGCACGGTGAATGTGGATCTGCCGGAGGTCCAGATGGCCGAGGGCTTCGCGGATCTAGGCAGCGAGCATGTGCTGGAGTACGAGCGTCGCGCCGGTCGCTTGATGGAGTGGAGTCGGGCGCCCGGGGGCGGGGGCCGGGGTGAGGTGGCCGCCGGGGCCCTGGAGCTGCCCGCCGCCACGGCGGTCATCTCCACCTGGAATCGGGTGCAGGAGGTCTGCGCCAACCTGGCGGCCCTGCGCGCCCAGACGCTGCCCTTCGCGGACATTGTCGTGGTCGACAACGCCTCCACGGATGGCACCGCCGAGGCCATTGTGGAGCGCTTTCCTGAGGTGCGCCTGCTGCGCATGGCGGATTCCAGCAAGGGCGCCTGCGAGACCTTCAACATCGGCTTCGCCGCCTGCGAGACACCGCTCCTGGCGATCCTCGATGACGATGTGCTGCTGCCGCCGGAGTGGCTGGAGAAGACCACCTTGCGCATGCTGGCGGAGCCGGATTCGACGGCGGTGGTTTCCACCAAGATCGTGGAGCCGGAGATGCCGGCCGCCTATCGGGAGAGCGAGGAGGTCAACCGCGAGCGCTACATGAGCACCTTCCGCGGTTGCGCCAGCCTGGCCAAGGGCGCGGCCCTCAGGGAGGCGGGTTTCTACGACGAACGCCTGTTCATCTACGGCAACGAGCGCGACCTCACCTGTCGGCTCTTGAACCTCGGTTACCGCGTCCTGCAGTACCCGGGTGTCGAGACCTTTCACCGCCAGCCCTTCGGCGTCCAAATGGGCAAACGCAGCCTCTTCTACCATGCGCGCAACGCCTGGCTGACACAGTTGAAGTACGCGCCGCTCGGAGCCCTCCTGCGCCTGCCTTGGCTGGTGTTGACGCGCGTCATCCTGCGCAGCAGCCAGCGCGAGGCCGGCGGCGAGGTCAACGACGCCACCGGCACCATCGGCATCGGACGCGCCCTGCGCGAGGTGCGCGGTTCAAGCTGGGTGCTGGTGCGCGCGGGGCTCTCGGTCATCTGGCACCTGCCCTATTGCTTGCGCCAGCGCCAGGCCGTGCGCTCCGGGGACTTCGAGCTGCCCATCGGGTAGTGTGGAGCCCATGTCTGTCAGCCCCGCGCCCGTCTGCGTCGTGGTCACCAACCACAACGGTCGTGAGCACCTGATCCAGTGTCTGGACTCCGTGCTGGCCTTGGAGGGGGCCGTGGAGCGCGTCTTGGTGGTCGACAACGACTCGCAAGACGGCAGCCTGGAGTTGATCGCCCGACGCTATCCGGGCGTGGAGGTCCTGGCTCGGGAGAAGAACGACGGACCGGCCGGGGCGCGGAACGCCGGTCTGGCACGGGTCGAGAGTGAGTGGGTCCTGCTCCTCGACAACGACGTGGTCCTGGAGCCGGACACCTTGGAGCGCCTGCTGGCCGCCGCCACCTCGCGCCCGGATGTGGCCCTGGTCCAACCGCGCTCCGTCTTCGACACGGATCACGCCCGCGTGCACTACGACGGCGGCGCTCCCCACTACCTGGGCCTGGTGGCCCTGCGTAACTTCTACGCCACCCTCGAGAGGGCCTCAACCGGCGGCGTGGTCGAGGTCGGCGCGGTGATTTCCCTGGCCCTTCTGGTCCATCGCCGGAGCGTCCTGGATTGCGGCGCGTTCGATCCGGATTACTTCATCCTCTTCGAGGATCTGGACCTCTCCTACCGCCTGCGCCTGGAGGGCAAGAGCCTCTTGCTAGATGAGACAACGGTGGTGCGCCACCGCGGCGGGACCCCTGAGCTCTCGTTCCGCGATGGCGACGATTACCCGGCCCAACGCATCTTCCTGCACAGCCGCAACCGCTGGCTCTTCCTGGCCCGCAACCTGCGCGCGCGCACCCTGCTGGTCTCCCTGCCGGGCCTGCTCCTGTATGAGGCGGTCTACTTGCTCTTCGCCCTCTCCCAGGGCGGCGTCGGCGACTGGTGGCGCGGCAAGCGCGACTTCCTGCGCCTCCGGGATACCACACGCCTGCGCCGGCATCAGATCGCCGCCCGCCGCCTCTTGCCGGATCGCTGGCTGCTGGTGGGCGGCCCCCTGGAAGTCACGCCGGATCTGGCCCGCGGCTTCCGGTCAATCCTGCACCGGAACCTCGATCTGCTCCTGCGTATCTGGTGGTCCCTGGCGCGGCCCTTCGCCGGCTGATCCGAAAGCACAATGCCGCCCCGGGAGGATGCCCCGGATCGGCGCAGGATCTGAATCCAGGATTTCCCTGGGCTCGCTCGGCGCCGGGCTTTTTCCTAGATTCGAGGCGTGCGCATTCTGCTCGTCAGCCATGGCTACCCGCCGCGTCGCAGCGCGGGGACTGAGAACTACACCCAGGATCTCGCCCGGCGCCTGACGGAGCACGGGCACCGGGTGCGTGTTTTTGCGGCGGCCAAGGACATCGCCCAGCGGCACCTGTCCACAGAGGAAAGCGAACGGGATGGCGTCGGCGTGCTGGAGGTCTTTAACAACCTCCACCTGGACACCTTCCGCGAAACCTGGGAGCTGCCCGCGGTGGAGGAGCTCTTCGCCCGGGAGCTCGCGGAGCACCCTCCGGATCTGGTGCATGTCCAGCACCTGCTCTACCTCTCCTGTGGCCTGCCACGCCTGGCGCGGGAACGGGGCATTCCGGTCCTGTTCACCCTGCACGACTTTTGGCTGCAGTGCCCGCGTCTGGGCCAGCGCGTTCACGGGGACGGCAGTCGCTGTGATGAAGTTGACCTTGAACGCTGCGGAAGTTGCCTGGCACGGTTCAAGTTCTCCCAGAGTAGCGGCGAGCGCCTGGTCGGGGGGGCGGCGGCGCACATCAGCGCGGGGCTCGGCCTGGATCTCGGACCCTTCCTGCGTCGCGTGGGAGGGCGCGGGCGGCGCAGGAGCAGATCTTCCTGGAGCGAGCCGCCGGCGGCGGACCGCGAGCGGCGGACGGCGCAAGCCACGGCGCGCGCGCGGGCCCTGCGGGAAGAGTTGGTGCCCGCCGTGGAGCTCTTCCTTTCTCCCAGCCCCTTCCTGCGTGAGGAGCTGATTGCCTGGGGTATTCCCGCCGAGCGCATTCGCTACCTGCCGGCTGGCATCGACCGGGCGCTCTTCCCCGGGCCGCCGGACTCCAACCCCGCGGCGGGGGGGGCTGCGCCCGACGCAGGCCCCGCCGCCGGTCTCCGGCGTTGCGCCGCGGACCGGCGGCTGGGCGTGGGTTTCCTGGGAACCCTGGTGCCCCTCAAGGGGGCGCACCTTCTGCTGGAGGCCTGGGCACGCCTGCCCGCCGAGCTGCGCGCCGGGGCTGCCCTGGAGCTGCGTGGTCCCCGGGAGCACGAATCCGCCTACCAGGCGCAGCTCGATGCCCTGGCGCGGGAGGCGGGGGCGTCGATCGCCGCGCCCCTGGCCCGAGCCGAGGTGGGTGCCTGGATCGCGAGCCGCGATTTCCTGGTGCTGCCCAGCCTGTGGTTCGAGAACGCGCCGCTGGTCATACAAGAGGCCCGGGCCATGGGGACCCCGGTGCTGGTCTCGGACCTCGGAGGCATGGCGGAACTGGTCCCGGATCCCACCTGGCGCTTTCCCGTGGGTGATGGGGAGGCTCTGGGGCAGCGCCTCGTCGAACTGCTGGCCTGTTCCGCCGCCGGGGAGTGCCCGCCGGCGAGTGACGGGCCAGAGCCCACGGATCAGGGCGAGCATGTGGCGCGTCTGGAGGAGCTCTACCGCGCCGCCCTGGGCAGCAGCGCTCCGTGAAGGTCCTGCTGGCGGTGCACGGCTGGCCCGAGGCCCAGGCGGGCGCCGCAGCCTGCGTCGGGGGCACGGAGCAGCTGGCCCGGCGCAGCGCCCTGGCCCTGGCTGCCGCCGGAGCCGACGTGACCGTTGTGGCGGGGGCCCTGGAGCGCGCCGCCAGCGGAGAAGGCGTCGCAGGCGCAGCCCGGTTGTCGCGCACCGTGGACGGTCCCCTGCAGGTTATTCGCCTGCGGCGCGGTGACCTGTACTTCGACCACTGGCAAAAGGCGCGCTCGGTACCCGTGGCGGAGCGCTTCAGCGAACTCCTGGCGGCGGAGGGCCCGGATGTGCTCCTGGTTCACCACTGGATACGGCTCAGCCGTGACCTGGTCTACCTGGCCGCCCGGGCCGGTGTCCCGGCGCTGGTCTACCTGCACGATCACTGGACGAGCTGCCTGCGCACCTTTCGCCTGGCGCCGACCACGGCCGGTGTGACAGGCGCGGCCGGCGCGGCCGATGAAGCCGGTGTGACCGGTAGGGCCAATGCAGACGGTGTGACAGGTGCGACCGGCGATTTTGGAGCCGCCCTTTGCACCCAGCCCTTTGGCAGCTCGTGCATCAGCTGCGCCGCTACGCTCTTCCCGCGCACGCCCTGGGTCAGCATGGAGAATCTGTACATGGCCTTCGCCGCCCATGAGCGTGAGCTGGCCCGGGAGCTCAGCCTGGCGCGCGTGCTGATTACTCCCTCGGAGGCGCATCGGGAGCTCCTGCTGCGGGGGCGCGGGGTCGACCTGGCCGGTGCCGATGGAACGGCCGGGCCGCGCCGGGCAAGGGCTGGGGGCCCGGGACGCTGGCAGGTCCTGGCTCCGCCGGCCCTTCCCCTGTCGAGGGTCGGTTCCCCGTTCGAGCGGCCCGCAGCGCCCTCTCCCGCGTCCGGTGGAGCGGCGGCGCGGCCCCTGGTCCTGGGCTGCTGGGGACAGCTCGCGCCCCACAAGGGAACAGATCTCCTGCTGGCGGCCGTCTCGGAGCTGGCCGCCACCCAGCCGGTGGAGTTGCACCTGGCGGGGGAGGCCGAGGAGGCCTTTGCGGCGCAGCTGAGCCGGGCGGCGCGGGGTCTGACGGTCCACTTCCACGGACCCTTCGAGCGCGACGAGCTGCCGCACCATGCGGTCAGCGCCGTGCACGCCTTCGTCTGCCCCAGCCGCGCGCCGGAATCCCACGGGTTGGTCTGGGACGAGGCCCGGGCCCTGGGTCTGCCGGCGGTCCTGCCGCGGGGCGGGGCCTTCCCGGAGCGGGCGGCGGGGGAGGAATCCGGGGTGCTGTTCTACGCGCCGGGCGATGGGGCTGATCTGGCCCGCGTGCTGGGGCGGCTGGGACAGGAGGAGCACCTCTTGGCACGCCTGGGCGAGGCCGCCGAAGCCGGGGCGCGGCGGCTGGCGGCGGCGGGCGCTGCGCCCGAGGTGCCCGAGGTGCAGTGGGGGCGGAGCCTCCTAGAGCTCTGCGCCCGGGCCGTGGAGGAGGGTGCGCCGCCGACCAAACCGCCGGATTGGTTCGAGGCGCCCATGGCCCGGGAGGGCGAGCGCACCTGGGATGCCGCCCTCTCCCGGACTCCGCCGGAGGAGTTGGGGGCGTGAAGTCGCTATCATCGTCCGCCATGCACGCAGCGCGCAAAGGGAGGCGGGGAGCGACCGTTGGCCTGGGGATTATCCTGGCCCTGGTGGGCGCCTGCGCGGCACCGGAAGAGGGGCGGGCTCCCGAGGCGCCGGCCGCTGGCGTGGTCTCCCTGGCGGCCCTGCCGAAAGGACACCGGGAGCTGTGGAGCGCCTGGCTGGCGGCGGCGGAGGGCGCGGCGGGGCGCGCGGCCTGGGAAGAGGCGCGGCGGGCGGCCCTGGCGGATCCGGCGCTGGGCGCTTTTCTGGTGGACAACCTGCTGCGGCAGTTGGTGCGCGCTTGGGATCGCTCTCAGTTGGCCAGCACCGGGCACTTGCCCGGGCCATTCGAACGTGCCCGGGGCGAGCTGGTGCGCCTCGGCTCCCCGGCGGTGCCAACCCTCGTGGAGTTGATGGCCATGGCCGACGGCAGCGTGGCCCTCCTGGCTGCGGACACCCTGGCAGAGATCGGTGCCCCGTCCCTCCTGCCCACGGCGGTTCTCCTGGAGCGTGAGGCGCGGGCCTCGCGGCGCCGGGCCGTGGAGCTGCTCGGACGCCTGCCGGCGGCGGATGATGAGGTGGCCATTGTGGCGGCCCTCGGGCGGCGCCTGGTACGGGATGATGAGTGGGTGGTGCGCGCCCAGGCGGCCCGGGCCATCGGCCTGCGCGGCGGTTTTTCGAGGGAGCGCGGGGCGGCGCGCTCGGTCCTGGTGCGTGGCCTCACGGATCCGGAGACGAACGTGCGCCGGGAGTGCGCCGGGGCCCTCGCGGCCCTGGGTGATCCCCGGGTCATCCCGGCCCTGATAGATGCCCTGGGGCGCGCCGTGGCCAGCGGGCAGCCGGGCGAGCTGCCGGCCCTGCGCGCGGCCCTCAAGGGCTTGAGTGGCGGTCGGGAGTTCACCAGTCTGGCCGCTTGGCGGGGCTGGTGGAGCGCGGCCGGCGCCGAGCGCGTCCGGGCCGCCGGATAAACCGGTATTACCGGATTAACGGGCGGTGTCGCGCCCCTGGATCTGGTTCAATCGGGGCATGTCTACCTCATGGCGTATCGGCGGGCGCACGGGAGTTTGCGTGTGTTGCGAACGGGAGTTCGATGAGGGGGAGAAGCACGTCTCCAGCCTGGTGGTCGAGTCGGACGCCTTCCGGCGCGAGGATCACTGCGTATCCTGCTGGGGCCGTTCGACCGTGGGGGGCGCATGCGCTGGGGGCGCGGCCGGGGAGGAAGGGGACGCGCCGGCCGCGGATGGCGCCGAAATGGACTCCCTCTTCTGGTGGCTCACGCGCCGCCGGGCTGGCAAGCAGCAGGGCTTGCAACTGGACCTGGCCTCCCTGGAGCACCTCTTCCTGCAACTGGAGGGGCGCAGCGAGGTTGAGGTGCGCGAGCTACGCTACCTATTGTGTCTGCTCCTGATGCGCAAGCGCCGGCTGAAGGTTGTCAAGGTTCAGCGGACCTCCGAGGGGGAGTTCTTCCAGGTGCGCCGACCCCGCCGCAAGGAGAGCCTGGCGGTGCAGGTCTACGACTTCACCGCCGAGCGCATGGGGGAGCTGCGCGGCCAGCTCCAGGAGGTTTTCGAGGGCCTGGATCCGGAGGGTGGTGTGCTGGCCGAGGGCGTGGGGTCCGGCGCCGACGGAGACGAGGTGGAGGGCGCCGCCGCCGGGGATTGAGCGGGGGCTGAGCGGGGATTGAACGGGGGCCGGGTTGCTGGTCGGCGTGGCGAGCGCCCCGGGACCAGGGCCGCCGGTCGGCGCGGGTTTACCCGGGAAAGTGGGCGACCTTCCGGATGGACTTGCGGTCGGAGGGGAGGAGGTGGGGGCGGTGGGATCCCCGGCGGGGCAGTCCCACCGGCACCGGTGCCGGTTTCGGTGCTGGGAGAGGAGTGGGGCGGCTTGGATTCCTGGGATGTCAATGCGCTCCCGTGGCCGTGACGGGGACCCCAACATATGGGGGCCTGGTGGCTCCCAGGGGCTGATAGCCCCTAGGGAGTGTGTGGCCTGGTGGGCGGGGTATTTCTCGCCGGGCGGGGGCTTCTCGTTCTCTGACGAGAAAGGGCCTTATTTTGTCCTAAGGAGCGTTGCCAAGGGGCGGGTGGCACGGAAGAATACCTATGTGGCGCAAAGTGGTGGAATGTGGAGCTTCGGGCTCCTGGTCGTGGTGCTGGTGAACTGACCCATGTTCTTCGGCGAGTCGACCCATTCAATGGACGCCAAGAACCGCGTCTTCGTGCCCAAGCGTTTCCAGACGCAGTTGCCCCTGGACGGGGATGGGGCGCGGGCGGTGGTGCTGACCCGCGGCCTCGATGGGTGTCTGTTCCTCTTCTCCGAAGAGGGTTTTGCGGCGGCCCTGGCGCGGCTGGAGACTGAGTCCTTCAGCGGCCGCGAGGCGCGTAACAAGCAGCGCCTGTTCTTCTCGAACAGCTGTCGCCTGAACCTGGATGGTTCCGGGCGCATGTTGGTGCCGGAGAAGCTCAAGGAACTGGCCGGCCTCGAACAGGAGGTGGTGATGATTGGTGCCGGAGAGCGGGCTGAGCTCTGGAGCGTCGCCGCCTGGCAACGGCTGGTGGCGGATCAGGACGGTGATTTCGAAGACCTGGACACCGTACTCGGGAAGGGGACCGCCGGGGACTAGGGTCCCGGGGGAGCAGGAGGTGCGGACCATGGAACGGGAGAACGACGCACGCGGCAAGCCGGCAACGGGTTCGGGCGATGGCGTACACCGCCCGGTGATGCCGACGGAGGTCGTGGAAGGTCTGCTGGGCCCCGGGGAAGGGGAGGCGGGCGCCGGTCGGGACTCCGCCGAGCGTTGGATCATCGATGGCACCGTGGGGGCCGGCGGACACGCGGGGCTGCTGCTCGCCGCCGCACCGCGGATCAAGGTGCTCGGCCTCGATCAGGACCCGGCCATCCTGGCCCGGGCCGAGGAGCATTTGGCGCCGAGCCTGGATGCCGGGCGTGTTCGTCTCGTCCATGGCCGCCTCTCCGAACTGGATGAGATTCTGGAGCGCGAAGGACTGCCGCGGCCCGTGGGATTGCTGCTGGACCTGGGGGCCAGTTCCCTGCAGCTCGACCGTCCCGAGCGGGGCTTCTCCTTCCAGGCCGACGGGCCCCTGGACATGCGTATGGATCCCCGGCGCGGGCGCACGGCGGCGGACATCGTGAACAACTGGGATGCGGAGGATCTGGCTGACCTCATCTACTACGAGGGCGACGAGCGCCGGGCGCGGCCCATCGCCCGGGCCATCGTCGAAGGCCGCAGGCGGGCCCCCTTCCAGCGCACGGCTGCCCTGGCGGATCTGATCGCCCGCGTGCTCTCCGGCCGCGGTGGGAGCGGTGGCGCGGGTCGCATTCACCCGGCCACGCGGACCTTCCAGGCCCTGCGCCGGGCGGTGAACGAAGAGGGCCAGGAGCTGACGGCCGGCCTCTCGGCCGCGGAAACCTGGCTGGCCCACGGAGGCCGCCTGGCGGTCATCTCGTTCCACTCCGGGGAGGATCGCACGGTCAAGCGCTTCCTGGCCGAGGCGGCCCGCGCTGGGCGCTTCGACAATCTTACCCGCAAGCCCCTGCGGCCCACGCGCTCGGAGGAACGCGACAACCGGCGCGCCCGCTCGGCACGCCTGCGCCTGGCCGTGCGTCTGCGCGACGTGGACAACGTACAGCAGAACACCCAAGCACCGGGGAGAACGGAGTCGTGAGGCGACGCCTGTGGTCAGCGGCCGCCTGCGGGTTGGCCCTTGTCACGGGACTCGTCACCTGTCTGGTTCAGTCGGCGAACTTCGACAGTGCCACCGGACTGGACCGCAGCCAGGAGGAAATCGAGCGCCTGCGGGCGGTCAACGAGGAGCTCTCCGAGCGCGTCCTGCGCCGCCGGACGCGGGCCCTGCTGGATGATCTGCGGCGCGAGGGCGAGCAACGGGATGCGCCGGGCCCGACGCGGGCGCAGTTGGCCCTGGGAGGCGTCCAGTGAAACGTCCGCGTCTGCACCTGCGTTCCGCCTCGCCCCTGCGTCCCACGGGCGCCTTCGTGCTGCTCTCGGCGGTTGTGGTACTGATCGCCGCGCAAACCCTGCGCATCGCCCTGGTGCGCGAGGGTGAGCAGCCGAGCGTCGTGCACCGGGAAGAGCGGCCCTGGCCGGAGTTCGAGATCGCCGACCGCCGCGGCCGGCCCCTGGCCGTCTCGGTGGAGAGCGCCCAGCTCGTCATCTCGCCCCACTCCATGTGGCAGGGGCACACGCCGGACCACATGGCCGAAGTGCTGGCGGAGGTCCTGGGCGCTGATGCGCGGCCGGAGGAGATCCTCAAGCGCATGCTGCCGATCCAGGCTCGGGACGGGGTGATCCCCGTCGGGGAGGAACAGGCCGGCGGGCCGCGGGCCCTGAGATTCGACGAGGTGCAAGCCCGGCGCGTGGCCCACTGGATCGCCACCGGGAGTTGTCGCTCCGACGGCGCGGCCCCGGAGAGGCCGCTGGATGGTATCTGGCTCGTGGCCCTCGGCCAGGGCGGCGCGTACACGTTGGACTGGGAGCCGCGCGTCTTGCTCTCGCGGGAGCTCCGCGAACGCCACCTGCCCGCCGGACGGCGCCACCCAACGGCCTGGACCGGGCGCCTGATTCGCGATCTGGCGGCCTGCATTCTCGGAGAGCCGGAGCTGACCCTGCGCCCCAAGAGTGAGCGGGACCGGGAGCTGCGCCTGGCAATCTGGAATGAGTTGATGCCTTCACGGCACCGGGTGGTGGCCCGCAAGTTGGCCCCGACCGTGGCCTATCACACCCAGCGCCTCTTGGAGAGCGAAGGAGTCTCCGTCTACCAGATGAGCCTGGAACGGGGCCAGACGCGACACTATCCCCTGCGCCTGGGTGCCGGGGGCGAGGGAGCCGGCGGCGGCTTGGACCTGCTGGGCTCGTGGGGTGTCTTGGGGCCCGCGGAGGCGGAGCGCCGGGCCCGGCGCGAGCTGGGTCTCGGCAGCGGTGTGGAGAGCGGTGTGGCGGCCCTGGCCACGCCCCTGGAAGAACGCCGTCAGGCCTACATGACCCTGCCCGCGCCGCGTTCCGGCCTGGAGCTGCTCTGCGCCCAGGAACTCGAGCGCGAGGAGTGGGACGGCCTCACCCGGCAGCCGGCGGCCCGGGCCAGCTTCCCGCGCGCCATTCCCCGGGACCGCCGCCAACGGGGCGAGCGCACGGACAACTACTTCCTCGGTTCGGTGCTGGCGGCGGAGGCTCCGCTGGTCATGAGCACCGTGGACAGCCACCTGCAGGTACACGTGCGCTCGGTCCTGGAGCAACTCTCCATCGAACACGACCCGGCCCTTTGCATGGCCATCGTGGTGGAGGTCGAGAGCGGCAATGTGTTGGCCCTGGAGGCCACCTCGCCCTATCCCCTAGGCGGGTTCGCACCCCTCCAGCACGCCTTTACTCCGGGCTCCACCGCCAAGGTGCTGGTCATGGCCGCAGCCCTTGACGAAGGGGTGATCCTGCCGGAGACGCGCTTTGCCACCTTCGCCGGCCAGGGCTACCGGGTGCCGGATTCGACGCGCGTCATCCGCGAGGCCGAGGGTGCGCCGGAGCAGGCGGCCATCAGCGCCAGCCAAGGTCTGGCGCGCTCCGTGAACGCCGTGCTGGTGCAGATCGGGCTCTCCATGGAAGACGCGGCCCTGCACGGTCGCCTGAGTGCCCTGGGCTACGGCCAGCGACCCGGCGTGGGCATCGGGCCGGAGAGCGCGGGTCTGCTGCCGGGCCTGCCCTGGTCACGGGCCTACACGCACGCCTCGGTTTCCTTCGGGCACGAGTTCACCGTCACCCTCTGGCAGCACGCGGCGGGCCTGGCCACGGTCCTGCGGGGCGGGCACCAGCGCCCACTGCGCCTGATCGAGGCGGTGGAGCAGGGCGGGCAGCGCTACGAGTTGCCCACGCGCGCGCCCCGTCGCCTGTTCAGCGGAGCCACCTGTGCCAATGTGCGCGAGATGCTGGAGGAGGGCGCGGCCACGGGCACGGGACGTCACGTGGCGCGTCCGGAACTGGTGCCGGACCTCGCCCAGGTGGGAACCAAGACAGGCACCACGCAAAAGGTTCCGAGCGAAGCCTGTCTGCACGTGGAGCTGGCCCACAACGCCAGCCTGCATGGGGATGGCAGTCCCTGCCTGCGCGCCTGTCGCGCGAGCTTCGCAGGAGAGCGCGATCACTTGACCCGGCGGCGAACCTGCTACACAGCTTCCATGGTGGCCTTTGGTCGGCGTGCTCCCGGCGCGCAGGGTGCGGATCCGGCCGCCACGCCGGAGCAGGAGATCATGGTGCTGGTCGTGGCGGATGATCCCCGGGGCAAAAAGAAGTTCGGGTCAGAGGTGACCGGGCCCGCCACGATCGCCATTCTACGGGAAGCATTGGGAGTCACGCGCTTTGGCACGGCGGTGACCGATTCCCCCGCCGGGGGAGTGCGCCTTTCCACCAGCCGCGAGTTCAACGGGTTCGACCACCCCTGGGCCACGGACAGCCAGGTTTCACCGGCTGCCTTCTACCCGGACGAACGCACCACCACACCAGACGCCGAGGCGACAGACGGAGATACACGATGATGCAACTGGAACAGCTGGTCAGGGAGTTCGGCGGCATCTGCACCTTTGGCCACGGCCTGGTGGGTGGCGGCGATGCGCAGCTCAGCGCCGCAAACGGGAAGTTCTCTGGCGGACTCAACATCGGCGATGTTCAGCTCGACAGCCGGGAGGTGCGCAGCGGCGACCTCTTTGTGGCTCTCCCGGGCACGCGCGAGAGCGGAGCTGATTTCCTGGCCGATGCCGCTGCCCGGGGGGCGGTGGCCGTGTTGACTCCCGGTGGTCTGGATCTCTCGGTAGTGCATCGGGAAATGCCCGGCCTGCACCTGGCCCAGTGGGTACACCCGGCGGCACGCCGCCTGGCGGGCGAAGTCGCCGCCCGATTGCTAGGCGACCCGGCCCGGGAACTGCAGTTGGCGGCCATCACCGGCACCAATGGCAAGACCAGCACGGCGCACATCCTCGGCCATCTGCTGGAGCGGGCCGGGCGGAGTCCCGGCGTCTTCGGCACCGCTGGCCACCGGCTGGCGGGCAGACAACTGCTGGCCGCTTCCCACACCACTCCGGACGCGCCGCATCTGCAGCGCCTTTTCGCAGCACACCGGGAGCGGGGTGGTGACGCCGCCGTGCTAGAGGTCAGCAGCCACGCCCTGGCCCAGGAGCGCACGGCGGGCCTCGACTTCGCCGTGGCGGTCTTTACCAACCTGTCGGCGGACCACCTCGACTACCACGGAACCATGGAGGAGTACGCTGCCACCAAGGCCCTGCTCTTCGGCTCCCTCAGCGCGGACTCCTGCGCCGTCATCAACCGGGATGATCCCTTTGGTGACATGATGATTCACGCCGCGCGCGCCTCAGGTGCGCGCGTCGTAACTTACAGCGCGCGGCAGGCGGCCGACTTGACGGCTGTCGTACGGCGTACCGACCTCCAGGGCAGCGTGATCACCCTCGACGGGATGGGGATCTCAACGGATGAGCTGCGCATGCCCTTGGCTGGCCGGTACAACGTCGACAACGCCCTGGCGGCCGCCGCCGCGGCGCTGGTGTTGGGGGCGAGTCCTTCCCAGGTTGTGGAAGGACTCGCAACCACCCCCGGTGCACCGGGACGCCTGGAGAGCGTGCCCACGGGAGAGCGTGGCTTCTCCGTTTTCGTGGACTACGCCCACAGCGAAGACGCCCTGGCCCAGGTGCTCGGCCTGCTGCGCGAGGAGGTGTGCGAGAACGGCCAGCTGCATGTGGTCTTCGGCTGCGGCGGCGATCGAGACCGGGGCAAGCGGGCGCCCATGGGGCGCGTGGCCGCGGGCCTGGCGGATCGCCTCTACATCACGAGCGACAATCCGCGCGGTGAGGATCCTGCGCACATCATCGACGAGATCATGGCCGGCGTGCGTCAGGAGGAACAGGACGACCTGGCCGTGGAGACCCCGGTGGATCGGCGGCGGGCCATCCGTCGCGCTCTGGAGTGTGCGCGGCCCGGGGATGTGGTGCTGGTGGCCGGCAAGGGGCACGAAACGCGCCAGGTGATCGGTGATGAGGTGATCTGCTTCAACGATCGCCAGGTGATCCTGGAGGCCCTGTCTCCCGGTGGTACCGGCGTAGCCGGCGGCACCGGCGGCAATGGCGGAGCCAGGGGTACCGGCTTCCTGTTCCAGGACCTGCTCAAGGCCTCCCCGGGGACCAGCATGGTGGGTTCCTGTGCGACCACCCGCCACCTGGAGGGTGTGGCCACGGACACGCGCGAGTTGCGCGCGGGGGAGCTCTTCGTCGCCCTGTCGGGACCCAACTTCGACGGCAACGACTTCGCCGCCGCCGCCCTGGAGGCCGGCGCCGGGGGGTTGGTCCTGCGCGGTACGCCCGGGGCCCCTGTGCCGGAGCTTCCCGCGGAGCTACCCGCCGGATTCCCCGTGGCGCTGCACGCGGATCCCCTGTCGGCCCTGGGCGAGCTGGCCGCCTGGCATCGCGGGCGCTTGAACTGTCCCGTCGTGGCCATCACCGGTTCCTGCGGCAAGACGACCACCAAGGATATCCTGGGGGAGCTGTTGGCCGGGCCGCGACGCGTGTGCGTCTCGCCGCGCAGCTTCAATAACTCCATCGGCGTGCCACACACGCTGCTCGCCGCGGGCCAGGACAGCGAGGCCCTGGTGGTGGAGATGGGGACCAGCGGTCCCGGCGAGATCGAGAACCTCTGTCACCTGGCGGCGCCCACGGGTGGCGTAATCACGAACATCGGACCGTCCCACCTCGCGGGCCTGGGTTCCCTGGAGGGTGTCGCCCGGGAGAAGGGCGAACTGGCGGCCAGCCTGCCGGCAGACGGCTTCCTGGTCCTGAACGCCCATTGTCCCTGGACGCCATCCATCGCCAGGCGCACGGCGGCGCGGGTGATCACTTTCAGCGTGGACGGCCAGGGCGAGTTGAACGCCACGGACCTGCACAGCGAGAACGGTTGCTCCCTGTTCCGGCTGGGTGAACTCGAAATCGCCCTGCCGCTTTTGGGCATGCACAATGTGCAGAACCTGCTGGCGGCCCTGGGTGTGTGCCTGGGCCTGGGCATTGACTTCGCGGAGGTACTGCCGGCCGTGGCACACCTGAAGGGCAGCCACCGCCGCCTGCAGGAGGTTCCCGTGAGTGGCCTGGCCCTCTTCGACGACACCTACAACGCCAACCCCCAGAGCGTCAGCGCCGGCCTGCGTTTCCTGTGCGGACAGCATGGCCACGCCCGGCGCGTTCTGGTTCTGGGCGACATGCTTGAACTGGGCCGCGCCTCCGGCGAGGAACACCACGCCCTGGGTTTGGAGATCGCGCGCCGCGAGCTGGACCTGGTGCTCTTGGTGGGGGAGCACACCCTGGCCACCGCCGCCGGCGCCCTGGCCGGTGGTCTGCGGGCCGAGCGCGTGGTGCACTTCCAATCCACCCAGGAGGCCTGGAACATCATCCCGGGCCTGCTGCGGGACGGTGATGTGTGTTTGGTGAAAGGCAGCCGGGCCATGGGCCTTGAGCGCGTCATCCAGAGGCTTGTCGAGGTGCGGGGCTGAGCTGTGCTGCCGGACCTGTTGGCGGACCTCCTGGGCGTCCAGCTCTTCGGCTACATCTCCTTCCGGATGGCAGCCGCCGGCCTGACCGCCTTTGTCCTGGCGCTCCTGGGCGGGCGCCACATGATTCCCTGGCTGCGCCGGCGCGGTGTGGGGGAGGACGTCTCCAAATCCGATTCAGCTGATCTGGCCGCCCATGCGGCCAAGGTTGGGAAGGGGGGCACGCCCACCATGGGCGGCAGCTTCATGGTCGGCTCCCTGCTGTTGGCGGTTCTGCTCTGGGCGCGCCTCGACAATGTGCACGTCATTCTGGCCATTGTGCTGACCGCGGGCCTGGCCGCCGTGGGCTTTGTGGATGACTTCCACAAGCTGACCGACCGGGCATCGTCGGGCCTCTCCGAGCGCGGCAAGCTCATGGGCCAGAGCCTCATTATCCTGGCCGTCCTGGCGGCCTTCATTCAATACGCGCGCACCACCGGCCGCGCGGATCTGCTGGCCCTCTACCCGCCCTTCTTCAAGGACCATGTGCTGGAACTCGGCACCCTCGGTCTGGGAGGTCTATGCCTCTGGGCGGCCTTCGAGTGGGTGGTCATCTTCACCACCTCCAACGCCGCCAACCTGACCGACGGCCTGGACGGCCTGGCGGCCGGCTGCATGCTGATCTCCGGCCTGGCCCTCTCCATCTTCTGCTACGTCACCGGTCGGCCGGACTGGACACACTACCTCAACCTGCCCCATGTGGCGGCAGCTTCAGAGATGGCCGTGGTGGGCGGCGCCTTGACAGGGGCTTGCATGGGCTTCCTGTGGTTCAACGCGCCACCGGCCCAGGTCTTCATGGGCGACTCCGGCTCCCTGCCCATCGGCGGGCTGCTGGCCTGGATGGCACTGGTCTCCAAGCAGGAGCTTGTGCTGCCCTTGATCGCCTCCGTGTTTGTGATCGACGCCGGCAGCAGCCTGGTGCAGCGCCTGTACTACAAGCGCACGGGTGGACGGCGTCTGTTCACCATGGCCCCCATCCACCACGGCCTGGAATTGCACGGGGGAATCTTTCGCCGGGGCGGAACGCCCTGGGCCGAGCCCACCATCGTCATTCGCTCCTGGATCGTGGCAGCCCTGTGCGCCATGGCGAGCCTGGCCCTCATGAAGGTGCGTTGACATGGCTCGCTTCTGGAGAAAACCGGATCCCGCCCTGGGCCAGGCCGTGCCCGCGGAACACCAGGTCTCGATCTTCGATGTGCCCCTGGCCGCCGTGGCGCGCACGGCGGAGGTGGAGGATGCCCGCCGCCCGGCCACCAAGGTCTTCTACATCGTGTTGGCTCTCCTGGGCCTGGGTTTTTTGGTACAGGCCAGCCACGCGGCCACAACCCTCAGCGCCCCGGCCTTCCGCGGTGAGCTCCTCGAACTGCTCGCGATGCGCGCGGCGGGCATCGCCGTCATGCTGGTGGCCATGCGCCTCGGTCCCGGGGGTGTGCGGCGTTTCATACCGGCCATCTTCCTGTTCTCCGTCCTGGCTCTGGTGGCCGTCTACCTGCCGCTGCTTTCCCATCCGGTGAACGGTTCCCGGCGCTGGATCATGTTGCCGGGCCTGGGGTTCACCGTGCAGCCCTCGGAGTTCGCCCGCGTGGGCGCCATCCTGTGGGTGGCGGACCGCTGCCGACGCCTGGGGCCGCGCATCCGCGAGGTGCGCGCGGGATACATGCCGCTGCTCGTCGTGGGCTTGGGCCTGTTCCTGCTGGTGGGTCTGGAAACGGATCTGGGCGGCGCCTTCCTGCTCTTCATCTGCTTTTTGGCCACCATGTGGGTGGGGGGCGCGGATCGCGCCCACCTGGGCTGGTCCATGGCCACCATCGGCGGTGGCGGCTTTATCCTCGGCTACAGCGCCATCGCCTATGTGCGCGACCGCGTGGCCGTCTGGATGGGCGAGCTGGGTAACTCCCAGGTCATCCACACGGGCTTTGCCATGGCCAGCGGCGATTGGTTCGGCGCGGGCTTGGGCCAGGGCCTGTGGCGCAACCGCGCCGTGCCCTACCTGCAAACGGATTACGTCTTCGCCCTGGTGGGCGAGGAGCTGGGCCTGGTCGGCATGTTCGTGCTGCTCGGCCTGATCGGCGCCCTGGCCTGGTTCAGCCTGCGCCTGGTGCTCTCCGTGCGTGACGAGTTCAGTGCCCTGGTGGCCTTCGGCCTGCTGACCTCGGTGCTCTTCCAGACGCTCATTCACCTCTCCGTTGTCACCGGCCTGGCCCCGCCCAAGGGCATGACCCTGCCCTTCGTATCCGACGGCGGTACGGCGCTCTTGGCCTCCTGCTTCGCCATCGGCATCGCCCTGGGCGCCGCCCGCCGGGCTCCGGATCCGCGCACCCCTCCCGCATAACCAAACGACTCTACCCCTACCTCACCCCCCACGTTTCCCAGTCACACAGATCCTCGTCATGCATAGAATCGAACGCTACGGAGTCATCGCCCTCGTCCTGCTCCTCGTCACCACCGCCGCCGTCGCCCTGTGGGGATCCGGCGCTGACCCGACCCGGGACCAGGCGGTCCTGGCCGCGGAGAAAAGCGCTCCGCCAGTGTCCCAGACGCGCCTCCCGGCGGGGCGGCGCGCTACGCCCCTGCGGGCCGCAAACCCGGAGACTACCCGGCGAGAGGCGCCTGGGCGTACTCTCCGGGCCACCGAGGGCACCCAGGGCGGGACGCTGGCCCTCAGCAATCGTGAGCAGCGTCCCGATGCCCTGGCAGCCGCTCGTCGGATCGCGAAGGCTCCCAGCCGACTCGTGCGCGGGGTGGCTGGGACGGAGTCGCCGCGCCCGGGCAGCATGTCCGCGAGCAGCTCCCGGGAATCGGCGCTGGCTCCCAGCGGCCTGGTGAAGGCTACCGCAGCGGCTGCGCCCGCCGCTCGCGTCCCATCCACAAGGGTGGTTCTTGTCAAGGCCGGCGATGTTCTCTCGCTGATCTGCCAGCGCGAGTTGGGCACCGTGCGTCGCATGGATGAGGTGCTGGCCCTCAACCCGGGGCTTGACCCGGACCGCCTATCAATCGGTCAGCGCCTGCGCATGCCGGTGGGTGAGGTTGCCCCTGGGCCGGCCGCGGGGACCTTCGTTACGTCAATGGTCGATAGGTCCAAGGTGGTTGCGGCCAAGAGCGCTCCACTTGGAAGGATTGCTGCGAGCCAGGCAAGACTCAAGGCCGGTGCCGCAGCGACGGCCCCAAGCGGCGCCGGCTACACCGTGCGCCCCGGGGATGTCCTCGGCTCGATCGCCCAGCGGGAGCTCGGTTCCGTGCGCCGCCTGGGCGAAATCGTGGCCGCCAACCCGGGCCTCGACCCCGATCGCCTGGTGGTGGGGCAGACCCTGCGCATGCCCAGCGGCACGCGGGCCCCGTCGGCAACCTCGGCAAGCGCGGTGGCTCGGGCTTCCGTTCCGGCGCCGCGCAACAGCGGCGGCTCCCAGGGCCGCGTGCGCTGATGCCGCGTTTTACATTCCTGATGGCCTGCCTGGGCCTGGGCCTCTTGCACTTCTCCGACTGGCGTCGGGGGAGCGCGGTCGAGGCGCTGGAGCTGGCCGCCGCGCAGCTCGAGGGGCAGCTTCAGCCAGTGACTGCCAAGGCCGGTGTGCAGGCGCTTGCCCCGGGGCAAGTACCAGAGGTTGCAGCGACGTCGCCGCTGTCGGGCCAATCCCCGGACGCGGCGATCAGTGGCATGTCAGGCCAGGCGGCGCCGCCCGCCGCCTGGCCTTCCGGGGGGATGCCGGGGCTTTGAGGTTATGCGTGGCGGGGGGCGGGACCGGCGGCCACATGGTCCCGGGCCTGCACCTCCTGGCCCATTTGGTGGACCGGGTGGAGCAGCCGGCGGGGCTGGGGAGGTCCTCGCTTGCGCCGGGGACGGTGGCGGACAGGCTGGAGCACATCCTCTGGCTGCGCGGGGGACGGCCTGTGGAGGAGCTCGTGCTGGCGGACTTCCCGCGGCGCTGCGCCGGCGTGCCCGCGGAGATCATCTCCCTGGGACTCGATCGACCCGGTGGCGGAGCGCGGCCCCTGCCGGGCCAGGCCCTGCGCCTGCCGGCGGCAGCCCGGGCCGCCGCGCGGGCCCTGCGGCAACAGGGCAGCACCGTACTGCTGGGGCTGGGTGGATATGTCTCTGCTCCTGCCGTGCTCGGGGCACGCCTGGCGCGGGTGCCCGTGGTGCTGCTGGAGGTCAATGCCCTGGCCGGGCGTGCCACGCGCACCCTGGCCCCCCTGGCGCGGCACGTGGTCCACGCCTGGCCGGCGACGCTGCCCGGGGGCGTGCCCGGGAAAACGGGTGAACGGGGTCGCCGCCACCTGCGCCTGGGGCCGCCTTTGGCACCGGAGTACCTGGGCGCTTCGGACGACGGGGCCGCCCGGGAGCGCCTCGGTTTCTCCGCAGGGCGCCCCCTGCTCCTGGTCCTGGGCGGCAGCCAGGGGGCCGGGGCCCTGAACGCCTTCCTGGCCAGGGAAGGTGACGCGCTTATTAAAGGAGGCCTGTCGATCCTCCATCAAACCGGCCCCGGGCGGTTATCGGAGGCCGCCGGAGGGCTTCCCGGCGAGTACTACAGGGCCGTGGAGTACCTGGATCCCGTGGCCGAGGCCCTGGCTGGGTCCACGCTGACGCTCTGCCGCGGCGGGGCCGGGACCCTGGCGGAGGTGGCCGGGAGTTGCCTGCCGGCCTGGGTGGTGCCCTATGAGCACGGGGATCGGCACCAGGCCCGCAATGCGGCTCAGCTGGGGGCCGGGGCGCGTGTCCTGACCGAGGCAACCCTGGCCGCCACGGACGGTGGAGCCACCCGGGAACTCCTGGGGGCGGCCGCTGACGGAGAGCTGCGCGGCAGGATGAGAGCTGCCCTGGCGCGGGCCATGCCGCGGGACGGCGCCGCCGCCCTGGGGCGCCTGCTCGCGGAGTTGTCCCAAACCAACACCATTCCGGGAGGCCGGTGATTCAAGTCGGCCCCCGAGAATGTTGGAATGGCCCCGTGAAACCCCAAGCCACCCTAGCGCCCTTGCCGCCCCTCTCCCCGTCCACTCGGACCCTGCCCGAACGCATCCACCTGCTCGGCGTGGGGGGGGCCGGACTCTCCGGTGCCGCGCGCCTTTTGGTGGCCGCCGGCCATCGCATCAGCGGCCATGACCGGTCCATCTCCGACTTCACGCGCGCCCTGCGGGAAATCGGCCTGGAAGTCGCCATAGGCAAGAGCCGAGCCGGCCTGTTGCCGGAGGACGCGCAACTGGTGGCCCACACCGCTGCCCTGGGCGGGGAAGACCCCCAATTGGTGGAAGCCCGCCGGCGCGGCCTGCCCATTATCAAGTACGCGGAACTCCTGGCCCTGGTCTGTCCCGCCGGGCGCACCCTGGCCACGGCGGGTACCCACGGCAAGACCACCGTTTCCTGGATGATCTACCATGCCCTGGCGGGCCTGGCGGAGGCGGCCGCGGAGGAGCGGCGCGGGCTTCCCCCAAAGGACAAGGGCCCGGAGCACTCCTCGGCAGAACTCCTACCCGGCGCCCTGATCGGCGGCAGCTGCCGCCTGCTGGGCCTGAACGCCACGGCCCCGGGGCGGCGCGGCTGGTTCGCCGTGGAGGCCTGCGAGTACGACCGCTCCTTCCTGCACCTCAGCCCGCGCGGGGCAGCCATCACGAACATCGAGGCTGACCACCTGGACTACTATGGTTCCCTGGCCGCCATCGAGAAGGCTTTCGGGCGCTTCAGCTCGGGCTTGGGCACGGACGGGTTGCTGGTGGTCGGGCGGGACGTGCCGGAGGTGGCCACGGACGCCGCGGCCTGTCCCGTCTGGCGCCTGGGGCGCGAGCTGCGCGTGGAGCTCCTCGGCCAGCAGCAGGGTCGCTTCCGCTTCCGCCTCTTGGGACCGGGTTGGGCCACACCGCCCATCGGGCTGCACCTGCCCGGGGCCTTCCAGGTGGAGAACGCGGCCCTGGCCCTGGGCCTTGTGATCGGTCTGGCCGCGCCGGAGCTGGGGGTTGAGCCACGACTGGCCGCCGAGGCCTGTGCCCGGGCCTTGGCCCGTTTCCGCGGCGTGGGACGGCGCTTCGAACCCTGGGGCACGGCCGGGGGCTGCGAGGTCATCCACGACTACGCCCACCACCCCACGGAGGTGGCCGCGGTGGTGGAGGCCGCCCGTCGGGCCCTGCCGGGCAAGCCCCTGCATGTGCTCTTCCAGCCCCACCAACACAGTCGCACGGCGCGCTTCATGGACGAGTTCGTGGAGAGCCTGCGCGGTGTGGACCGCGTGGTCGTGGCGGACATCTACGGGGCGCGCACGGTCATCGATGCCGCCGGACACAGCATGGATGGCGTCACGGACCTGGTGGCGCGCCTGACACGCGCCGGAGTGGAGGCCGTGGCCGGCGGACCGCCCAGCGCCAGTTCACGTGTGTTGGCGAACGGCCTGCCGGCGGAGAGCGCCGCCCTGGTGCTGGGCGCCGGTGACATCGATGGGATCAAGGATGAACTGCTCCACGACCTGGCCCTGCGCGGCGCTCCCCGCAGCTGACCTCTCCGGGCGCACCACCATGAAGGTGGGCGGGCGCGCGCCCTGGCTGCTGGAGCCGGCGACACCGGATGAATTCCGGGAGGTCTGGCTGCTGCTCCGGGAGCGGGGGCTGGCCGCCCGTGTGCTGGGAGGGGGGGCCAACCTGTTGATCGCCGATGGAGAGCTGGATTTCGTCGTGCTCAGTACCACGCGCATGGGGCGCATCTTCCGTCCCGGCGCGGGCGCGAACGGTGGCGAGGCCCTGTCAGACAGCGGGGAACAACGGGCCGAGCAACTCGCGCGGGTGGCGCCGGCCCCCCGGGATGAGGATCCGCGCCTGGTGGCCTGGGCCGGAGCCAGCTTGCCGGGCCTCCTGCGCACGGCCCGGGAGCTGGGTTGGTCCGGCCTGGAGGGCCTAGTGGGTGTGCCCGGCAGCGCCGGGGGAGCGGCGGCCATGAACGCCGGTGGGCATTGGGGTGACTTCTGGGATGTGGTCGAGGCCGTGCGCGTCATCACGCCAGAAGGTGAGCTGGTGGACATCCCGCGGGCCCAGGCCAACCCCGGTTACCGCGACGGGGGCCTGGGGGAGAACATCGCCCTGGGCGTGGTGCTGGCCCTGGAGGTCAGCGAGCGCGCCGCCGTGGCCACGGCCATGGATTCCTGTCTGCGCGAGAAGAACGCCGTGCAACCGGTGACCGAAGCCTCCTCCGGTTGCATCTTCAAGAACCCGGACCCGGAACTCTCCGGCGGCCGCGGCGCCGGCCAGCTGATTGACGAGTGCGGCGGCAAGGAGCTACGCCGGGGCGCCGCCCTGGTCAGCCCGCGTCACGCCAACTTCATCATCAACAGCGGCGGGGCCAGCGCCACGGATGTCCTCACCTTGATCGAAGACACCCGCGACCTGGTGGCCCAGCAAACCGGCCTGCGCCTGGAAACCGAGGTGCGCATTTGGCCCTGAGAGCTGGAAACGGGCTCGAGCGCCGCATTCTGGTTAGCGGCACGCGCTCCGCCGTGTAGGATGCCAGAGCCGGTCGTGCTCCAGGTCGGGGCGCGTGGCTGACCTGACTACCAGACAGACGATCCCATGAACGATGCCTCCAGCGCTCCCCAGGTGGGGGAGTCCTATCCCCTGGCGACCCTGCGCCATTCCGTGGCGCACCTGATGGCGTCCGCCGTCCAGAACCTGTATCCGGGGGTGAAGTTCGGCTTCGGGCCGGCCATCGAGCACGGGTTCTACTATGACTTCGATCTGCCCGAGCCCCTGGTGGAGAAGGACTTGAAGCGCATCGAGAAGGAGATGCGGCGCATCGCCAAGAAGACACCGGAGATGGAGTGCGCCGAATACGATCGGGAGACGGCGCGCACACGCCTGCTGGAACGCGGCCAGGACTACAAAGTCGAGGGCCTGGACGCGATTCCAGAGGGCGAGGCCATCACCTTCTGGTCCCACGGCAACTGGGAGGATCTGTGCGAGGGGCCGCACATTGATCGCCTGAATCGCGGTTACCACTTCAATCTGCAGACCCTGGCCGGGGCCTACTGGCGCGGGGACGAGAGCCGGCCCATGTTGCAACGCGTCTACGGTACGGCCTTCTGGGAAAAGGAATCCCTCACGGAGCACCTGGCCTGGTTGGAGGAGGTGAAGAAACGGGACCACCGGCGCCTGGGGGCGGACCTGGATCTGTTCAGTACGCACGAGGTGGCCGGTGCCGGCTTTGTTTTCTGGCATCCGCGCCTGGGCGTGGTGCGCCGTGAGATCGAGGACTTCTGGTGGGGCCTGCACCGCGAGCGCGGCTACGAGCCGATCTACACGCCCCATGTGGGCCGTGAGGATCTCTTCGGCATCTCCGGCCACATCGAGAACTACGGCGAGATGATGTACGCGCCCATGGAGATCGACGGGATGCCCTATCGCGTCAAGCCCATGAACTGCCCCGGACATATCCTGATCTACCAGAGCCGTGGGCGCAGCTATCGGGAGTTGCCCCTGCGCTGGGCGGAGCTGGGTACGGTCTACCGCTACGAACGTTCGGGCACCCTGCATGGCATGCTGCGCGTGCGCGGCTTCACCCAGGACGACAGCCACATTTTCTGCACGCCAGACCAGCTGGCCGGGGAGATCGCCGGCGTGTTGGAGTTGGTCGTCACCATCCTGACCGCCTTCGGCTACGAGTACACCGCCTACCTGGCGACACGCCCTGCGGACCATTCGATCGGTTCTGACGAGATCTGGGAGAAGGCCATGGGGGCGCTCTCGGACGGAGCGCTCCAGGCGGGGATCGAGCTTGAGGTCGACGAGGGTGGTGGCACCTTCTACGGGCCGAAGATCGACTTCAAGGTCAAGGATGCCCTCGGGCGCGAATGGCAGAACTCCACTGTCCAGTGCGACTTCAACCTACCGGAACGCTTCGACCTCAACTACACGGGAAGCGACGGCAAGCCCAAGCGGCCGATCATGGTGCACCGGGCCATCCTGGGATCATTCGAGCGTTTCGTGGGCGGGTTGATCGAACACTTCGGCGGGCGCTTCCCGCTCTGGCTGGCGCCGGAGCAGGTGGCCCTGATTCCCATCCGCGAGGAGCAGGCGGAGACCTGTCAGGCCTACGCAGCAGAGCTGCGGGCCGCCGGTCTGCGCGTGCGCTGCATGGACGACCCGGGCCACATGAACAAGAAGATCAAGCAGGCCCAGCACGACCAGGTGCCCTTCATGGGCATCGTGGGCGAACGGGAGGCTGCCGACGGCACCCTGGCCCTGCGGCGCCGGGGCACCCGGGAGCAGGAGGTGATGGACCTTCAGACCTTCCTGGCGGGGGTGACGGCCCTGCGGGATGCCCGCTCCCTAGAGCTGGACCTATCGAAGAAACCCTGAGCGCCGATCCGGTTACAGGACACCATGAGCCAGCCGACGACCTACTTCAGAAGACACCCAGCCCCCGCCCCTGGTGCTGATCTGGCTCCGCTCTCCGAGCGCGAGCGCGCCGTGCATGTGCTCTCGCGCCTGTCATTCGGGCACCGCCCCGGTGAGGTGGAACGCCTGGTAGCCGGTGGCGTGGACAAGTGGCTTGAGGATCAACTGACGGCGCAGCGCGCCGGGCCCCAGCACCTGGTGGACAAGCTGGAGGAGCTGGAGACGCTGGAGCTCAGCCCCTTGGCGTGCGAGGACTATGTGTATCGGCCCACGCCCGCCAACGCCACCGGCCAGGAGCGCCGCACCCGAGACCGGGCCCGCCGCCTTCCCGTGCGGGAGCTGGTGGAGGCCGTGGGTTTGCGCGCCATCTACAGTGACCGCCAGGCGGACGAAGTGCTCTGCGAATTCTGGCGCAACCACTTCAATGTCAGTTTCACCAAGGGCTGGCCATCCAACATCTACATTCCGGACTACGAGCACACGGTCCTGCGCGGAAATCTGCACGGCACCTTCGCGGATATGCTCTCCGCCTCGGCCGCGCACCCGGCCATGCTGCACTACCTGGACAATCACCTCTCACGCCGGCCCCCCAGCGACCAGGAGCTGGCGGTGATCGAGCGCAACGTGCGCAAGGAGACGGGCTCGAAGGAACGCGGTCTGGA